>DYGC01000009.1 GCA_020724925.1 Candidatus Paceibacter sp.
GGAAATCATCAAGAAATTGCCAAGTGGCGTGCTAGTAAGCGAGGGCGGGCGTAGAATTTATTATTTATTTAATTGTCTGATTTCTTCTTAGCACTTAAAATTAGCAAATGGTGTTGATGTTTTCCCAGAGGTCGGTGATTGTCAGTGACGATTTTTTCGTCAATTTTAATATTGGTAAAATGAGATGAAAATAGTTTTTTTAGTGCTTGTTTGGTGAAAGTTTTCTTGACCGCCTTGTCTTTTTTGCCAAATGTAATGATGAAAAGGCTACCGTTTTCTTTAAGATTTTCAAAACAGGTTTCCACAAATGTTTTTTGGTTTTTTATAAATTGCAAAACATGGTTGGAATAAATAAAATCAAATTTTCGTTGGTTTTTATATGGATAATTCAGGTCGTTTTTCGGTAAATCAACACCAATTATTTTCCAGCCGGCTTGTTTCAGATAATTAAGATCTTTGCGTCTTCCGCAACCCAGGTCAAGCGCGCGAGCCGGTTTCTTGTAGTTGGTGTTTACAAAATTTTTTAGAAATTTATTCATATTTTTAATTTATTTTTTTTATTATATAATTATTATCATAAGGTTGTATAGGGTTGACATCCCTTGTTCGTACAGCGTAAAATAAGCATATTCAGTCATTTTTAAAATCAGATAAAAACATGTTTCATAAAAAGATTGGAATTGATTTGGGAACGACCTATACTTTGGTTTACGTTCCCAAAAAAGGGATTGTTTTGAATGAACCATCAGTGGTGGCGATATCTTTGATTGATCGGCAAATTTTGGCAGTCGGTAATGATGCCAAAGAGATGTTGGGCCGTACCCCTGATTCGATTGTTGCTTATCGTCCCTTAAAGGACGGCGTAATTGCCGATTATCGGACAACTGAAGTAATGTTGCGTTACTTTATTAATAAGACTTTGGGGGGATTTCGTTTGTTTCGTCCGGAAGTGATGGTGTCGGTGCCGGCGGGAATTACTTCGGCGGAAAAACGGGCCGTGATTGACGCCGTGATCGCGGCCGGTGCCAAAGCCGCGTATATTATCAAAGAGCCATTGGCCGCAGCCATCGGTGCTAATATTCCGATTGGTGGTGCGAGCGGTCATATGATTGTGAACGTGGGCGGAGGGACTTCAGAAATCGCCGTGATTGCTTTGGGCGGGATTGTTACCAGTGTTTCGGTGCGTATCGGTGGAAATAAACTAGACCAAGCGATTATCAAGCATATTAAACAAAAGTATAATTTGGCAGTCGGCGATCAAACGGCGGAAAATATTAAAATTGAAATTGGTTCAGCCATGTATTTGGATGATCAATTATTTATGGATGTGAATGGTCGTGACATGGTGACTGGTTTGCCAAAAACCGTTCGTTTGAGTTCCAATGATATTACCGATGCCTTGCAACCGGAGTTGACCGGTATTGTGCAAGCCGTAAAATCGGTTTTGCAAAATACGCCGCCGGAGTTGTCGGCTGATGTTATGGATAAAGGAATGGTTTTGTCCGGTGGTAGTAGTCAATTGCGTAATTTGGACAAATTGTTGCATCGCGCTACCGGCGTTCCGGCGTACATTGCGGAAGACGCTCCGTTGTGCGTTGTGAAGGGCACTGGTTTAACTTTGGATAATTTGGAATTATACCGTCGTAGTATTTTAGCGACCAAATAAGGTTTGGCCTTTGCTAATTTTTGAAATCAAAAATTTATGAGAATAGGAATTAATGGAACTTGCTTGTGGCATGAGACTAAGACCGGCGTCGAATGGTATGTAGTGTCTCTTTTGGAAAATTTGAAAAATTTACCCGCCAGCCACGAACATCAATTTTTCGTGTATTATCCGGCCCGTTTGGGGCAGGGTGACTTGGAATGGCAAAAAACTTTTCCGGCTAATTGGCATTTTGTGGGGATTTCCTGGTGGTTAAAATATTTGTGGACGCAATTAGCTTTACCTCGTCAATTGAAAAAAGACCAGATTGATTTGTTGTTTGTGCCGGCACATGTCATTCCTGCTTTATATCGGGGAAAGGCGGTGATGACGGTTCATGATTTGGCTTTTAAATATTTTACTAATGCTTATTCTGCCAAGGAATTAAAATATCAAGATTGGGCAGTGAAATCCGCGATTAAAAAAGGTGCGGATTTTTTGGTACCATCGGAAACCACTAAAAATGATTTGATAAAATTTTATCAATTGGCTCCGGAAAGAATTCATTTGGCTTATCATGGTTTTAAAGCCCAGCCGTTTGTGGCGGATTTAAGTCAGTGGGCAGAAACTCGTAAAAAACATGGAATTGCTGAAAAATATTTTTTGACTGTGGGTCGCGTGGAAAATAAAAAAAATAATTTGAACATGATTCGTGCCTTTGAAGTTTTTAAAAAGCAGAGCGGGGGAGAAAATTATCAGTTGTTGTTTATCGGTAAGCCGGGTTTTGGCTTTGAGAGAATCAAAGAAGCGGCTGATAAAAGTTTATATAAAGCTGATATTAAATTTTTGGGATATTTGCCAACCATGGAATTAAACAGTCTCATGGCCGGAGCGCGGGTCTTTTTGTTTCCGTCATTGTACGAGGGTTTTGGTTTTCCGATTTTAGAGGCAATGTCTGTGGGGGTGCCAGTGATTACCAGCAATTACGGGGTGATGGCGGAAATTGCCAGGGATGGAGCCTTGTTGGTTGATCCTAGCGATGTCTTGGAAATGGCCAATGCCATGAAAAACTTGGCTTTTGATGAAGCCCTTCGCCAAAAGCTCATTAGTCAATCAAAGTTAATTTATCCTCAGTATACATGGCAAAATTCAGCGGAAAAAACCATGGCGGCGTTTTTAAAAATAATGTCTTAGTATGCGTGTTTGGTCAGGTTTTACAAAATATTTTTATTCGGAAATCGCCGATTATTTTGATCGTGTTTTGCATTCTGGAAAATGGCATCACGCTTATTTATTAACCGGTAAAAGTGAATTTGGTTTGGAAAGGGTGGCTCGTGATTTGGCTTTAAATTTTGTTTTAAATGGCTTGGATGATGATTATGGAGCAAAAGTGCAGTGGCAGTTTGAAAAAGGCTCTTATTCGGATTTCTATATTTTAGAGCGTGAATATGATTCGAAAAAGAAACAATTAAATCAAAATATCAGTATTGAGCAAGTTCGTGAATTAAAAGAGAAATTAAGTCAAAAGTCTTTTTTAAGTTTACCTAAAGTGATTTTGATTAAGGACGCTGATTTGTTAAATATTGATTCGGGCAATGCTTTATTGAAGATTTTGGAAGAACCGTCTTCTCGGACAATTTTCTTTTTGTTAGCTAATCATCGTGAGCAGATTTTGCCAACTTTGTTGTCGCGTAGTCAATCTTTTGCTTTTCGTAGCCAATCATTACCGATGATTAAGCAATATTTGATTGATGTTTATCAGTTGAATAATGAGTTGGCGGAAAACATTGCGCATTTATCTGCTGGTTTGCCGGAACGGGCGGTTTTGTATAGTGAAAAACGAGAATTATACGAAAGTTACTTGGAAAAAGTTGATCAGGTTTTGGATTTGTTCGCTGGTTTTTACGCGGATCGTTTTTCGGTGGTTCGGTCTGGAATTATTGAAAAAGCCAAGGATTACAATAGTCAAAAGGTGCTAGCATTAGTGATTTTAGATTTGTTAGAAATTGTATTTCGTGATATGCTATTAATTAAGAATGATTTAAAGCATTTGATTTATTTGATGCCGCGCGCCACGCGCCTACAAGAATTGGCGAAAAAATATTCTTTGGAAGAAATTCAGCAATTTTTTAAAAAAATTCATGAAGCTCGACTCAGTTTAGCAAAAAATGTTAATTTATCAGTGGTTTTAGAAAATTTAATGATTAATTTTTAATAAGCAATCATAATTAAAACAAATATGATTAGACACAAAATCTTTTTATTCTCATTAATTTTAGTGTTACCGTTGTTTTTGGGGGCTTGTATCGGTAGTAGTAATAGTTCTTCTTCGCTAACGGTTTTGGGGGGTGTTTTTAAAACCGTTGATTTCGGTAAGACTTGGGTTTCAAAAAGTGCTGTCGCGACTGTTAAAAATCAACCGGTGAATATTAATGAATTGGATATGTTATCCTTGGTGAGCGATCCGCAAGATCCGATGACGATTTATGCCGGAACCTCGTTTGGAATGTTTTATTCTTATGATTTTGGCGAATCCTGGAACCAGGCACGTGGCATGAAAACCGGAAAAATCAATGGCGTTGCCGTTCATCCTTCTGAAAAATGCACTTTGTATGCCACTACTGGACGTTATGTTTATAAAAGTAAAGATTGTGGACGTAGTTTTGAAAGTATTCATTATAATGATTCTCCAACGGCTGAAGTGGATGCGATCGTGGTTGATAGTTTTAACCCGGAAATTATTTATATTGGAACGATGGATGGTGATTTGATTAAAACGATTGATGGTGGAAAAACCTGGAAGACTATGTATCGTTTTAAAAAACCGGTGCATCGTTTAATTTTAGCTAAAGACACACGTATTTTGTGGGCGGGAGTATATGGTTTGGGGGCAGTAGTCAGCTTGGATGGCGGTGAGTCTTGGGAAGAGGAGAGTTTGAAAGCACAAAAAGCTTTTTCCAATTATAAAGATGTTTTGGATTTAGCTTATCATGCTGATTCCAATACTTTGATTTCTTCCGGTAAGCATGGTTTATTGAAAACTATTGATAATGGTCAAACTTGGGAATCATTGCCGATTTTGACTGCTCCTGGTGAATTATTGCTTTATTCGGTAGCGATTCATCCTCGTGATGAAAAACAAATTTATTATGGTACTGATCGTTCCTTCAATTATAGTAATGATGGTGGTCAAAATTGGGCGACTTTCCGTTTACCAGCCGCCAGCCGCGTTTATCAAATTTTAATTTACGGTGGCGCCCCCCAAGCGGATGCTACTACCACGGTTGCTGGTCCATCCACCCACGTTTTGATCGGTTTGAAAAAACCACCGAAAGACTAATTTATTAGCTTGATTTGTCGATAAAACTCTTATAAGATAGTTTTAGATTTTAATAATAAAATTGAATATTTATGCTTGAACCTTATCGTCCAGAATTGGAGAAAATCATTGATTTTACTAGGAAAAACATTAGTGTTTTGCGCACCGGTCGGGCCAATGCCCAGATTTTGAATGGCGTGATGGTTAATGTCTATGGCTCAATGATGCCTTTGGAGCATGTGGCGACGATTGGCGTTCCGGAACCACGTTTGATTACGGTCGCTCCTTGGGATAAAAGCAATATGAAAGCGGTTGAAGAGGCATTGAACAAGGCTGATTTAAATATCAATCCGGTTAATGATGGACAAATGATTCGTTTGAATATTCCCGCTTTAACTGAGGAAACTCGTAAGGATTTGGTAAAACAATTAAAGCAACGATTGGAAGAATCAAAGGTGCAAATCCGTAAGATTCGTGAAAAAATGCGTGAGGATATTACCGAGTCGGAAAAGAACAAGGAAATCAGCCAAGATGATAAGTTCAGCTATTTTGAAAAAATTGACAAAATGGCTAGTGAGTACACTAAAAAAGTGGAGGATATCGGCGACGAAAAAGAAAAGGAAATCATGACGATTTAATTCTTAAAAATAATTTCATGTCAGAAGATCAACAAAAAAAAATCAAAGAAATTTATAATCGCATTCAGGAAAACAAAGGTAAGTTGAAAGAATTGAAAACATCTGCCAAGGATGTTTTAAGTAATGATTTTACTTATTCTAAAATGAAAGCAGAGCTGGATGAGAAGCGTAAGGAATTGAAAATTTTGGAAAAGCAATTGATTACCAGCAATATGATTAATTATGATCAGATGGAGAATTTCAAAATTGATATTAAGACCGACGAAGAATTGTTGAAAGATGTGGCTTTGAGTATGTTGATGAAAAATGAACAAGTGGAGTTGGTAGATAAGTATGAAAATAAATATGTACCTGAATTAAAAGTAGCTTTTAAGAGAATTAACTAATATTTTTATGGCGGATTCAATGGAAAAATTGGTGGCTTTGTGCAAGCGCAGAGGTTTTGTTTTTCCTTCCTCGGAAATTTATGGTGGTTTTGGGGCGATTTATGATTATGGCCATTACGGAGTTTTGTTGAAAAACAATATTCGTGATTCTTGGTGGAAATCAATGGTGCAAATGCGTGAGGATGTGGTTGGTTTGGATAGTGCGATTTTTATGCATCCGCGAACCTGGGAAGCTTCCGGTCACGTTGATAGTTTTGATGATCCGCAAGTTGATTGTAAAAAATGTAAAGCACGATTTCGCGCTGATCATATTTTAGAAGAATTTGGAGTGAATGCTGACAAAAAACCTTTGGATTTTATTAACGAAGAATTGGATAAATTGCGAGTGGATAAAAAATTAAAATGTGCGGTTTGTGGTTCCACGGACATGACTCCAGCGAAAAAATTTTCTTTGATGGTAAAATCAAATTTGGGTTCTCCGACTTCGGATTTGTGTGAAGAAAACGTGGTTTATTTGCGTCCGGAAACTTGCGGGGGAATTTATTTGGAATATAAAAACACCATTGATTCTTTGCATCCTAAATTGCCATTTGGGATTGCTCAAGTTGGTAAAGCCTTTCGTAATGAAATTGTGGCTCGTCAATTTATTTTCCGCACCCGTGAGTTTGAACAAATGGAAATGCAATATTTTTTGCATCCCAGCATGATGGAGGAGAAATTTGAGGAATGGCAATCGATTCGTTGGCAATGGTATTTGGATAATGGCATTCCGGAAAATAAAATTCGTTGGTATAAACATGAAAAATTGGCACATTATGCCAGTAAAGCTTATGATGTTGAGTTTGATTTTCAAGGTTTGGGAGGATTTAAAGAAGTGGAGGGCATTCATGCTCGCGGTGATTGGGATTTATCTCAACATTCCAAGTTTTCCGGAGTTGATTTGTCTTATTTTGATGAAGCTAACAAAGAAAGATTTATTCCGCATATTTTGGAGACCTCAGTTGGTTTAACTCGTTTGCTTTTAATGTTCTTGGATAATGCTTACACTGAAGAGCAGGTGGGAGAAGAAACTCGCGTGGTGATGAAATTCCCTAAACATTTGGCACCGGTAAAAATCGCGGTTTTCCCGTTATTAAAAAATAAACCGGAATTGGTTGCAAAAGCTAAAGAAGTGTTTAATGGTTTGAAAGAAAAATTCTTTTGTGAATTTGACGATAACGGTAATATCGGCAAACGCTACCGCCGCCAAGATGAAATTGGCACGCCTTATTGCGTGACCGTTGATTTTGATAGTTTGGAAGATAACAGCGTGACAGTGCGTGATCGCGATACTATGGAGCAATCAAGAATTAAAATCAGTGACTTAGTGAGCTATTTTACAAATAATTTAGTTTAATATTTATGGATAAATATCAGCTGACAAAATTAAAAAACGGTATTCCGGTTTTGTTGTTGCCGCAAGCACATACCAAAGCGGTGTCTTTGTTTGTGACCGCTAAAGTCGGCTCACGTTATGAAAGTTCAAAAATCAGCGGTATTTCCCATTTTATTGAACATTTGATGTTTAAGGGTACCAAGAAACGTCCGGATAAGGAAATGTTGGCCAAAGAATTGGATAGCATCGGTGCTAATTTTAATGCTTTTACCGGTAAAGATCGGACTGTTTATTTTATTACTGCTAATCACAAACATTTGGCACAAATTCAGGATATTTTGGCCGATATGGTGCAGGCTAGTTTGTTTCCGGAAAAGGAACTGGCCCCGGAGAAAAAAGTGGTGATTGAAGAAATTAACATGTACGAAGATAATCCCATGATGAGCATTGAGGATTTTTTGGAGAATTTGGTTTTCGGGGATAATGCTTTGGGGCGTGATATCGCCGGCACTGTTAAAACGGTTTCCGGAATCACCCATAAAGATGTTTTGAATTATTATCGAAAATATTATCAGTCAGGAAATTACTTGTTGGTTTTGACTGGTAATTTTAAGGTGGCCGAAGCTAAGAAAATGTTAGATGAGTATTGGGGAAAATTGCCGGCCAAGCCACGTCAAAATTACAATAAAATCGTTGTGAAGAGTGTTAAGCCACAATTTGTTGTCAAACATAAAGACACTCAGCAAATCCAATTGGCCTTGGGGTTTCCGGGAATTGATTACAATCATAAAGATGCCATAGCGGCGCAAATTTTGGCTTTAATTTTGGGTGGTAATATGAGTTCGCGTTTGTTCTTGGAGATTCGAGAGAAGCGTGGCTTGTGTTATTTGGTGCGTGCTTACCATAATTTTTATGAAGATAATGGGATGCTCGTGGTGCATGCCGGTTTAGATAAGAGTCGTTTGGAAGAAGCGGTTAAAGCTATTTTGTCTGAATTGAAAAAAATCGCCACCGTTAAAGTCTCGGCGGAAGAATTGAAAAAGGCTAAGAGCTTTTTGGAAGGAAAATTTTCCATTGAAACGGAAAGTGCTCGTCAATTAGCTAGTTGGTACAGCACGCAAATCACTTTCATGAAAAAAGTGGTGACGCCTGATGAATATTTAAAAATGGTTAACAAGGTTAGCGTTGATGATATTAAACGGGTCGCCTCTTTCTTTTTTAAGAATAATAAGCTAAATTTAGCAATGATTGGTGATGCACCAAAATTGACTTGGAAAAATATTTTAAAATTTGATTAAATTTTATGCAGTTAGATTGGAACTTTATTGTCCCTTTGTCGCTCTTGATTCTTAGTATAGTGGTTATTTTGATTATTCTCATTAGAAAATTTCCGGATTTAGTTTTGGTTGATGTTGACAGTATTCCGGAAGAGCGCGAGAAACAATTGAAAGATAAATTATTAGCTGATCGTTTGCAAAGACGGGCGACCGGGTTTTTCGGGCGTTTTTTGGTGATTTTTCAAGCGATTGGTGGCTTTTTTGGAGCGATTGCTCGTTCCATGAAAAATAAAATTCAGGATTGGGAACATCGGTATCGTTTTCGCTATAAACCGGTAATGAAAGATGCTGATATGAAAGATAAAATCAATGTTTTGTTGGAAAAAGCCAGTCAGTTGTTTGATGCTGATAAATATGATGAATCAGAACGTGTTTTTTTGGAAGTGATTAATCTTGATAAATATAATGTTGAAGCTTATCGTGGTTTGGGGCGTTTATATTATCGTTTGAAGGAATATCAACAGTCCAAAGAAATTTTTCAGTTTGCTTTGAAGTTGTGCCTAGAAAATAAGAAAAATTTGGATAATGTTGATGACTGTGATGTCGCGCAAATCGCTTATCATTTGGGTTTAGTTTGTAAATCTTTGGATGATTTAAGGGGAGCCATTACTTATTTTAAACAAGCTTTGGAAAAAGAAGAAAATAGCCCGAAATATTTGGATGCTTTATTGGAAATGGCGATTTTGGCGGAAAATAAGAAATTGGCACAAGAAACTTTTGATAAATTAAAAGAAGTGAATCCCCAAAATACCAAGTTGGAGGAATTGCAAGGGCAAATCAGTAGTTTGGCGGATTCTGAGGATGAGATTTAGATTTTATGCGTTTATTGATTCAGCGTGTTAATCAAGCTCGGGTCAGTTGTGAGGGAAAACTCGTTTCCGAAATCGGGGCGGGTTTTTTGATTTTGCTTGGTTTTAAAAAAGATGATACTTCGGCAAGTTTCCCCAAACTTGTTTATCGTTTGCTAAATGTCGCGTTGTTTGATGATGAGCGTGGCAGGATGGGAAAATCGTTGTTGGAAACGCAGGGAGAATTGTTGGTCGTTTCACAATTTACCTTGTATGGACAAATGGAAAAGGGCCGAAAAGTGAATTGGGATGAGGCCATGCCTTACGCCGACGCGGAATTTCTTTATAACCAGTTTTTGGCTTATTTAAAGGAAAATTATGTTGCTGATAAAATACAATCCGGGGTTTTCGGTGGCGAAATGGTGGTGGATTTACAAAACGATGGCCCGGTAACGGTGATGTTGGAGCAATAGTTTACAAAACCCAAATCAAAATGTTACAATCATTTAATACTATTATAATTTTTTAATTGAATAAAAATCTATGGAATTGGAACAAATCAGACATTCTTTGTCTCATGTCATGGCGCAAGCGGTGACGGAATTGTACCCGGGTGTGAAAGTGGCTATCGGTCCGGCGATTGATACCGGTTTTTATTATGATTTTGAATTTCCGACCGGCGTCACTTTGTCCACTGATGATTTACCGAAAATTGAAGAAAAAATGAAGGAGATTTTGAAGAGCAAGCAGACTTTTGTTCGTGAAGAATTGTCCATTGAAGAAGCCAAGAAAATGTTTGCCGATCAAAAATATAAAGTGGAATTGATTGAAGACTTGGCCAAAAACGGTGAAACTCAGGTTTCCATTTATAAAAATGAGGCCAACGGCGAATTGAAGTTCGTGGATTTATGCCGCGGTCCTCACGTTAACGGCACCGATGAATTGCCGAGCGATGGATTTAGATTAAATAAGGTGGCCGGTGCCTATTGGCGCGGCGATGAGAATCGTGAAATGTTGACCCGTATTTACGCTTTGGCTTTCGCCGATAAAGCGGCCCTGGAACAACATTTGAATTTTTTGGTGGAAGCGGAAAAACGTGACCATCGCAAATTGGGTAAAGAATTGGAATTATTTCATATTGATGAGATGGTTGGTAAGGGCTTGGTTTTGTGGTTACCCAAGGGTGCGTTGTTGTGGCGCGTAATGGAAGAATATTGGTATAAAAAACATTTGCGTAGCGGTTATGAATTGGTGCGCACTCCGCATATTGGTAATCGTAAATTATGGGAAACTTCCGGTCATTGGGGATTTTACAATGATAGCATGTATCCGACGATGGAAGTCGGGCAGAGCTTGGGGGCCGCTCAAAAAGGCGAAAAAGCTAAAGTGAAAGAAGAATATTTAATCAAGCCGATGAATTGTCCGTTTCATGTGATTATGTACGGCTCCAAATTGCGCAGTTATCGTGAATTGCCGATTCGTTGGGCGGAAATGGGCACGGTTTATCGTTATGAGCAATCCGGTGAATTGTCCGGTTTAACCCGCGTTCGTGGTTTTACTCAGGATGATGCTCACATCATTTGTACCAAAGAACAAGTGAAAGAAGAGTTGTTGCGGGTTGCCAAGTTTATCATTGAAATGTTGACTGATTTTGGTTTTAAAGATTATAAGATTTCTTTATCGGTGCGTGATCCGGAAAACACCGTCAAATATGCTGGTAATGATGAGGGTTGGGCACATACGGAAAAAGTTTTGGAAGAAGTCGCCACCGAATTGAATTTGGATTACAGTAAGGAAGTGGGCGAAGCGGCGTTTTATGGTCCGAAGTTGGATTTTAAATTGAAAGATGCCATTGGCCGTACTTGGCAGTGTTCCACTTTGCAATTTGATTTCAATTTGCCGGAACGTTTTGATTTGACTTTCATCAATGATAAAGGAGAGACTGAACGTCCTTACATGTTGCATCGTGCTTTGCTTGGTTCTTTTGAGCGTTTTATCGGCGTGATGATTGAAAACTTTGCCGGAGCTTTGCCGTTTTGGGTGGTACCGGAGCAAGTGCGTTTGATTTCCGTGGCTGATAAACATATTGATAAGGTTAAAGAACTGCAAGCGGAATTGGCGGCGATTGATGTTCGTGCCAAAGCGGACAGCAGCAGTGAAACCATCGGTAATAAGATTCGTAAAGCGGCCGGTGACAAAGTGCCTTATACCGTGGTAATCGGTGATAAAGAAATTGAAAATTTGAATGAATTGAATATTAAAGTTTTCGGTTCCAAGGATAATGTTTTGTTGTCTTGGGATGATTTTAAAGGAAAATTGGTGGGGAAGAATCAGAATAAGGATATTGATTATAGTATTTAATTTTCATGGAAGAGTTGAGCGTTAAAATTGAAAAAGCAATATTTGAAGGACGATACTTGAGTCATTTACCTAATGGCCAGGTTTTGTTATTGGAGGGCTTTGCTCAACCCGGTGAAATCGTGAAAGTGGGTATTTACAAGAAAAAGAAGGATTATTGTGAAGGCCGTATTTTGGAAGTGGAAACGGTCGGTGAGGGGCGTGTCACGCCGCCTTGCCCGTATTTTGGGCGTTGTGGTGGCTGTCAGTATCAACATTTGGAATATGAACGACAATTAGCTTTAAAAACCGCGATTTTAGCGGAAAATTTACGTCAGGGGGCGAAGATTCAGGCTTGGCCTGGCTTGAGCGTGGTGGGGGCACCGGAAATTTGGCGTTATCGCAATAAAATAGAGTTGAATTTCGTGGATGATGATTTTGGTTTTGCTTTGGGACAGTGTTATAAAGGGAGTTTTTATAAAATCGTTGATTTGGATGATTGTTTGTTGTTTCCTGAGCCAGTGGCGGCAATTATTAAAGCGGCCAAAGAATGGCGTCAGAAATATGCTTTAAGTTGTTTTGATCGCCATCGTTTTGTGGGATTTTTGCGTCATTTGGTGATTCGTCACGCCCACCATACTAATCAATGGATGATTATAATCGTCACCAGCGATGATTATCCAGAAAATTATCCTGATAATACTAGTCTACAAAAATTGTTCAAGGATTTTTTAAATTTTTTACCGAAAGATTTGGCAGTTACTTCTTTTTATCATCGTTTAATTCGTTTGCAACGTCGAAAAAGAGAATCTTATACTGATACTTTGTTAGCGGGCAAGGCACACATCACTGAAAAATTGTTGGATTTGGATTATCAAATTAGTTCTGATGCTTTTTTTCAAAATAATACTGTTCAGGCGGAGCATTTAATTGAGGAATTATTAGGGCATTGCGGTCAGTTGGATCAGCGTCCGATTTTGGATTTGTATTGCGGCGTTGGAACTTTTACTTTGCCATTGGCTCGTTTGAATCCGCAACGTAAAATCTACGGATTGGAGTTGGTGGCGAGCGCGGTGGCGGCGGCGCAGGCCAACGCTCGTTTGAATAATTTAGATAATTTGGAATTTTTGGTGGGTGACGCTTCAAAGATGGTTAAGCAATTGCGTGATCATGATTTTGGTGCGATTGTCGTTGATCCGCCCCGTTCTGGTTTGGACCCGGCGGTGGTGGCGTTCTTGTTGGAAATGAAAACTCCTCATATATTTTACATTTCTTGTAATCCGGTGACGCTTAGTCGCGATTTGGCTTTGCTAAGCCCATTGTACGAAGCCAAAGTGATTAAGGGTTTTGATTTGTTTCCACAAACCTATCATTTGGAAAGTTTTGTGAAATTAGATTTAAAATAATTTTGAATTAATCTCTTTTGTAGGGGCGTTGCAATGCAACGCCCTTTTATAATAATATTTTTTGTCTCTTGATTTCTTTTCTGATATAATTAAAAAGATAGGACCGAAAAAATCCTAAACAAAAATGAAACACAAAGGTTTGAGCACGAGTGAGGCACAGCGCCGTTTATGGCGTGATGGCCGGAATTTGCTTCCACGGGAAAAAACCAAGTCCCGTTGGCAAGTTTTTTTTAGTCAATTTAATAATGTTTTGATTTATATTTTATTGGCGGCGGTGGTGATTTCCGTGGGTTTGGGAGAAATTAAAGATTCTTTGATTATTATCGCGGCGATTTTAATCAATACTGTAGTTGGTTACATTCAGGAGTATAAGGCTTATAATATTTTGGCAAAATTGACGGCCTTGGTGCCTTGGGAAACTTTGGTTATCAGGGACGGAGTGGAAAAACTTATTCCGGCGGCGGACGTGGTGGTGGGGGATTTATTGGTGGTGCAGGCAGGTGATAAAATTCCGGCAGATGCAAAATTGATAGAAAGTATTGATGTTCTCACGGACGAAGCGATTTTAACCGGGGAAAGCGAAAGCATTCCTAAAGACGTGAACGGGCGTGATAAACGTGAGCATCTTTTGTTCATGGGAACAACGATGGTGCGTGGTCAAGCGGTGGCGGAGGTTTTGCGCGTCGGTGCCAACACCAAGTTTGGACAAATTGCCCATTTACTACAAAAACAAAGTGATGTTTTAACCCCTTTGCAATTGGAGTTGAAGTCTTTGAGTCATTATATTGCTTTAGCAGTTATTTTTTTTGCAATGTTGATTTGGGTCGCTGGTATTACGCATGGTTACTCGATTGGAGAAATGTTAATTATCTCGGTGGCGGTAGCGATTTCGGCGGTGCCGGAGGGCTTGGTGGTGGCAATGACCGCGCTTTTAGCTTTGGGCATGCAAAAACTTTTGAAAAAACAAGCTTTGGTGCAGCGTTTGGTTTCGGTGGAAACGTTGGGTAGCGTAGATGTCATTTGTACTGATAAGACCGGCACTCTAACCGAAGGCAACGCTTCAGTGTTGAAAATTGTGACCGCTGACAATGATTACGAAGTACAAAACAATGTGCCGATTTTGCAAGATGATTTGATGAAATTTATTGTGGAAGCGGCATCTTTATCCAACACCGCTAAGTTCGTGAACGGTCGTTTGATCGGTGGTTCCATCAATCAGGCTTTGTTTAAATTAGGTGTGAATTATAATATTTTCCGACCAAATTTGGAGGATGGAAAATACGCCTTTTTGGACAGTTTGCCATTTCATTCGCGCGATAAATTCGCTTTATATCTTTATAAAAATAATGAGCGTCAGGAAAATCAGTTGTTTTATATGGGCTCACCGGAGCAAGCCTTGAATTTGTCTACTCATTATTTAGATAAAAATTTAGATGAGCATCGATTGAGTGCGGAAAAAAGACAAAAATTGAAAGATCAACATTTGTCTTGGGCGAAAAAAGGTTATTACTTATTGGGCGTGGCTTTGCGACGCGTCACTGAGAAATCATTGGTGTTTAATAATGGGATATTTTTGGGGTATTTGTTGTTGAAAGATCCGTTACGGCCAGGGGTTGCTAAGTTTATCAAAATCGCCAAAGACGGTGGTATCAAAGTGGTAATGATTACCGGCGATCATCCGGAGACTGCCAAGGCAGTGGCTGATCAGTTGAATTTACTAAAAGCGGGCGATTTAATTTTAACCGGTACGGATATTCAGGCAATGAATGATCGGGAATTATTGTCTAAAATCAATAAAGTAACAATTTTGGCACGGGTCCACCCTGAAGACAAATGGCGAATCGTTCGTTTGTTTCAGGAGTCTGGTCATAAAGTAGCGATGACCGGTGATGGTATTAATGACGCCCCGGCTGTTAAAGCGGCGGATATTGGTTTGGCAGTACACAGCGGTACTGAAGTCACTAAAGAGGCGGCTGATTTGATCATGTTAGATAATGATTTTCATGTAATTGTGGATGCCATTGAGGAGGGTAGGAGTATTTTTTTGAATTTGAAAAAGATTTTGGTGTATTTGCTTTCTGATTCTTTCGCGGAAATTGTTTTAATTAGCGGTGCTTTATTGATCGGTTTGCCATTGCCTTTAACAGCAATTCAAATTTTATGGATCAATTTAATCGTTGATGGTTTTCCCGGAATTGCACTTATAATGGAAAAAAACCCACAAGAACAAACAATGGATAAACAATACTTGAAATCTAGAAATAAATTATTAGATGGGGAAATGAAAATTTTGATTTTAGTGGTTGGGTTGATATTTGATTTTGTATTATTGTGGTTTTTCTACTATTTTTATCAAAGTTATGGCCTTGGTTTGGCAAATACTTTTGTTTTTGCGGCGATTATCGTCAGTTCATTGTTTTATTCTTTTAGTTGCAAGAATTTAAAAAAGAACATTTGGAGAATGGACATGTTTGACAATAAATCTTTGTGGGCAGCAGTTTTAATAAGTTTTTGGATAGCTGCTTTTGTGTTTTTTACGACCACTGGCCAGAAGATTTTTGAACTTGTAGAGTTGCCATTATGGATGTTATGTGTTGTTTTAGGATTAGCTGTATTAAAATTAATTTCCACTGAATTGGTTAAGTATTTTGTGATTGTCCGTGAAAATCATCGTTTAGAAAAAAAGTCATAATTTGCATATTTAATAAAATTCTTGTTAAGATTGATTTAAGTTAGCCATTTAAATTTTGAGATCATAATTTTATGAATCTTATTAACAACGATGATTTGAAATTTTTGAAACAGTTGATTCGCGTGGAGAGCACTGCCGCCCATTCTGAAAACTTAAAAGTGGTGTTGGAGATGGTTTTGGATTATTTTCATCAACATGGTGTCTCAGCACCGAAGGAGGAAATCCATGAAAAATCTGAAAAATATTTGTTGTTGTTAAGTAATAATCAAGACTTGAAACAGGATATTATCTTGCTTGGCCATTTGGACGTGGTCGAAGGCGAGGGTGGTTTTGAGCCCCAGTTGGAAGGTGATTGGTTGTACGGGCGTGGGGCTGGTGATATGAAAGGACCGGCATTGGCTTTGTTGAAAATTTTCATTTTGGCCTTAAAAGAAAAATTAGATTTGAAAATAACTTTAGTTTTGACAACTGATGAGGAGTTGGGCGGGGAAAATGGGACCAAGTATTTATTGGATGATTTGGCTTATCAAACTAAGGTGGTGGTTGTTCCCAATAATGGTAAAAATATTAATACCATTTGTGTTAAGGAAAAAGGATTTTTGCATTATCGTTTGCGAGCTAGTGGGAAAGCGGCTCATGGGGCACGTCCCTGGAAAGGTGAAAACTCAATTTTAAAATTGATGGATTTTTATTATCAGTTGGCAAAGTTTTATCCGGAGCCAAAGGATGATAATCAATGGAAAAAATCTATTAATTTAGGTTACATAAAAGGTGGTACTGCTTTAAATAGCGTCCCGGAACAAGCGGAAATCGGCGTTGACATCCGTTTTACTGAAAAAGAGGAACAAGCGGATTTGATTGATCAAGTTAAAAGTTTGTCCGGTGATTATGAGGTTGAGGCGGAATTATTATCGAGCGGTCCAGTTTTGGAAATTCCCCAAGATAATGTTTATTTGTTAAGTTTGGCGGAAATAATTGAAGAATATAGTAAAGCCTCGGTTGATTTTATTTCTTCCAGCATGGCTAGTGATGCTCGCTTTTTTATGGCAAAGAAAATGTCCGCATTGTGTTTTCGTCCGGAAACCAAGCATTTGCACGCGGCTGATGAGTCGATTCGCATCGCTTCTTTGGAGGATTATGCCTTTATCGTTTATCAGTTTTTGAAAAATTTTCCCAATATCTAAAAAGTTTGCATTTTTGTGCATTTTTTTATAATATAATAAAATATTAAGAGAAAATTCTTATAATTAAAAAGAACGTTTATGAAAAGTTGGTTAAAAGTTTTAGTTTTGGTGGTAGTAATTACCTTGCCTTTGGGCGGTTGTTTCAAGAGTCCGGAAGAAAAAGCGGCTGAACAAGCAGCGGAAGAATTAAGTAAGGTTTTTGGAGATTTGGCCAAATTGTCTGAAGAAGGTGAAATGAACCCAGAAGATAGTTTGAAGGGCTTTATGGAATTGGGCATGGAAATGGAACAAAGTGAATTTGAGGGGCAAGAAAGTTTGGATGTCCCGAGCAATTTTCCATCCGAATTACTTTATAAATCAAATGCTAAGGTGACTAGTGTGAGCGATACTTCATCTGATGATTATATTTATGTTAGTTTAACTGTTAAAACCACGGATAGTGCTGATGAAGTGAAAAATTTTTATAAGGCCTTATTAAAGGATGGTGGTAATTGGAAGGTGACCGGTGAGAGTAGCAGTGCCGGTTATTATAGCTTGGATGCCCAAACGCTTGATGATGTAGAAGATTATCGCTCTTTAGATGTTGATGTTTATAGCAACGAATACAGCAAGTTGGTGGAAATTAACTTGTATTACAGTAATTAATTGCTTGTTTGATAAAAATCCCCCTTATTGATGCTTTTGCTACCAGAGGGGGATTTTTTTTGTTAAAAAATTTTTATTGTAAATTGTCAAAATTGTCTTTTGAAAACTGGCATGTTAAGATTATTTTAGAAGTTTGAGGCTAGCCTCACTTAAGTCATAAAGTAAAAACAACCATGAAAATTAATATTAGAACCCGTGAGATTGATTTGACTGACGCGATTCGTGCTTATGCCGAGAAAAAGTTGTTGTCTTTGGTGAAATTCTCACCAGATATTTTGATCGCTGATGTGGAATTGGCAAAAATTAGTAAGCATCATAAGAAAGGGGATGTTTTTTCCGCTAGAGTGACTTTGTCTGTTCCGGGAAAGGTTTATCGAGTGGAAGAAATTGAACCGGTTTTGTACAAGGCGATTGATAAGGCTAAAGATGATTTAAAACAATCATTAAATCGTAATAAGGGTAAGTCTCGAGTGGCTGATCGTAAAAATCATAAGGTGGTCGCCGATGATTTATTGAGTGTTAATGAAATTTAAAATAAATGTATGGGGATTTCTTTTCAGGTGCCGGTAGAGTATTCTGCTCGGCATATCCATTTGTCGCAAGCGGCAATTGATGTTTTATTTGGAGAAAATTATCAGTTAACAGTTAAGAAAAATTTATCACAACCGGGGCATTTTGCCGCGGAAGAGACGGTAACTTTGCGTGGCCCAAAAAATTCCTTGAAATTGCGGATTTTGGGGCCAGCTCGCGATTACGATCAGGTGGAATTATCAAAAAGTGATTGTTTGTTTGTGGGAATTGACGCCCCATTGCGTATCTCCGGTGACGTGATTGGCTCGGCCGGTGGTAAATTAATCGGTCCAGCTGGGGAATTAGATTTGCAAATGGGAATTCTTATTCCTAAAAGGCATTTACATTGTAGTCTTGCCACAGCCGAAGAATATAATTTCAAAAATGGTGATAAATTGTCTTTGGAGATTTTGGGGGAGCGTGCGTTGCGCTTTGATGAAGTAGTTGTTCGCATTTATGATGGTTTTGTTGATACGATTCATTTGGATACGGATGAGGCAAATGCCGCTGGCTTGCAAGAACAGGGAAAACTCTGTAAGGTGTTTGTAAATGACTAGGAAATAAAAAATAAATCGGTTTTTCATGTCTTTAGCTTTGTATCGAAAATATCGTCCGAGTGATTTTAGCCAAGTTTCCGGGCAGGAACATATTAAAATCACTTTAAAAAATGAATTGGCACAAAATAAGATTGCCCATGCTTATTTGTTTAGCGGGCCACGTGGTACTGGAAAAACCACTTTGGCACGTATTTTGGCTAAAGCGGTTAATTGTGAAAATCGCAAACCGGGTGAGAGCGAGCCTTGCAATCAATGCTCGTCTTGTAAAGCAATCAACGAGAACAGTGCTTTGGATGTGATTGAAATTGATGCTGCTTCCAATCGAGGCGTGGAAAATGTACAAAATAACATCATTAATTTTGTTAGAATTAGACCGGTTAACGCGAAATACAAGGTTTTTATTATTGATGAAGTGCATATGTTAACGTCGTATGCTTTCAATGCGTTGTTAAAAACCTTGGAAGAGCCACCGGAATACGCGATTTTTATTTTAGCGACCACTGAATCTCAAAAAATCTTGCCAACTATTATTTCTCGTTGCCAACGTTTTGATTTTAAAAAAATTGAAGCAGTGGCCATGAAAAAAAGATTATTGCAGTTGGCGAGTACTGAAGGTGTTCAGGTAGATGATCAGGTTCTAGATTTGTTGGTTCATTATTCCGAAGGGTGTATGCGTGATGCGGAGAGTTTGTTGAGTCAGTTGTTGAGTTTGGATGAAAAGGTTTTGAATTTAGCACAAGCCCAGTTAATACTGCCTCGTTCTCATTGGACTGAAAGTTATAAATTATTGGAATTGCTTTTTAAAAAACAATTACCAGAAGCGTTGTTAATGGTTAATGAATTATTGTCTGATGGTTTAGATTTAGAGGCTTTTTTAAAGGATTTCGTGATGTTGTTGCGACAATTATTAATGGTGAAATTGGGCGTCGGACAGATTATTTCTTTAGATGCTAAACGGTTAGCGGATATTGATAAGTTATTAGCTTTTGTGAGTGTTCCGACTTTGTTGAAAATAATCAATTCTTTTATTATGGTTTCACAACAAAGTAAAAGTAGTTTTATTCCTCAATTACCTTTGGAAATGGCGTTAATTTCGGTGATTGTGGATGATGGTACCGGAGCAACGGAGATTTTATTGAAAAAGGATAAGCCACTGGAAAAAGTCGTTGAGGTTTCTAAAGATGAGAGTTCCAGTGATTTGGTAAAGGAAAATACTAGTCCGGTGATTGAGGAAATACCAGCGGTTGTTGGTCAACCTGTGCAAAATGATGGCAACCCTTGTGCTGTTAATCTAGAGGCTTTGCGTGATCGTTGGCATGAAGTAAAAAATTTTTTAAAGAAAGAAAATATTTCTTTGGCTTCCTTGATGAGTGTGGCGGGTTTGCGCCAAGAAAATGAAAAACTTTTGGTGATTTTTAAACATCAATTTAATTATGATCAGGTTTTTAATAATCATGAATTGCAAGATATGGTTTGTCGGGCAATTGAATCGGTGGTGGGGCATAGTTGTAAGGTTGGCTTTGCCGTAGATGCTAATGTTGTCTTGTGTGATGCTAAGCAAAGCCAAGGGGATACTTCAAAAAATGATAAAAAAGATGCTAATTTTTTGGAAATTTTGGGCGTAGAAAATGCTTTTTAAAGTGGTTACTTTGTGATATAATATTTTTTAATTATAAAATTCATTAATAAATAAAGAAAAATTTATGCCTCAGGAGAAAAATCAAGGAATGGGCGCGGTGGTCTTATTATTGTTGGTCATCGCGGTTTTGCAAGCGGTTAGCTTGTATTTCCAATTACGACCGGTTTATCATCCGGTCTATCAAGTGTTGTCTCCAACCCAAGAAAAAACTTTAAAGGAGAATAACGCCTTATTGGTGGAAGTTAGTGCTTTGACTACTTTACCAAGCACTGAACCAGCAATCGCCGAAGTTTTGGATGTGGCATTGTTAAAGAATGAACATCAAATCAACGCCGAAGTGTATAAAGATGCTCAAGATGGTGATAAGGTGATCGGATATGAAGATCGTTTAATCATTTATCGTCCATCTGAAAAGAAAATCGTTTATGATGGTAAGAATCCCAATCAGATTTTGAATGAACAATATTTGGCTGCTTTGCAGGACGTGTTAGCTAAAGTTTCTGCTTTGACCACCTTGGATTCCAAGGCCGTACCACAATTTAGTGTGATCGGTGATGTCACTCAATTGCAAGCACAAAATCCGACAGTTTTTGCTAAGGCTCAAAATGGTGATAGCTTGTTGTTGTATGAAAATCGTTTCTTGATTTATCGTGCTAGCAGCAATCAATTGGTTTTTGACGCGGACGTGGCGGATGGAGTGATTGGTGAGAACAAGATTCAATAATATTTGTTAAAATAAAAAAAGAAGCCGCAAGGCTTCTTTTTTGTTGTGTTGGGTTTTTATAAACGTCGATGGTTGGGTAGTTGTCTTGGAAAAATGTCATCCTGTGGTATGAATGTGATAAGGGGATTCTGCCGTAGGGGCGTTGCACTGCAACGCCCCTATAACGTAAAACATGGTAATTTCTGTTTAAAGGGCGAATCATTATTCGCCCCTACATAAGAAATCCGTAAACCACGAATGTCATTTTGGCCCATACAAAAGGGCGTTGCAGTGCAACGCCCCTACGGCAGAATTTTGCTATTATATTTTTTATGAATATTACATTCCCCCTGTGGATAAAACACGAAAATTTTAGGTTAATTTCACCTTCAATTTGCTATACTTGGGATTGTCAGTAAATCCCATTTTAGAAATAAATTATGTGGTGGCAGAAGTTACATTTATCCCAAAAATTTTCAATTTTCATGGGCATGTTTTTGCTAGGCGTAGCCAGCGGACGATTGGGAGTGTTGCCGACGAGGTGGCTAGGTTATTTTATTATCATAGCTGTTTTATTGGTCGTGCTTTGGGGCAAAAAAAGTTTATGGGTTTTGATGGTTTTCGTGGTATTTTTGTTATCCAATGTTTATTTTCAATGGCGTGGGCGGAGCGATTTGTCTTTTTATTATGACAAAAAAGTTTCGATTCACGGTTTAATTATTAAAGATGTAGAAAACAATGGTTTAGAACAAAAAATTATTTTACGATTAGAAAAAGTTTGTTTGCCGAGTGGCCAGTGTCAGTTTTCTAAACAACGAATTTTGATCAGTCTACCTTTGTATCCGCAATATGAATACGGACAAAAATTAAAGTTGGAAGGGAAATTGACCTGGCCTGATGGCAATTACGCACATTATTTAAGAAGTCAGGGAATTTTTGCTTTAGTCTATAATTCCAAAAATGTCACGCCCCTCGCCTCCGACCACGGGAATTTCTTTTGGCAAAAGTTATATCAAGTAAAATATTTTATATTACGTCAATTAAATGCTTTATTGCCGGCACCGCACTCGTCGTTTTTGGCAGCGTTGCTGTTGGGAATTCGTCAGGGTATGCCCAGCAGTGTGAATGACGATTTTCGGAATGCCGGAATTAGTCATATCGTGGCGGTGAGCGGTTATAATATTTCTTTGTTGGCAAATTTTTCTTTGTTGGTTTTACCATATTTTTATATTAAGCGTCGCTCAGCAATTGTTTTTTCCGTGGGATTGATTATGGTTTTTGTATTATTGACCGGAGCCAGCGCTTCGGTGGTGCGGGCCGGCGTGATGGGCGTTTTATTGTTATTGGCACGCTTGTGGGAACGCCCCAGTCAAATTTTTAATGTTTTGTTATTGACCGCTTGTTTGATGACTTTGTATCAACCCGGAGTATTGTTGGGAGATTTAGGATTTCAATTATCTTTTTTAGCGACGATTGCTTTGATTTATTTTTTGCCATTATTGAAAAAGGCTAGTCCTTTTTATCGAGAAGATTCTTGGTGGCAGGAAAATTTTTTTACTACTTTGGCGGCGACTATCGCTACTTTGCCATTAATTTTGTATAATTTTGGGATTTTTAGTGTCCTGGCGATACCGGTTAATTTGTTGGTTCTACCATTTATTCCGTATTTGATGACCTTGGGATTCGGAGCTTTTATAATCTCATTATTTTCTTTATCGTTAGCGAAAATATTGGCATTGGTCTTGTTTGGCTTATTGCAAGCAATTTTAAGTTTGGCCAGAATTGTCAGTTCTTGGCAGTGGTCGGTTTGGGAAATTTCCAATTATAGTTTGACGGCGATGTTTCTTTTTTACCTAATATTTTTTATAATGATTATAAGATTTCATTTACCAATAAAAAAACATGAAAAATTTTTACAAACAAATACTTAAGATCGCATCGGTTTTTCTTTTAGGTGTTATTTTGTTTTTGGCTGATTATTATGGTTTTGGGGCGGTGCGTGGCTTGGAGTTTAATAATGAGGCCGAAGCCTTGCATTTGTATCTTTTGGATGTTGGACAAGGGGACGCGATTTTATTGAAAACTCCAGAGAATCAGTACTTGTTGTTTGATGGTGGGGCCAACAATTTAGTTTTGAATGAATTGGGGCGAGTTTTACCGGCTAATCAGCGATTTTTGGATTATCTTTTTTTGACGCACCCACACTCCGACCACGTTGGTGGTTTGCCGGCGGTTTTGGAAAATTACGAAGTTGGTGAGGTTTTTCAGACCGGGGTTTTGCATACCAGTGCTGATTATTTGAAGTTTTTGGAAGCACTAAAAAATTTGAATATTAAAAATCAAATCGTGGCCGGAGCGCAGTCTCTTGATTTGGCCGGGGGCGTGGCGGTGGAGCTGTTGTTCCCTTTGTCGGATTTTTCCGGGCAGAAGGTAGAGAACTTAAATCTCACTTCGCTCGTGGTGCGCGTGTCTTATCAAGGACAAAGCGTTTTATTAATGGGCG
>DYGC01000010.1 GCA_020724925.1 Candidatus Paceibacter sp.
CCCTGAAACAAGGGACGGGTTTCATCATTAAAAACTTTAAATTTACGTTTTTTATAAGCTTCAATTAAAATCCCGGTTACCATAGATGAGTGACAATGGGTAAAGACCTGGTCGCCGCGACTGATCAATTTTTGACCGTATTCGGTAACGCTTTTCTTATGCTCGTGCAATAAATTCAAAAAATATTTCCCCCAATAATCACTTTTTTTCGCTAAATCTTGGGCCGATTCTAAAGTATTGTCTTTTAACAATTTCTGATAAATAAAATCCAAAGCGTTGCGGGTCAATGGCTCGGTTTCACGCAAATTTGCCAATTCTTCTTTGAATTTTTTGGCGGATTTTAAAATTTCCAACGGAGAAACTTTGTCGGCAAACGATCCGACATAAACACAAAAAAGCTTGATGCTTTCCTTAGCAACGTTGGTGGCGCCTTGAATTTTAATATCTTCAATATCATCCATCACTTTTTCGATTTTTTTCAAAGTTTGTTTTTTGTTTTTCAGCATATTTTTAAATTTGTATTTCTTCACCCAAAACCGGCATCAATACTTCAATTCCCGGTTTTAATTTTAAAATTTCCGCACGCAAAACCTCCATTTTTTCCGGCTGACCATGTACCAAGAAAACCTTTTTCAGTTTGGGCATCTTTTCAATGTAATTTAACAAATCCAACTTATCGGCATGCCCGGACAATGAATCCAAAGACTCAATTTGCGCCTTTACCGGCACCAATTCTTTGAAAATCATCAAATCGCTGGGCTGCTCCAACAATTGTTTGCCCAAAGTCTCGCCGGCCATAAAGCCCACCACCAAAACTAAGTTCTTGGAATTAGGCAAATGATGCATAAAATGAAAAATCATCCGTCCACCAGACAACATTCCCGAACCGGCAATGATAATCGCCTGGCCTTTATAGCCGTTAAGCATTTTTGATTCTTCAATTCCTTCAATATAATTGATGTATTCCGCCTTAAAAGGATTTTTGCCGCGTTTATAAAATTCCTGACGACTTTCTTCATCAAAATATTCTTTGTAATCTTCGTAAACTTCCACCATTTGATTGGCCAGCGGACTATCCACAAAAATCGGGATTTTCGGCAAGCGTCCTTGTTCCATCAGCCAATGCAAAATATACAAAAGCTCCTGCGTTCTTTCCAAAGCAAAGGCCGGAATCAAAACCTTACCACCACGCTCGTAAACATCCTTAATCAACCACACAAAATCATCAAAAACCGTACTGATATCAGTATGAACACCATTGCCGTAGGTACTTTCGCAAATCAGATATTCCGCCTCGGTGTAAATATCCGGATCTTGCAACAAAGGCATAAAACGGCGGCCGTAGTCGCCGGTAAACAATAAAGTTTTATTTTGCCCGTCATCCTCATCTTTAAATTTCAAAACAATCTGCCCGGATCCCAAAATATGACCGGCATTATGAAATTCCGCTTTGATATTTTTATCCAATTGCAATTCCTCATAATATTTAACGCCAATCACGTTTTTCCAGGCGTATTCCACGTCCGTGTCTTTGTAAATCGGTTCGGTAATCGTGCCATAAACTTTATAAATTTGAGCGGCCGCCTGCGCTTGCAGCTTGGCGGCATCCAAAGCAATCAATCGTGATAAATCTTTGGTCGGTTTGGTACAGTAAACCGAGCCTTTAAAACCTTGTTTATACAAATTGGGAATATTTCCACAGTGATCCAAATGGGCGTGTGACAACAAAACCGCATCCAACATTTCCGGATCAAACAAAAAATTGCGGTTATAGATCAAATCGCTATCCGAATTAGTCTGTTTAAAACCGCAATCCAATAAAAAATTCTTACCGTTTATACTTAACAAATGCTGAGAGCCGGTCACTTCCTGCGCCGCTCCACAAAATTTGATTTTCATATTTTGTTTTTAGATGTTTATCCGATAAATGCTAAAAATATTATAGCAAATTTTTATCATTTGGGGAAATAGTTTTCGCCACCTTTTTATATTTAAGAACGTTGCAACCCACCTTCGCCAAAAGCTACGGCGGACACGGTGCAACGCCCCTACGGCAGAACCCTCAATCACGAACAACATTGCAAATCCGACAAAACGATTATCCACGAAAAAAGGGTGAATGGTCATTCCCCCCTAAGAAATAGATTATTTAAAACGATTGGTTTTATGCCGCCCATTGGTCCGCGAAGAACATAATTTTGTGGTGAGTTTGAGTGGTTTTGGCGATAGCCAAAATCCGAGCAGCCTGTTTGAGTCAACCGTTTTGTCTTTTGTAAAAGACAAAACGGTGACGAGTTTGCGAGGAAACGAAAAACGAGCCCAAAATTATTCGTGCGGACCAGCGGGCGGAGTTTTTTGGTGCTACCTTTTGTACTCACAAAAGGTAGCAAGAAAAGTTAATCCTTCTTCAACAAAGCCAAATACGCGCTTTGCGGTAATTTTACCTTACCGAACTGTGCCATGCGCTTCTTACCTTCTTTTTGTTTATTTAAAAGCTTCATTTTACGAGTCACATCGCCGCCGTAGAGTTTAGCAGTCACGTCCTTACGCAAAGCCGAGATTTTTTCCGAAGCCACGATTTTTCCACCCAAAATTGCTTGCACTTTAATCACAAATAATTGTTTAGGAATAACTGTTTTTAATTTTTCCACAATGCGTTTTCCTTCGCGGTGCGCCGCCTCACGATAAACCATAATAGACAAGGCTTCCACCGGCTCTTCGGCAATATAAATCATCAAACGAACGATATCAGCCGCCTGATAACGAATAAATTCATAATTAAACGAAGCATAACCGGAGCTGATACTCTTCAGCTGATCATAAAAATCCACAATCACGCCGGACAAAGGCAATTCATATTTCAAAACAACACGATTTTCCTCATAATCATTTAAACTGTCCAAATAATCCGTGCCCAAATAAACACCGTGACGATCCTGTGCCAATTGCATAATCGCCCCCAAAAACTTTTGCGGCGTGACAATTTCGGCGCGTACCATCGGTTCTTCCACCATTTCAATACGCGTCGGGTCAGGCCACTGCGCCGGATTGGAAATCAAAACCTGTTTATCATTCAAAATCTGATCTTTGGAAAAGTTTTTACCAAAAGACAAAACATCACCGCGCGACGTCACCTTATAAGCAACGCTCGGCACGGTCACGACCAACTGCAAGTCATATTCGCGGGTCAAACGCTCCTGAATAATATCCAAATGCAATAAACCTAAAAATCCGCAACGAAAACCACTGCCCAAAGCTAAAGAATGTTCCGGCTCATAAACCAAAGAGGCATCGTTCAATTTCAATTTTTCCAAAGCATTACGTAATTGGTTATGTTTATCACCGCCATCGGTGAAAAAACTGGCGAAAACCATTGGCTTAACGTCTTTATAACCAGCCAATGCCGGCAAATTTACCGGGTGATTTTTCAAAAAAATCGTATCGCCGACTTTACATTGATCAATCTCTTTAATGCCACTGATCACATAACCGATTTGTCCGGATTGTAAAACATTTTCCTTTTTCAAATTAGGGGTAAAAATCCCCACTTCCAAAACCTCACTTTCCATACCAGTGGCGTTCAAATAAATCGTCTGTCCGGCTCTAATTTCGCCGTCAAACACGCGAATATAATTAATCACCCCTTTGTATTCATTAAACACCGCGTCAAAAATCAAAGCCCGAAAATCAGAATAATTATCTTTAGGTGGACTGACTTTATCAATCACGCGTTGTAAAACCGCCTCAATTCCCTGACCGGTCTTGGCGGAAATTGCCAAAATATCTTCATCTTTGCAACCAATCAAATTAATGATTTCTCGCTTTACTTTTTCCACGTTGGCCATTGGCAAATCAATTTTATTGATAACCGGAATAATTTCCAAGCCCTGATCCAAAGCTAAATACAAATTGGTTAAAGTTTGCGCTTGAATCCCCTGAGTGGCGTCCACCAACAACAATGCGCCTTCCACGGCCGCCAAAGAACGCGAAACTTCATAATTAAAGTCAACGTGGCCGGGAGTATCAATCAAATTTAAAATAAAAGTTTCATTTTTATACTGATAAGCCATGGTTGCCGGCTGCAATTTGATGGTAATTCCCCGCTCCCGCTCCAAATCCATCATATCCAAAAGTTGCGCTTTCATTTCCCGCTCGGAAACGGTGCGCGTCAATTCCAAAAATCGATCCGCCAGGGTCGATTTTCCATGATCAATGTGAGCGATAATGCAAAAATTACGAATTTTGCTTTTTTCCATAAAAAATATGTTTTACGCGTTTAATTGCTTTGTTTTCCCATTCATTAAATTCCGGAACATTCAACAGTTTTATTAATAAATAATAAACTATTCCCCCCAAAAGTAAAGAGACCATAATTTGCCCAATTACCTGCCAAACCGCTGTTAAATCAAACCACGTCCCCCAAATTATCTTGTATGTCTGAATGCTCGCGGCCATCGCTCCGGTGGCGATCAAATTTTTAATGACAAAACGCCACAAATCATAAGTTTTACTGCGATTATCCCCGATTTTATGCCGTAACCACTTCCACAACAAAACCAATTGAATGGTATTGGAAATGGTAAACGCCAAAGCCAAGCCCAAAACCCCGAGCGTCTGACTATGCAAATATTCGTGCAGAATTGAGGGGACCGGTAAATTAATCAAAGTATAACTCAAAGTGACGTTTAAAAATGTGCTGATTAAAGCGATTAAAAACGGCGTGATGGTATTTTCCAAGGCGTAAAAGGCCCGCACCAACAAAGGAATAAGACTTTGCGCCAACAAGCTCAGCGCGAAGATCCCCAAAGTTTCCATGGTCAAAATGGTGGCGTTCCAATCAAATTTACCACTACCCAAAACCAAACGGACAATCTGGGCACGCAATAAAATAAAAATGACGGTCGCCGGTAAAACAAAAAATATTACCTTTTTGACGGTAACATAAAACAAATCAAAATATTTTTCCCACTCGGCGCTTTGGTAATAATTAGATAACAACGGAAAAGCGGCAATCGCGAAAGGAATCCCAATCAAACTTAATGGCAAAGCCTGCAAATTATTGGCGAAGTTGAAAACGCTCAAGCTACCGACGGCCAGGGTGGTGGCGATGGTCGTGATATAAATCAAATTAATTTGAGACAAAGCCAAAGTCAAAAAACGTGGCAAAGACATCTTTAACAATAATGTCATATCCCCATTGCCCTGCTTGACCAAAAAGTGATATTTATAGCCCATGGAGCGCATTGCAAACCAATTTAAAACCAAATGCAAAAACGCTCCAATAATCACGCCAAAAACCACCCCTTTAATCCCATATACTGGTGCTAAAAAGAAAATACCGGCAATAATACCGATATTATAAAACAAGGGGGCCAAACTATAAATAATAAATTGCTTATAAACTTGGACGGCGCTTCCAAAAATACTGGATAAACCAAGCAACAATGGGCTTAAAAATAAAAATCGAGTCAAATAAACCACCTGATCCATTTGAGCATCAGTAAAACCAGGAGTCAAAACTTTCATCACCGGTTCAGTGAAAATCAAAAAAATCACACTGATGACGCCAAAGACTAACAAATACAAGGTAACCATCTGATTTAACAATTTCCAGAATTTATCGCGCCCGCTCTCCTGACACAAATATTTACTCATAATCGGAATCAAACCGGCAGAAACCACCCCCAAAATCAACAAATTCATAATAAAATCGGGCAAACGGAAAGCAGCATAATAAACGTCCAAGTCGGCGCCCGCCCCGAAAAATCTGGCCAATAAGTGATCGCGTAAAATTCCCAAAAACTTAGTAACAAGCGAAAAAACGCTGATAATAATCGCGGCAATAGAGACGCTATCAATTTGTGCTAATATTTTCTTAAACATTCATTGATTGAGTTATTTCCTTAGCAATCACAAAGGCTTCATCACTAGTCAACTGCAAAACCTGCAATCGCGGATTTAATTTTCGCAAATTTTTCAAATCATCCCACAAAAAATTAAAGATTACGTCGCTACGACTGCCAATCGCCCCGCCCAAAACCACCAAATCCACGCTCGGTAGTAAGGCGGCGTAAGCACCAATATATTTCAATAAACGTTGACGAAATATTCTCAATGCCAAATCAGCTCGTTTACATTTTTTTAACAAATCTTTTTTTGTCGTATAACCAGGCACTTTATATTTATTTAATATAATCACATCCCGAAAATCCTTACAACCGCTAATTCCCAACCAACCACTTTCATTATTAATGATTTTTTTCACCTTTTCTAAAGGATATTTTAAAACTTCCAACAGATAAAAAATTACCCCCGCATCCACGTCCCCACTGCGCGTCGACATCATCAAACCTTCAGTTGGCGTAAAACCCATGCTCGTATCAATTGGCTGACCATTTTTAATAGCCGTGATGCTACATCCACTTCCCAAATGACAAGAAATTATATTAACCTTATTTTTTGGTTTACGAATCAATTTACTAGCCTGTTCTAACAAGTGTTGGTGCGATAAACCATGAAAACCATAGCGTTGAATACCTTTTTCTTGATAAAGTTCATAGGGCAAAGCATAAACCTTGCTTTCTTCCGGTAAATTAGCGTAAAACGCCGTATCAAAAAAAGCGTAATGTTTGGCCTTTTTAAAAACGCCCAAACTTAAATCAATAATTTGCAAAGCTGGCGGATTATGCAAAGGTGCCAAAATTGAAAATTTTTCCAAATCTTTCAAAACCTTTTTATTTAACAAGGTCAATTCCTGATATTTTTTTCCGCCATGTACCACTCGATATCCAATTTTATCAATATCCGCCAATAAATTTTCCGCTTCCAAAATCATTCTCACACATTCCAAAGCATATTTATAATCACAGATTGCTTCACAACGAATAAAACGATGAATTACTTCACCGTCAATTACTTGATATTCAATTTTATTATTCCCCTCATTAATTTTTTCAGCATTTCCCTCCAATACTTTTTTCAATTTTTGATCAAACACCGTAAATTTTAAGGATGAACTACCGGCATTTAAAATCAAAATTTTGTTTTTCTCCATATTGATATTGTTTAAAATACAAATAAACCTGAAATAAGGCTAGTAATAGTATAGCAGATTTAAAAAAAATTATAAAATCAGCATCGCGTCACCAAAACTGAAAAATTTATACTTTTTCTGAATGGCGATTTTGTATAATTCCAAAAGCTTATCCTTACCAGTCATAGCCGAAACCAACATCAGTAAAGTGCTTTTTGGTAAATGAAAATTAGTAATCAAACCGTCTAAAATTTTAAAACGATAACCAGGATAAATAAAAATGCCAATTTCTTCAGTTAAAACTTCAGGTAATTGTGCCAATTTTTCCGGACTATAATTCAAATATTTTGAAACCAAACCCTCTAAAACGCGAACCGTCGTTGTCCCCACGGAAATAATCGGACGACCGACTTTTTTCGCTTCCAAAATTTGCAACAATGTTTTTTTATCAATCATGCCCAATTCAGAGTGCATTTTATGTTGAGTAATATCTTCATGCCGAACCGGGCTAAAAGTCCCCAAACCCACGTGCAGCGTCACTTTCGCGAACTCAACGCCACCATTTTCCAACTGACTCAATAAACGTTGCGTAAAATGCAAACCAGCAGTCGGTGCGGCCACCGAACCTTTTTTACTGCTATCAGCGTAAATCGTTTGATATTGTTTTTTTAACCACTGCTTGATATGAGTATTACTCTGCTCAATCTTGATATACGGCGGTAAGGGAATCAAACCGGTTCGATTTAAAATCCGACTTAAATCTGGTTCATGATAATTAAATTCCACCAGCCAGCGTTGTTCATCCAAATTTTCAATAATTTTCGCTTGTAAATTGCTATGGGCAAATCTAATAATCATCCCTTCTTTCTTGCGTTTCCCTTTTAACAAAACTTCCCACAAATTATCTTTTAATTGTTTCAATAAAAAAATTTCAAATTTCCCGTCAGTGTGCTGTTTTTGGCCTAACAAACGTGCCGGTATCACTTGTGAATCATTAAACACCAACAATGCCCCGGATGGCAACAACTTTTTCAAATCATAAAAATAATGATGTTGAGCGTTTTGCGTTTTACTATCAAAAAATAAAAGCCGGCAATGATCCCGCGGGACAGCCGGCTTTTGGGCGATTAACTTCTCAGGCAGAATAAAATCATAATCGCTTAAAGAGTACATAAAATTAGAATAAGTTTTTATCGTCGTTGATTGACCAATCATCATTAACTGCTGGCACATCCGCTTCCTCAACTAATGCCGGGCCAATCTTGTAATTGGTAAAATAATGATTTTCCAAATCATCAATCATCTCTTGCCAATCAACCCCATATAATTTTTCCGCTAAAGTAGCATTGATTGGACGCAAAATACCACCCGGTGCAATGTAAAATATTTCCGCCACGCTTTCAGTAGTAATCAAACGAGTTCCTGGTTTATAGGTAACGTTTCCACCAATGGTAATTTCACCGACTTCTTCCAAAGTTTTTTCAGCCGTCACTTCACGTTCGCCAAACCAACTCTTATAAGTTCCTTCTGTTGGGAAAATATAACGTTTTTGATCGGCCCCCAAATAATAAATCCAAGTTTCACTATCACTGATTTTAACTTTAAAAACATTGGCAAAATCTTTTTCAATTGCCGTTTTTTGTTCTGGAGTTAAATTCTCATTATTTTTATCACCAAAATCACAGGCACTAACTGCAAAAACTGCCAACAACGGAATCATCGCGAATAAAATTTTGTTTAAATTCATAGTTGTCTTTTTAATTCATTAACTTATATAAAATTTTAACAACAAATAGGCACCACCAAAAATCAACAAAGCCACTCCGCCCACGATCACAAAAAAAATCAAAGTTTTTTTCAGAGTTTTAAATAAACCGGCTTTCATCTTTTTTAAGGAAATTTCTTCCTTAATTTCATCCAGCATCTTCTTTTTCGGTTCTTGTTTCTCTTCCGGCTTATAAATCTCTTTTAGCTCATTTTGATAAAATTGTCTAGTCCAATTATCCATTTTTTTGATTTTTAATTAATGATTGTACCGGTAAACTTTTCAAAGCCTAAAAATTGTTTAATCGTCTTAATATTTTTTCCATTCAAATAATACAATGACATACCGGCTTGGGCGGCCAACTTACTAGCTACCGGATCAAATGGTAAATGACGTCCCGGCTGCCAGGCATCATCACCATGAAAAACTTTAAAATATTGTTCCCAAGTTAAATTATCAAACTTTTTAGCTTTCGGATTAGTTCGTGGATCACTGTCATAAATATAATCAGTATCAGACAAATTAATTAAATTAGCACAACCCAATTGTTTGGCGATTAAAGTGGACACATAATCCGTGGAAAAACCCGGCTTCCAACCACCACACACAAATAAATTATTTTTTCCCCAAGCTTTAATTTTACGAGGATCCTCAATCACCTCTGGTTTATCGGCAAACAAAAAGTTCAAAAACAAAGCGTTGATGCGAGTCGCTTGAATTCCCAAATAATCCAATTGCTCATCAGTATAACCGAAGTGACGGCCAGCTTCCTGATAAAAACGAGCGGTTTTTCCACCACCCATCACTAACACAAACCGGTAACCCTGATCCAAATAAGTTTCAATTAAATTTTTCCATTCCTTAATAAAATCTAAATTAAACTGCCCTGTGCTTTTATCAAAAATCAAAGAACCGCCCAAAGAAATCACAAAACTACGATCATTGGCACTATGTTCACTTTTAATCGTTTTCTTCGAGACTTTTTTAACAGCTGTTTTTTTTACAATTTTGGACTTGCTTTTGTCATTTTTTGTCATAAAGGCAATTTATTTAATTATTATTTATTGTATTTGTTGGCATGTTCCGCTTCCAAAGCACGATACAATTGTTCCAGTAATATTAGTTTAGCCAATTGATGATTAAATGTTAAGGGGCTCAAAGCCAAACGAAAATCGCAGGCGGCACGCACGCTCGGTGGCAGACCATAAGGACCGCCAATCAGAAACTTCCAATGCCGACGCGAATCACTTTGAATAAAATTAGCAAAAGCTTCAGTGTCATACATCTTACCATCCAAATCCAAAGCCACCAAATAATCATCGTCTTTCTTTTTATCCAAGATCTTTTGCCACAACGGCAATTCCGCTTTCCAAATTTCTTCCGCTTGCTCCCGTTGATAAATATTTCCCGGCAACAATTCACGCTGCTCTACATCCGCCCACTTACTTAAATAAATAACGTATTGCTCTTGCAAATCTTTCCATAACTGATTTTTATCCGATTGCATGGAAACAATCGCCAATTTATATTTGGCCATAATTATGAATTTTTACTTAATTGTCCGCAGGCCCCGCCGATTTCCTGGCCCAAAGAATCACGCCAAGTATAATGAATTTTTTCATCTTTCAACAAAGCTTCCAAGCGACGCAATTGCTCGGCTGAGCTGGATTGAAAATCCGCCGCCGAATGCGGGTTATAAGGAATCATATTAACATGCAATAATTTACGCTCGGATTTTTTAATTCTTTCCACCACCAAACGCATTTCCCCAACTGAATCATTTAAATGTTCAATTAAAATGTATTCCAAAAATAATTTTCGACGATGTTTTCCAAAATAATAATTAATACTATCCCAAAGCTGATTCAGGTTATAAGTATTGGCAATGGGCATAATTTTCTGCCGAACAGCGTCGCTACCGGCATGCAAAGAAATCGCCAAGTTCACCGGCCAATCCAAATCGGAAAATTCCTTGATTTTATCAGGCAAACCGGCCGTAGATATAGTAATGTGACGGTGTCCGATTCCATAATTATCATGCAAATATTCAATCGCTCGCTTCACTTCCGACCAATTAAGAAAAGGCTCGCCCATGCCCATGAAAACCAAATTTTTAATACTGTCCGCTTTGCCGTTTTGGTTCAAATAAATCAACCACGCTTGAAATTGCTCAATTATTTCTTCAGCCGTTAAATTGCGAATAAAACCGCCTTGTCCGGTGGCACAAAACTTACAATTAAGCGGACAGCCCAACTGCGATGACAAACAAATCGTGTCATAATTATGATAACGCATTAGCACTGTTTCCCCCCACTTATCGTCATCGCCGTATTTAATGATTGCTTTAGCAGAGCGTTGGTCGGCGCTTTCCAAATATTTTATTTCCGTAACATTGTGCAAAGCCGGCAAATCATTTTTTAAAGTCTTGGGCCAAGTCTGCAAAGCATCAACGTTTGGCCAAGCTTTCAAATCCCAGGAAAAATAATAATCTAAAAATTGTCGCCAGCGGTAGGCGGGCGCCCCCTGCACTTCCAAATGCTTTTGTAAATCAATTAAATTAATCATCTTGTTTATCATCTTCTAAAACTAAATCTTGAAAGTGATCATACAACTCTTTGGCTTTAGCCATCATCTGTTGATATTGCAAGGCCTGGCTTTCCTCCAAAGGATTGGCACCAACTTCCGACAAGTTACGATATAAATAATCCAAATTTCCCAAAATCATCTGGCGTAAATCGTCGGCACTCGGCTTGCGATCATAAAGCATCACCTTGTCACCTTTAAACAAACCTTGCTCAGCCATTTTACTGTCCAACTCATCATCCCACAATTCCGCTTCTTCCGGGAAATCATAACACAAAAAACGAGCGTCGTTTTTCAAATAATCTTTTAAAGTTTGATTATCCAAAGTCCAAGTTTCCTGCTCTTGCAATAATAAATTCACCAACTTACTGATTGGCAACAACACTTCATCTTCTTCGCGCAAAATCATTTCCGCCAAGTTTAAAACATTGTCTTTGCAGTATTCCATATGATTTAAATCACTTAATAAAAATTAAAACGGCAATGGTAAATTACGGTCGGCGCGTGGTTTGGCTTGCTGAACATTTTTGGTGTTCACTGCCGCATCATTGTTTTCAGAGCTTTCAAGAACAGTATTTTCCGCGTTACCATTTTGATGATCACGGTTAATATAGACTTTCCCTGACACAAAATATTGATATTCAGTCCAATGATCACTTAGCGATCCGGGGTTCTGCATCACCTTTTGCCAAATTTGCAACTGAGAAGACATATAATCCAACAAATGGACAAACATCGCTTCCATGGTACGCGGCTCCACCGGACTACCAAACTCCAACTTCAAATGGTGGGCCAAAATAATATGCAACACTTGAGCTTTCAAGGCCGGCGGAAATCCTGAAATCTGGTCAATGAAATTCTCCACTAAAGCACCGCCTTGATAAATATGCCCCAACAAACTGCCTTCCAAACTACGAGAAATCACACTACCAACCGACAACTCATCAATTTTCCCAATATCATGCAAAATCACACCGGTAATTACCAAATCACGATCAGCCTCCGGATAAATCTTTAACGCCTCATCAGCCAAGCTCAACATTTCCACCGTATGACGAAGCAAACCTCCGATAAAATCGTGATGGACGCGTTCCGCCGCCGGCCACGTTTTGAAGCGTTGTGACCATTCGGCATCGCCCAAAATGTTTTGTAATAATTGTTTTAAATATTGATTTTCCACGGAATTAGCAAAACGCAACAAACGCGCCCAAAATTCATCTAAATCCAAATCAATGGTTTTGATAAAATCAGCCACATCAAAGTCGTCGGTTTTGTTCATTCCACTGACAATCAATTGCAAGCCGGCACCATTATAATTTTCCTCCACGCTCGCCTCCACCGCCACGATATCGTTAACAATAATGTTCTCGTCGCTGGCGGCGATACCATCAGTCCAAACTTTCCCGCTGATTTCACCGGTTTTATCGGCAAACCGCACGTCCCAATAAGGCAAATTGTTTTTGGTGGTCTTCTTGGCCAAACTTTTCAAAACAAAAGCCTCACAAGATAATTTCTGTCCCAGCTGTAAATCTTTAATAAAAAAACTTTTCATAATATAAAATTAAAATTGATTATTTTAGCCATTCGTCGGTTTGGCGCGGCAACAAGGCTTTTGAATCCAAATGTTCCGCCAAAATAAACTTACTGATACGCTCCATGCGCACCCCCTGCGAACCTTTTACAAAATACAAATCACCCGGGCTGATATAATCGGCCAAAAATTCGGCGGCGTATTTGGAATGCGTGAAATGATAAACCTCTTTCTTGCCTTGTGCTTTCAAATAATCATAAATCACGCTACTCAACTGGCCAACGGTAATTACTACCGCAATATCACTTTCCGCCAAACGCTTGGCAACACGCAAATGATACATTTCCTTTTCTTCGCCCAACTCCAACATATCGCCCAAAACAAAAATTTTACGATATTCAGCATTGGAAAAATCATTTAATAAATCCACGGCCTTTTCCACAGCCACCGGCGAAGCATTATAACTATCATCAATCAACAAACTGCCATTCTTGCCTTCCAAAAGCTGTAAACGGCCTTTGGGCAAACGATATTCCTTCAAACTGTTAATTGACTCAATGATATTGATATTATGCGCCAAACCGACGGCAATCGCCGCCAAAACAGAATATAAACTGAACGGGGCGATCAAATGCGGAAAATGAAAAGGAATCATCGTGTTTTGATATAAAACTTTACCTTTAACTCCTTCCACCAAAGAATTACCTTCATTTAATTGATATAAACGCAAATCCGCTTGCTCGGAAAAACCATAGGTCAAAGTTTTCGCTTTAGTTTCACTTTTCAATTTATCAGCCCAATCTTCGTCAGCGTTAAAAATCGCCCAGCCATTTTTGGATAAATGCGTGGCGATATTTTTCTTTTCATTATAAACGCCGGCTAAACTCTTCATAAATTCCAAATGCACCGGTGCGACGTGCGTCAAAACACCAATATCGCAAGGTGCCAAAGTCGTCAGATATTTGATATCACCGGGATGATCGGCACCCATCTCCAAAATCAAAATTTCCGGATACAAAGCATCGGTAAACAACCAGGACATCAAACCATTCCACAAAACCTTACCCCATTTCAGAAAAGAACGCCCGCCGCTCTCACCACCAAGAATGGTAATCGGCACACCTAATTCATTATTGTAATTTTTAACATTGGTACGCACCCGATACTTGTTTTTTAAAACAAAATAAATCGCCTCCTTAGTGGAAGTTTTACCGATACTGCCGGTAATCCCAATCACTTTCGGCTGATATTTATTGAGCACGCGCTTTGCCAAAAAAGCGAGCATTTTTTCCAAAAGTTTTTTCATTTTATATTTTTGATTATTGCTTATTTAACACTCAAATTAAGAAACGGCACACTATTACCCATCATGTAAGCAGGCAAGACGCCGTTCCATTTTTCCACCGCCTTCAATTGAATCAAATCAGTATTGAACTTCAAGGCTTCCGCTTGAATTTTAATGGATTCGGCTTGGGCTTTTGCTTGAGCAATCGCTTGTTCCGCCTCTATTTTAATACGCTCCAAATCATTCTTAGCTTTCAAAGACTTTTGTTGAGCCACTTGCTTTTCTTCAACCGCCAATTCATAAGCATCGGAAAAATCAAAGTTAACGATGGATAAATCATCAATCACAATATAAATCTCTTCCAAACGTTCTTTTAACTTCATTTTGATGTCTTCCTTTACTTCGTGACGTTTTTCAATCAATTCTTGAGCGGTAAACTGGGCGGTCGCCGCTTTAACCGATTCTTGGACCGCCGGATCAATAATTTTATGTTCATAAGTCGCTCCGATTTCTTGCCATAATTTATTAACCATTTCCGGTACAATATGGTAATTCAAGGCAATTACCGCTGAGACGCTTTGAATATCTTTGGAATAAGACAAAACCTCCACCTCGTCTTTCTTGGTTTTAACATCCAAAATCTCTACTCTTTGGGCCACCGGCACCATAAAATGAATGCCTTCGTCCAAAATTTTATCCGACACCGCCCCCCAGGTTAAAACCACACCACGCTCACCGGCCCCGATAATCACAAAAGTTTGCCACAACACAATCAATACCGCGATAACGATTAAAGCCACGGCGATTCCCAATTTTTTCATATGATTGGATTTAAATGATTAGTCTCTAATGAGTAATATTATAGCGAATTTGCCTTACTTTTACAAACCACGCTTTTTTTAAGATTAACAAGAATAGGGTTGAGAGTCAATGATTCAATATCTTTAATCAGGACTCACCATCTTATTTTGTTTTGCAATTGTCCAATTATGATATTGAGATTCTTGTGTAGGGGCGAATAATTATTCGCCCTATTAACAAAAAACATCACCATACATCATAAAAAACGCCAAAACACAAAAATAAATTCACAGTCCTTCATGCCATCAGACGAATCACAGTTCAAGACAACAATTAAAAAAACTGCCTTACTCAGACAGTTGTGTGAAAAAACAGCAATTGATTGGAAAAATACTCAGCCGGCCACGGGCGTGGCAGCGGCTTTAGCGGCCTGTTGCTGCGGCCAGGTGAGGACGTTGCGGACAGTACTTTCGCACTTGCCGTTCAAGACCAGCGGGAAGGACGTGGCCAGCTTGCTGGTCTCACCGGGCTTGATGTAGAAGAACGGATCTTTATCTCTTTTTCCGAGGTGCAACTCCACGACCTTGTCCGTCAAATTTTTGACGAACCATTCACCGGTTTTGGGAAACACTTCCACCAACTTGTGTTTCAGTCCGCCTTTATCGAAGTCAACGATGATTTTCTCATAATCCATACGCCACTTCCTTTCTGGATTTTCATCCGGTTAAAAGACTAACATGAATTCAAATTAGCTTCGCCCACGGGATTCCAGACATTTTGCTTACAGCAAAATTCTGGAATGACTCCTTACAGCCGAAAAATCAAAGTTCAAAACAATTAAATTGCCTTTAACCGATAATTCCCATCCGCGTCAACCATGATTTTATGATTACGCAAAGTAAAACTAGCCGCTTGAGCATGCCCCCCGCCCCCGAATATCGCGGACAAACGGTTCATCTCCGCCGCCCCTTTACTGCGCCAACTAACACGAATTTCGCCGATTGCTTGTTCTTTCAACGCCAAAACATGCTCATAACCTTGAACACCCAACAACCACGAATATAATAAATCCAAATCACTGATTGGCAAATCATATTTATCCCATAAATCAAAAGGAATCACCGCGACAATCAATTTCTCAATTGGTTTTAAAACTAAATGCTTTTCCAAAATTTCCCCAAAAAATCTTAATTTTTCCAAAGGCAAACGATGAATTTGTCGTCCAATAAATACCGGATCCGCCCCCAAATCTTGCAAAGCAGCACTGGCCTCAAAAGTTTCCGCTGTCACGGCACTGGTTTGATAATTATTAGTATCAGAAATAATACCGGTCAACAAAGCTTGAGCCATGTCTTTATTAATATTTACTTCCAAGTCCTTCCATAAAAAATACAAAACTTGGCAGGTGGCAGCGCAATCCTCTTGGTTAAAGGCTAAATCCACTGGTAAAACCTTACCATTATGATGATCCACTTGCACTTTTTTCAAATTAGGATGTTGAATAAAAAACTCCACCACGCCGGTACGATCAAAGTCATTTAAATCGTTGATAATCACCAAATCATAATCATCAGCCAAAGCTTCGGGCTGATTTTTAATCTCAAAATATCCGGGTAAAAAATCAAAAGCAACGTCACTGCGCCCCGCTGAAAATAAATCGTGATTTTTGTTAATACTTTTTAAATATTGGTGCCACCCTAAAATTGAACCGTAACAATCCCCATCCGGATTAACGTGGCCCAAAACTAAAATTTTTTGTGCTTTATTTACGGCAATCTTTAATTGCTCCAAATCTTTTGACGAAAAAGAGAGAGTCATAATTAATCTTTTAACTCCTTAGAAATCTGATCCAATAAATTTTCTAAATCACCGGCTTTTTTAGTTTCTTGATCAAAAACAAAAAATACTTTCGGAACACGAGCAAAATTAATTTTTTGTTGTAAAAAATGTTGCAAAGATTTACGTTTTTCCTTGAAAAAACGTTTAACTGTCCCCATTTTATAATCCGGGAAAAAAGTATAATAAACTATAATTTTACTCATATCACCATCCAATTTAACGCGTGTCAAAGAAATAATAACGTCTTTCGGCGCCATAATCTCACGATTCAAAATAGTGTTCAAAGTTTGTAAAATCGCGTCACCACGCCGATCCAGTTGTCTTTGCTTGGTACTATCAGCCATAAAATTTTAAACGATTAAATTGTAGATTAAACCGGCACTCATCATTAAGAATAAAATTGGCAACCACAATCGATAATTTTTCAACTTGTATTCAGGTGGCCGCTCCGGTTTTTGCTGTTTTAACTTATAATAAATCAACAAAAGTAGCAAGCCTTCCAAGCCACCGGCCACTGCCCCAACAAAGTTTAAAATTTGAATAAAATCATTTTGTGCCAATAAAAATAAAAATAACGGCACTGAGATAGTTAAGGACCAACTAATAAATCTATCCACCTTAATATTAGCGGCAAAATCAAAATCATAAAAATAAGTTTCTTTGACAGCATTAGCCAAGGTCAAAAAACTGGTGGATAAAGCCAAAAAGGCGAAAACATTTCCCAAAATATTGATTTCCGGACCAACTAACGCGCCCAGACCGACCGTCGCCACTTGCGTAGTATTTAAACCGGTCACGCCAATTACCACCACTGCGAATAAAATATATAAAAACATCGGTATCAAATTACTGACCATAATCGCTTTACGCATCAAATATTCTTGCCCTTCCAAAACTTTACGTGCTTGGTAAATCGCCGAAGCACCAAGGAAAGCATACAAAACCACACCGTAAGCGTAAAATGTCCCCCATGAAAAATCATAAGTTGCCAAATTGCTCAATTCCCAATGATTCAAACAAGCGATGGCAATTAACAGAACTACCACCAAAATCGCGCCCAAAATTACAAAACCGATTTTCTTGATAATTCTTAAACCGATGTATAACAAGACCGAAGCGAATACAAAGAAAATCAATGACCAAGTGCGGGGGGCGCCACCGAAAATCGCCGACAAAACCTGCCCGCCACCCACGAGATACGCCAACAAGGAACCGTAACTGGCTGCCATGAAAACTTGAAACATAATCCATTTACCAGCACTGCCCAAATATTTATTGGCAAAACCGGTCAATTGATGAGAACGGGCGGTGCTCAAAACAATCTCCCCCACCAATAAATGCAAAGTCATAATGCCCAAACCAACCAAAACCAAAATCACCAAACCGTTCAAAACGCCGTTTTGTGATAAAGCATATGGTAAACCTAAAATTCCGGCACCAATAATGGAACCGGTCATCGTGCCGACCGCCTGCCAAAAAGTCCAGTTGATATTTTTCATGAGTTTTTATTTTTATAATTACCAATAAGTCATCCTGAACTTGTTTCAGGATCTCTTAATTTAATATTTTATCAGATTTTCATACTTTCGACAAACAAAAAAACCGGTCTACACGAATGCAGACCGGCAAGAAAACTAAACAATTTTTCCCGTTTTGGTTTTTACACCATCACGGGATGCCCCCCAACCAATACGCCACCCCCGCTCCGGCAGCACTCAGCGCCAGCAGGGAAAGCAGGATGACCAAGCGACGCTTGGAACCTTGCTTGCTTTCCGGCAGGGGCGTGGCGAGGGCCTTGTCCAGCGCGGCTAAGGACTTGGCGGCCACCGGATCGACGTCCGCGGGCGTGGGGGCGGCGGGGGCGTTTTTCGGCGCACCGCCGTAAATCCGGCCGAACTGATCTTGCGGTGGCGGAGTGTATTCCGCTTCACCTTCTCGGCCCTGCTCGGCCATGGAAAGTAAAGCCGTATCAGAGGCATACAACTTCACTTTCTCCGGAGAGCACTTGCCGAAGATATCCGGATTTTCCTTGAATCGCTGCAAGGAGCGTTGGGCGTGTCTCAAGGTCATCCTCTTCCGACGGTCTGAATCAACATTCTGGTTGATCCAGTGCCCCAGAAAAGTGCCCTGCCAAGCCCCCAAATCATAATCCTTGCGGGCGATTTTCTCGTTCGACTTGGCGCGGTCCTCGGCCACGAACGGCTCGTATTTCAACAAGCCGAACAGCAGTGTGGCCGCCAGAGCGAAGACATCATCCTCTTCCGTATATATTCCGGCATACACTGCCGGCGGAAGATAACCGATGGTGCCGGCCATCACGCCCGACATCATCGTCAGCCCCTTGGCGTTGTTGTCCGCTTCTTGAACTTTGGTGTTGCCAAAGTCAATCAGCGTTGCGGAAACCTGACCATCCGGCAAGACCTTGACCATGATGTTTTCCGGTTTGATGTCCCGGTGGTGCATGCCATGTTTGCCCTTCATGTAAAGCAGGGCATCCAAGACATCCAGCAGGATGTCGACCAGAAGCTCGGCCGGAGGCTCTCCCCTGAATTGCATGACCCACTTGTCCATGGTGACGCCCTCGGCGTACTCCATTACCAAGTAGGCTTTCTCGGGCGTCTCAAAGGCCGAGACAAAACCGATGATGTTAGAATGTTTGACCAGTTTCAACAGCTCGACTTCGCGATGGAAACGGCTGATGGAAACTTCCAAGTCCTTGGGCTTTGAAAATTTTGTTTTGTCCAAAATTTTTATCGCCGCCCAATACAGTTTCCCCATCTCCTCATAACAGACCTTGTGAACCTCACCCATTCCACCCTCACCCAATTTCTGAGTAAGAGCGTAGGTCCGAGAAAGCTTCACTGACCCGCCACTTTCAGTCACTGATAAAATATCTCCTGACATGACTAAACTCCTTTGCCCACGAGGAGCGATTATTGGTTGGTTTTTAAAGAACTTAGCTTAAATTAAACATTTTTAGTGTAAAATGTCAATACTTACTAACTATAAAAATAACGACAAATTAGACTAAAATTTACAAAAAAGCTATTGACTTTACACAAATTATGTTCTATTTTTAAAATAAGAAACAAAAATAACCCAATTTTTCAAAAACTAGGCGTTTAAAAGCACGCCAAGGAGGCCCATCATGAGCAAAAAAATCCAGGTGATCAACCTGTTTGTCCTGTTTCTAACGATCATCACGCTCGGCTGCGGTGATGGAGACTGCCCCAGCTGCACCGAAGACGACGATCGTCCGGATTGGCTGCCAAACTGGGCGATGCGTGATCCCAGCCTGCTGATCCACGCGATCAGAATCTGGGAACCGCGACACCAGTATGCCTTCGAAGAAATCTATGAAAGAAATAGCATGGATTTCTGCGTCACCATGGACAGTGGGACTGTCCCCCGAATCAAATACGTGGTCGCTGATTTAATCACCAGCCAAAACCACGTTGACCAAAGCTTCCGCTTGGTGCTTTGGGAAACCGAGAAGCTGGTTGGCGTCTATTGCCAACGAGTCTTCATCGATGAAAGTTTCAGTCGCGACATCATCCGCTATCGAGCGACGGTCGTCGACTGGAACTGGAACTTCAACCAGGAATCGAAGGACATCGTCTTCGTCCCCCTGGAGAAATGATTTTTACCGTCAACCCCACTCACCTGGGGTTATTTTTTTTTATTTTCAAGACTACCCTATCTCTTCGCAAACCATTTTTGTGTTTGCACCAACAAAGTCGCTGCCAAGAAAATGGAAGAATAAGTACCAATAGCGATACCAACGATTAACGCCAAAATGAAAAACTTTAAAGTAGCACCTCCCAAGAAAAACACCATAAACAAGACAATCAAAGTCGTTAAAGAAGTATTGATGGAACGAGCTAAAGTTTCATTGACACTAAGATTAACGGTTTCTTCAAAATCTCCGTGCTTACCTTTCTTATGCAAATTTTCACGAATACGATCAAAAACCACAATGGTATCATTCACGGAGTAACCCAAAATAGTTAATAATGCCGCCACGAACGGCAAGCCGACTTCCACCTGCATAAAATTACCTAAAATCGCAAACAAACCAAGCACCACCAAAATATCATGTAATAAAGCGACTACCGCAATAAAACCATAAGACCAAGAAGATACTTGATAAGATACTTTCCTAAAGGCCCAGGCAACATATAAAATAATTGCCACAATCACCAAAATAATGGCGTAAAAAGCTTTACTCTTTAATTCTTGCCCAATCACCGAACCGATAAACTCATAACGTAATTCCTCAATTCCAGAATCTTTTTCCATTAATTTAGTCAACAATTCTTGATGAGCCACTTCATCAATGGATTTCAATCTAATTAAATAACGATCTTCAGTAGAGCTGGTTTGAATCACCGGATTATTATCAAAACCGTTATCTTTAATGGTGTTATACAAAACCGTTTGATTAACTTCCGGATTACTGACTTTCACTTCCAATAAGTTACCCCCAGTAAAATCAATAGATGGTTTTAATCCCCAAAGTAATAAAGCAACCACACTAGCGGCCACTAAAATCCCGGAAAATGCGAACCACCAGTTTCTTTTTTGAATAATGTTCAACATATTAATCTTATTTATCATTTATTAATTAAAATTAAACACGATATAACCATTTTTTGACTTGATCTTTGTTGCCAGAAGCAAAAGTCAATAAAATTTTGGTAATTACCATCGCCGTGAACATACTCATCAAAATACCAATGGTCAAAGTCACTGCAAAACCTTTAATCATGCTGCTACCAAACCACATTAAAATGATACAAGTGATTAAAGTAGACATATTACCGTCGAAAATTGCCGGCCAAGCACGTTTGAATCCATCAGCCAAAGCTAATGATAACGGCTTACCGGATTTCAATTCTTCACGCAAACGTTCAAAAATCAAAACATTAGCATCAACCGCCATACCAATAGATAAGATAAAACCGGCAATCCCCGACAATGTTAAAGTCACAGGAATGAATCTAAAGACAGTCAAAACCAATAAAGTGTAAAAGGCTAAAGCCAAAACCGCCAATAAACCAGGTAAGCGATAATAAATAATCATAAATAAAGCCAAAGCTAAGAAACCCCACAAACCAGCGGATAAACTCTTATTTAATGATTCTTGTCCCAAGGTCGCCCCCACCGTTTCTTGACTAATCATGGTAATCGGCACCGGCAAGGCACCAGCATTTAAACGTTGCTTTAAAATTTTCGCTTCTTCCAAAGTATATTGTCCTTGAATCACTGCTTTTCCATCAGTAATTGCTTCATTAACGGTCGGAGCATATTCTTCACCTTCACTGATAATACCATCACCATTAGCATCCACAATCGCTCGTCCATCCAAATAAATGGCAATCGGCTTACCAACGTTACGACCGGTCACTGCCGCAAACAAATCCTTACCTTCATCAGTAAATTCTAAACTAATTTCCGGAGTTCCCAAATATTGATCAAAAATAATATCTGCTCGCTTTAAATCTTTACCGGATAATTCAGTATTTTTCCAACGAGGTGGAACCGGCACAATGTCCGCTTCAGTTTTCTTGGCAATCCATAAATGTTGTAAATGATATTCAGGAATCACGCGATCTTCAATCTTCCAAATAATATGATAACCAAAATCAGTTTCCACAACGTCAGAAATGGTATTTACGGCCATCGCTTTAACCGCGTCTTCAAATGGTTTCACCATCACGCCATCAGCGAACCAACCTAATTCACCGCCAGTATCTTTGGCAATACTTTCATCAGATTTTTCCTTGGCCAAAGTATAAAAAGCATCACCGACGGTTGCTTGGCCTTTTAACTCAGTAATTAACGCCAAAGCTTCTTCTTTGCTGCGTTCTTGAATACAAGAGGTCGCCCCCTTATAACAAACTAAAATATGGGCAGCATGATATTCTTTCTTTTCTTCTTTTTTATCTAAAACACGCACCACGTTCCAACCGCCATTCCATTCCACTAAATTAGCAACAACCGTATTAACACCAGCGGCCTCAGCCGCTTTATATAAAGCTTCATAAGTCGCATTACTACGATCGACATAACCCAAATCGGTTGCCGCCGAAACTTTAACATCATCCCCTAAACCCAAATCAATGCTCGGCACCAATTCACTATTGGCATTGGCCAACTCCTCAAAACCTTCCGGATTGGCTTTAGCTTGTGACAAAAAATTATTGGCCCGCGCTTCAGCATCCTTATTATATTGATCCATTCCGGCTTTTTCTTCGGCTGTCAAAGCACGCAACGGTTCATTGTTCAATTCTTTAAATTCCAACAAAGGCGTTTCACCAATCATTTTAATGGCTTCTT
>DYGC01000011.1 GCA_020724925.1 Candidatus Paceibacter sp.
AACCAATAAAAAATCCCCCGATGGGGGAATTTTTATTGGTAGCCTCACAGGGAATCGAACCCTGATTGCCAGGATGAAAACCTGGAGTCCTAGCCGTTAGACGATGAGGCCAAAAATTAACATCTTCAGTTGTGAAAATCATGAAAGCTCACAGGGAATGTGCTTCGCGCCTGCGGCGCTCGCACGCAATCTGCGTTCGCTCGGAAATGTCCAAACAAGTTTGTCCATTTCGCTCGCTTCACTTGATTGTCCGCCCCGCTGATTGCCAGGATGAAAACCTGGAGTCCTAGCCGTTAGACGATGAGGCCAATAGTGAAAAATCAGTCTAAAATCTTACTTGCTTTCTGATTGTGATTATATTAAAGTATTTTATATAAATAGTCAAGAAATTTTTATGCGTATTTTGGCGATTGAAAGTTCCTGTGATGAAACCTCGGTGGCGGTCTTATCGGACAAGCGCCAGGTCTTAAATTTGGAGTTTTCATTGGTCAACAGTCAGATCAAAGAGCATAGTAAATACGGTGGTGTGGTGCCGGAAGTGGCGGCGCGTTTGCACGTTCCTAATTTGGTTAAAATGTTGGCTGAAGTCAATGAAAAATACGCCTGGAAAGATTTTGATTATATCGCCGTGACCGCCGGTCCCGGATTGATTACCTCTTTGATGATTGGTGCCGAAAGCGCCAAAATCATTGCTCATCTTTTGAATCGTCCATTGGTGATTGTTAATCATTTAACCGCTCATTTAAATTCGGTTTTGATTAATAAACCATTATCGGCTGTTAAGTTTCCGGCTTTGGGTTTGATTGTTTCCGGTGGACACACTGAATTGTTATATTTATCTCGTTTGCATGAATATAAAGTTTTGGGAAAAACGCGTGATGATGCTGTCGGTGAGGCCTATGATAAAGTCGCAAAATTGCTAGGTTTGGCTTATCCGGGCGGACCGATTGTGTCCAAGCGTGCCATTGGCGTGGACAAAGATTATTATGATTTTCCGCGACCGATGTATGATAGCCCGAATTTTGATTTTTCTTTTTCCGGTTTGAAAACCGCTATTTTATATAAGACTCAAGAATATACTAAGTTGACTCCCAAGGTTGTGGATCGGATTTGTTATGCTTTTCAAGAAGCGGTTTTGGATGTTTTGCAACACAAAATTAAGCGTGCTTTGAAAAAATATCCGGAAGTGAAAAGTTTGATTGTTGCCGGCGGGGTGTCGGCCAACCAACGTTTGCGTGAAGTTTTTCAAGAAAAGTTCGGTGATTTGGAATTGCATTTCCCGGAACTGCAATTTTGCGGTGACAATGCCGCGATGATTGCCGCGGATGCTTATTTGCAAATCAAGTTTCAAAATAAGGCGCAAATTTTAAGTGGTGCCAGTGATTTGAGTCGCTTGCGCCCCAATCCAAATTGGGAAATCAATAAATCAATATGGAGACGTTAATCGCAAAATATCAAAGCCATGGTGAAGCCGATACTGTGAAAGCGGTGGCGGATTTTTTTCAGGTTTTGAAAAAACATCAAACCCGCGTCATTTTGTTGGATGGAAATTTGGGTGGCGGCAAAACTTTTTTTACGCAGAGTTTGGGAAAGCTTTTGGGCGTTAAATCACAAATCAACAGCCCGACTTTTAATATCATGAAAATTTATGATATTCCCGCTAAAAGTAAATTGCCGTGGCGTAGTTTGGTGCACGTTGATGCTTACCGTTTGGATGGTTTCAGCGATTTGAGTCAAATCGGTTTGGATGAGTTTTTGGCTGATGCCAAATCTTTGTTGGCGATTGAGTGGCCCAAAGACTTGCCGAAGTTTTTACGAAAAATGAAAATAAATTTTTATCATGTTTCTTTCAAAGTTTTATCTAAAGACGAGCGTGTCATTGACGTCCGCGAAAACGTTTTTGAAAAATAATTTTTTCGGATTTATTTTGTTGGTGGTAAATATCACTCTTTTATTTTTGCATATTTTGTTTGGCGAAGGGCATGATTTTTTTAGTTTTGACAGAGAATATAATTTGCCTACCGTTTGGGCAATGATGCAAGCGTTGTTGGCGGCCGGAGCGTGGTTGTGGTGGCATCAGACGATGAAAAATGATACAATGAAAAAAATAAGTTTCGCGATTTTTAAGTTTACCGGATTTTTTCTGTTAATTTACATCGCATTGGATGAGTTCTTTCAATGGCATGAATTTTTCGGGGATCAACTTGGTTTATATTTGCAATCAATCGGTTGGGGCGAAATGTTTTGTCGCCACAACCCCGTTTTTGCCTGGCTCTTGGTTTTCGCTCCGGCGTTGCTGGCACTGGGAATATTTTTCTTGTGGGGGGCGTGGCGGGCGTGGCCGCGAAAAGTTTTTTGGCAGGTGGTGTTTGCCGGATCGTTGTTTGTGCTTGGGGCATTTGGCATTGAAATTTTAGGTGCTTTGCATTTCAACGAAGTGTGGCAAATTGTTCCTTATTGGTATTTGATAACGATTGAAGAATTTTTGGAGTTATTAGCAGTCGGTTTTTTATGCCAGATATTTTATCAACAAATTAAAATGCAAAAAATAAAATTAAAATAAAAATTATGAAAAGAACAAAAATTTTGTGTACCATCGGGCCATCTTCTCAGGATTTGTCGGTTTTGCGTCGTATGGTAAAAGCCGGCATGAATGCCTGTCGTTTGAATTTTTCTCATGGAACCTATGAGCATCATAAAATGTTGATTAATAATATTCGGCAAGTGGCGACGGAGCAGGGCGTCCCTTTGGCAATCGTTCAGGATTTACAAGGTCCGCGCATTCGCGTTGGGAAATTGCCGGCGGAGGGAGTTGTATTGAAAGAAAAATCAACCGTGATTTTTACCGTCAATCCAAAATATAAAGATAATTACAAGGATGACAAGATTTTTGTTTCTTATGAGCACTTGGCTGATGATCTCAAGGCCGGCCAGTATTTTTTGTTGGTGGATGGCTTGATTAAAGTTCAGGTTTTAAAAATTGAAGGCTCGGATATTCATTGTAAAGTTTTAATTGGTGGTTTGTTGTTATCCAATAAAGGTTTGAATTTTCCGGAAGTTCGTTTGCAGATTTCCGCTTTGTCGGAAAAGGACAAGGAGGATGTAAAATTTGGCGTACAGATGGGCGTGGATTGGGTGGCTTTGTCGTTTGTCACCAGTGCCAAGGAGGTTTATGATTTGCGGTACTTGATAAAAAAACATGAGAAGCAATTAAAAATCAAAACCGATCATGATATTAAAATAATTTCTAAAATTGAAAAACGTGATGCCATTCAATCGATTGATGAAATTATTCAGGCGAGTGATGGCATTATGATTGCTCGTGGTGATTTGGGAATTGAGATTCCGGCTGAAGAAGTGCCTCTAAAACAGAAGGAAATTATTGCCAAATGTTTGGCGGCGGGGAAGCCGGTAATTGTGGCAACGCAGATGATGGAATCAATGATTAATAATTCTCGGCCGACACGTGCCGAAGTGAACGATGTCGCTAATTCCGTGATGGATCATACGGACGTGGTGATGCTTTCCGGGGAAACTGCCAGTGGAAAATATCCGGTGGAGACAATTGAATTTATGTCAAAAATTATTCAACGCACCGAGCGTTCGGAATATGATGATTTGCAAAAACCGTTGGCCATTAAAAACCGAACATTTTCTGATATTATCAGTTATGCAACTACTTTATTTACAGTGGAAAAAGATGTGAAATTAATTTTAGTGGCCTCGATGAGTGGTTTGGCAGCTTGCATGGTTTCACGTTTTCGTCCGGAGTTGCCAATTCTTGTGGCGACGACCAATGAACGAGTGCAACGTCAACTGAATTTATCATGGGGGGTGATTCCTTTTGTTTTGCCAAGGGTGGAAAGTTTGGAAGAATTTAATGATCGAGCTTTAGGATATTTAAAAAAACATTTTTATGTGAAGCGCGGTGATGAAATCTTGATCGTGGCCGGAGAGCCGCTGGGTTTGAGCAATCACATGAATTTATTGGAAATTCGAGAGGTGATTTAGGGATGTATCGTGTTATACAATCTCTACCGTAGGGGCGTTGCATTGCAACGCCCTTTTTCGTGATTTTTCGTTTTATTTGATTTTTAATAAAATTGTTTTATATTTATTGGTTTTGATAATATTAAACGAACGTTTTTTTTTAAGGGCGTTGCAGTGCAACGCCCCTACATAAGAGTCCCAATAATATAATTTATAAGATGAATCACATTTTAAAAAACCGCCAAGAAATTCCTGGCGGGGTTTTGATGTTTCATTTCTCCAACCCGATGATTCCACGAATGGTTTCACCGCGGGGAATGGTTTTGTTGGGAGCCACGATCGTTCCCGGGTCGGCTGTCACACCACTTTCTAATTTAGTGTTTGCGCCGATGATTGTTCCCATTCTGGTAAGCTCGGTGGCGAGGCTTTCCAGTTTGTAGTGGATGACAATTGACCGAGACTGATTGTCGTTGGTCTTGATGTCATCCAGACTATTTTGTGACCCAACACGAGCATTGGGGCCCACAATAGAAATTGGCACATAACTACCACTGTAGATGTTGGCACCATCCATGATGATTGATGCTTTCACCACAGCATGTGGGTAAATGTTTACGTTGTTTCCGACGAGTACGGATTTGGGGCCATTTTTACTGCAGCCGGTAATAGTTACCCCGTGATGCAGATGGACATTATCTCCAAAGACCGCTGGCCCGGTGATTTGGCAGCTACTTTCAATAGTACAGTTTTTGCCAAAAATCACATCTTTTGTGTAATGGGATAAAGCTTCGACTTTGGTGCTTTCTCCAAAGTAGACAAAGCCCTCCACGAAACAATACGGTTCTGGAAAACATTTTTCTTCACAAAAAGGTCTGATCCCAAAAGGGAAAAGCCCCTTATTGTCTTCTGTGAAGTCTTTCTTTTTCTGAATGATTTTTGCTACAAAATCATCCAGGTTACGAAGTGCGGTCCAAGGATATTCCATTCCTTTTAACCACTCTTCGATTTCTGACAGGGATGAATCGATACCGTTGCCGATACCGAACAAATCAAGGTTGTTGATTCCCGGTAAGATTTCTGTCATGACAGTTTCCTCCTTTTTGTCATGTTGTCCCTTCAGTAGAGTAGAAAAAATATTGTTTTTTGTAAAGCTTGTTTTTTTGTGCTAATTTGCTACCTTATCTTTAGAATGAAACTTATCAAATATTAAATCATAAATTAAAATTTTATGGCCTTAATCATGGGGTTTGTCGGTCCGATTGCCAGTGGTAAGGACGCGGCTGTGGATTACATTAAACAAAAAATGGGCGCGGAAGTTTTTGGTTTTTCTGAAGTTTTGAAAGATATTTTGCAATTATTATATTTGCCAGCCGATCGCGATAAATTGATTAAACTATCGGAAATTTTACGCGGAGCTTTTGGGGATGATATTTTATCAAAAGTGATTGTGGCTCGAGCTAATAACGCGAAATCAGCAGTGGTGGCAATTGAGGGGATTCGTCGTTGGGCTGATATTGAAATTTTAAAAGATGATCCTAATTTTCATTTGATTAGTATTGAAACTGATCCGCGCATTCGTTATGAACGAATTACAAAAAGAAGTGAGAAACCTGATGATCAAAATAAAACGTGGGAGGAGTTTTTGGCTGATAACCAACGATCTACAGAAGTGGCTATTCAAGAACTAGCAGACAAAGCGGAATTTCACGTGGATAATAGTGGAACAATGGAAGATTTGTATAAACAGTTGGACGAGGTGATGTTACATTTATCTTAACTATTTATAATGATATTTGTTGTTGGGGGGGTAAGGATCCAGGTCTTTGCCGCGTTAAACTCAATATTGTAATGTTTTTATATAAGGGTTAATTTTAAATTATATAAAATGTTTGTTAATATAAATTGTTTTTAGTGCCGCCCATTGGTCCGTCCCCGCCTTCGCGGGGATAAACTCCGGTAATAATTTTGTGGTGAGTTTGAGTGGTTTTGGCAAAGCCAAAATCCGAGCAGTCTGTTTGAGTCAACCGTTTTGGCTTTGTAAAAGACAAAACGGTGACGAGTTTGCGAGGAAACGAAAAACGAACCCAAAATTATCCGTGCGGACCAGCGGGGCGGCGTTTTTTGGTGTTACCTTTTGTACTCACAAAAGGTAACATTAAAGTTATTTCCTAAACCCTCTCTGTCTCAACGCTTCAAATAAAATAACAGTCGCCGCTTGATGAACGTTCAAAGAATCAGCCGCACCGAGCATGGGAATTTTTACCAAATAATCGGCTTGGTCCAAAAAGATTTGGCTTAAACCTTTGTCTTCAGCGCCGACCACCAAAGCGTAACCATCAGTGTAATCAATATCCGAATAAATCATCGTCGCGTCCGGATCAGCGGCGATGATTTTTATTTTGTGTTTTTTCAGGTGAGTAATTAATTCTTGTGCCTTGCATTGCGTGAAATTCAAATTAAAAATTGTGCCGGTGGACGCGCGCACCACGTTTGGGTTTCGATAGTCGGTAAGAACGCCGGTTTGGTAAACCGCGTCCAAGCCAACGCCGTCGGCGGTGCGCAGGAGCGCGCCCAGATTGCCCGGTTTTTCAATATTATCACAAATGAGGCAGGCGGGCTTGGCCGCTAATTTAATATCAGTCAGTTTTTTCAAATGAAATTTCGCTAGCACCAAAATTCCAAAGGGATTATTTTTATAAGCGATGCTTTCAAAAATATCTTTTGGCACTTGGTAAAAATAAGCGTCTTTGAATTTCTTTTCCAAATTTTTCAGCAAATTATTTTCGGATTTTTTCGGTAAAAAGTCTTCACAAAAATAAATTTCCAAGGGCACGACGCTCGCCGCCAGCGCGCGTTCAATTTCCCGTTCGCCTTCAATCAAAATTAAATCTTTAGCGGTTTTGCCGTTTTTCTTGCGGAATTTAATCAGCTCTTTGATTTTTTCGTTTTTACGACTGGTGATTTTTATCATATGGTTATTGAAAATTAATTTTCTTCTAACTTTAATTATACACGTAAAAATTTAATTTACCATTGCCCGTGAAAATGCTATAATAATCACAATCAAAATAAAATTTAAAATAAAAATTATGTACATTTTGTGGTTTAAGGAAATCGGCATTAATGATATTCCCAAAGTCGGTGGAAAAAACGCCTCGCTCGGTGAAATGTATCAAGCTTTGCGCAGCGGTAAAAATAAAATTAATATCCCCAACGGGTTTGCCGTTACCGCTGATGCTTATCGAGATTTTTTGAAGAGCGCTAATTTGGAAAAACCGATTTATTCTTTGTTAAAACATTTGGACACGCAAGATATTAAACGTTTGCAAACGGTTGGCGAAGAAATTCGTCAAATGATTTTAGCGGCGGAGTTGCCCAAAGAAATTCAAACGGAAATTTTGGCTGCTTATAAAAAATTGAGTCGTGAATACGGACAAAAATACAGTGACGTGGCGGTGCGTTCCTCGGCCACAGCCGAAGATCTCCCCGACGCCTCATTTGCCGGTCAGCAAGAAAGTTATTTGAATATTAAAGGCGATTATCAATTGTTGAACGCCGTTAAGCATTGCATCGCTTCCTTGTTTACCGATCGGGCGATTTCTTATCGTATTGATAAAGGTTTTAAACACGCTGATGTCGCGTTGTCCGTGGTGGTGCAAAAAATGATTCGTTCCGATTTGGCGTCCAGTGGCGTGATGTTTACGATTGATACGGAAACCGGATTTTCCAATGGAATTTTAATCAATGCCGCTTATGGTTTGGGAGAATATATTGTTAAAGGCGTGGTCACGCCCGACGAATATTTATTGTTTAAACCGGCTTTGAATAAAGGTGATAATCCGATTATTAAAAAACAATTGGGTAGCAAGGAACATAAATTGATTTACGCCCAGGGTGGAAATAAAAGTACCCTTGATGCTTTGGTGGCGGTGGAGGATCGTCATCAATATGCTTTGACTGATAAAGAAATCATTTTGTTGGGGGCGTGGGGCGCGGCGATTGAAAAGTATTATAAAAAACCGATGGATATTGAATGGGCGAAAGACGGTGTTGATGGAAAATTGTATATTTTGCAGGCGCGTCCGGAAACCGTGCAATCTCAAGAAAATAATTTACGTTTGGAAATTTATCGTTTGCTCGGTAAAGGAAAAACTTTGTGTAGCGGCAGCAGCGTCGGCAGTAAAATCGCTCATGGCAAAGCTCATTTGATTAAGAATGTCAGTGAGTTGAAAAATTTTCAGCCGGGTGAAATTTTAGTGACGGAAATGACCGATCCTGATTGGGAGCCGGTGATGAAAAAAGCCAGTGCTATTGTTACTAATTCCGGTGGTCGCACCTGCCACGCCGCCATCGTTTCTCGCGAGCTCGGCATTCCTTGCGTGGTCGGCACCAAAACCGCCACCAAGAGCATTAAACATGAGCAGGAGATTACTGTTGATTGTTCTCAGGGTGAGCAAGCTTTTGTTTACAGTGGTTTTGTAAAATATAAAATTGAAAAAGTTGATTTGAAAAAATTGCCGAAATTGAAAACCAAATTGATGTTGAATATCGGCGAGCCGGAAGCGGCTTTCAAACATTCGTTCCTTCCCAGTGAGGGCGTGGGTTTGGCGCGTTTGGAATTTATCATCAATAATTCCATTGGTATTCATCCGTTGGCTTTGTTGGATTTCAAAAAACTGGATGCGGATTTGCAAGCGAAAATTGAGGAGAAAACCGCTCACTATAAAGATAAAAAACAATTTTTTATTGATAATTTGGCGCAGGGCGTGGCGCAAATTGCCGCCGCTTTTTATCCGCGTCAGGTGATTGTTCGTTTTTCCGATTTTAAAACCAATGAATACGCTAATCTTTTGGGTGGGCAAGCGTATGAGCCGAAAGAAGAAAACCCGATGATCGGTTGGCGCGGGGCGTCGCGTTATTATGCCAAAGAATTTTACCCGGCGTTTTGTTTGGAATTGGAGGCAATGCGTAAGGTTATTTATGAATTGGGTTTGGATAATTTGGCTTTGATGGTGCCTTTCTGTCGCACCGAGGGTGAAGCACAGCAAGTTATGGATATTTTAAAGCGTTATAATTTGCGTTCAGCCGCTCCGATTTTCATGATGTGTGAAATTCCATCGAACGTTATTTTGGCTGATAAATTCGTTAAATATTTTGATGGTTTTTCCATCGGCAGTAATGATTTGACCCAGCTAGTTTTGGGGGTGGATCGTGATTCAGCCTTGGTTAGCGCCGTTTATGATGAACGAAACGAGGCGGTTTTGCGTTTGATTGAGCAATTTATCAAAACCGTTCATAAATATAAGAAAAAAGTGGGGATTTGCGGGCAAGCACCATCCGATTATCCCGATTTTGCTAAGTTTTTATTGAAAAACAAAATTGACACGATTTCCCTCACCCCGGATTCCTTGCTAAGTACTTATACAAGTTTGGGGAAGATGTAGTAGTTTAACCTTGGTGCGTGCCGATGTGTCATCCTGGGGGCAATGTCATCCTGGAAAATTTTGCTGAAAGCAAAATTTATCCAGGATCTCGCCTACGGTACGAATGAACTTTTTCGTGCAAAACAATATCATATTACAAAATTATCCAGGATGACATAGTCCCATACCCACACTACAAATAAATGTCAACCCATGAAATCCGTTTGGCAACAATGCAAAATTCTGTTATAATTAACACAAGATTTTTAATCCTCCTATTATGGTATTTAAAAATAAACAAAAAAATAAAGAGCTTGATCAGTCGGTTTTAGATTTGTTGGAAATTGAAAAAAAGGAAGAGCAATATTTATATGACACTTTACCAGTGGAGGCGACCGATAAGCTTGGTTTTATTATGAATAATGTTCAGCCGAGCAATCAAGAATCATTTGAAAATGATTTTCAAAATTTGTTAGACAATTCTTATATTAATGAGGTGGAGGGGGAATTATCATTGGATGTTTATGATGATAATAATAAAATCGTGGTGCAGGCCCCATTGGCCGGTGTTTCTTTGGATGATATTGATATTAATTATAGCCAGGGAGTTCTGACCATTAAGGGAGAGCGAAAAGTCGGCAACGAAGTGAAAAATGATAAGTATTATATTAAGGAATGTTTTTGGGGAAAATTCTCTCGTTCAATTTTATTGCCTGATGATATTGATACTTCTGCAATCAGTGCCCATTTGAAAAATGGGGTTTTGACGATTGTCTTGCCAAAACTTGATTTACCTAATAATGTAAGTGTATCAATTAAGAAACTATAAAGAGTCTATGACTGCGCCTTTTATAACAGCTGTCTTGGACCGTTTTGAAGGTGACAAGGCAGTTATTCGTTTTGATGATGGACAAACTTTGATCTTTCCTAAAATTGATTTATTTGATCAATATCATGAAGGGGATGCCCTTTATTTTTTAGTTTCTCCGGATGTCAATTTAACAGCAGCTCGAGAAAAATTAGCAACGGCGTTGATTAATGATTTATTAAATAAGGATAAGAATTAATATGGGCAAAAAGCACAAGAAAAAAAAGTTGCCGAACTTTGTTTCCGGAGCCCCGGAAAATAAACCGGATGAAAAGCCGGTGATCGCTATTAGCAGTGAAGATTTATCGGCAGGGGTGGAAATTGTTATTCCTGAAAATCAACAGGAACTTAATTTGTTAATCACAGAAGAAAAAAAGAAAATTCCGTGGCGACCGGTTGTGTTCTTTCTGTTGGGGATTTTTGTTTTGGTGGGAATTAATTTTGGCATTCAATTTGCGATGGATAATTATTTTCGTTCGAAGGTGATGCCTAATATTACCGTCAATCAAGTTGATCTATCATACTTATCTTATGATGACGCCTGGAATACTTTAAACAATCGTTGGGAAAGTTATTGGCAAAGTGCGAACTGGGAGTTGTTGGATAAAACCGCTCCTTTAAATGCATGGCCTAGTGAGGATGAATCGTTAGCGCCACAGGATGATATTGTGGTCTCGAAATTTTTGGCTGATAATTTGTATTGTTATTTGGACGAGGAAATTTTACGTCAACAAGTTTTTGTTTATGGAAAAAATCAATGGTGGATTAAAACTTTGCCATTGTTGTGGAAGGATAAAGAGTTTTCTTTGCCTTTGAATTGTAATATTGATGAATTGGAAGCTTTTTTACATCAAAAATTAATATCATTGGAAAGTCCGGCGGAAAATGCACGATATCAATTTGATGCTTCCGGTAATTTATCGATTATTGAGGGTAAGGTGGGACGAGTTGTTGACTATGAAGATTTATTGACTCAAATCAAAACGCAATTGCCATTAATGCAGGATTTGAAATTGTTTTTAAAGTGGGAAATTGCTGATCCGCAAGTCCGGGGTAGTGATTTACAATCATTTAAGCAACGTTATTTATCTTATTTGGATAAAAGTCTTGATTTGCAATTACCAAAATGGACTAGCGGTTTGGATTTGATTGCCGTGACTCGTTCTTATGATGATATGCGTAACAGTAATCCGGAAGAGTTAAGTAAGTATTATAATGCGACTAAAGATTTGTATGTTTTTAATGCTAAAGATTTGCGCATTGATGCCGAAACCTTGGCCAAAAAAGAATCTGATTTGATTATGGTTGCGACTTTGAAGGTGGCTAATTTTTCCGATGATTTTGTTTTTTATAAAGACGATAAGAATATTTTGCAGTTGAAAATAGATGAAGTTGATTTGTTAAAATGGTTAAGTGATTTAAATGAAAATATTAAGATTGAGGCGGTTTCGGCAATCTTGGAAATGGAAGAAGTATCTGCCCCGATTGATAGTGAGGCCGGAGAAAAGGAGCCGGTTAAAAAATATCGTGTTAAAAAATTTGTTAGTCCTAAAGCGGGACGGTCTTTAAACGCGGAAGAAGCCGTAGTTTTGGTTAATAATTTGTTTTTAGCAGAAGAATTTCCGGAAAACTTGTCCTTGCCGGTGGTTTTCTTGGATCCGGCTGATGAATCTTTGCCTAACAATCCTTTACAGATAAAAGAATTGGTTGGTTTGGGAGTGTCTAATTTTTATAATAGTCCGGCTAATCGTATTCACAATATCAAAACTGGAGCCGCTAAGCTTAATGGTTTGTTATTGGCACCTGGTGAGGAATTTAAGACTATTATTAACTTGAAACCATTTAATGCGGCAGGTGGTTATTTACAAGAATTAGTAATTAAGGGAACAGAAACAATTCCGGAATATGGTGGAGGATTGTGTCAGGTGGGAACAACTTTGTTCCGTGCCGCAATTGACGCCGGTTTGCCGATTACCGAGCGTCGTCCGCATCGTTATGATGTTAGTTATTATAAGCCGACTGGTACGGACGCGACTATTTATGATCCGCATCCTGATGTTCGTTTTGTTAATGATACGGGGTATTACATTTTGTTTCAGTCATATACCAGTGGTTATAATTTATACGTTGAGTTGTGGGGTGTATCTGATGGACGTTTAGTGGAGAAAACCGATGCTATTCAATATAATTATATTTATCCGCCAGCCGCAAAATATGTTGATACGACTGAATTGGCCCCTGGTGTTATTAGACAGACAGAAAGTCCGCATACTGGTGTTACCGGTGAGTTTTGGTGGCGCGTGATTTATCCTGATGGAACAGTTAATTTTAAGAAATGGATTAGTAAATATTCACCTTGGCAACAAGTATTTTTGCGTGGAGTAGAGGCGGTGCCAGTTGGCACGCCCGGTGATGGCGGAACGACACCGGAAGTTCCGGTCACGCCCCCGGCCGAACCGGCAGTTCCTCCCGCCACATAGTTTTCATCCTTTAAACAACAAAAAAAATCCCCCGCAGAACGGGGGATTTTTTTTTACTAAATTATAATCTGTAAACAAAAGAGGGCAAGAGACTTACCCGATGGAAAATTCTAGTTAACACAAAGTGGTAACCGGAGTGATCCGCCAGAGTATGTCCCATTCTTTCGTGCCCCCTTTTGGCTACAGACTATCTGTCAGTATGATGGTATAATATCACATATTTTAAAATTTGTCAAGCTTTCGTCTCTCTTTACGAAAAAAACCCATATTTTACTATGAGTTTGACTACAGCAGTTTGCCCTGACGGGCCTTCTTGATGGCCTCAATGGCCGTTTCCGGAAAGTCGAAGAACTGGGACGTTTCCTTTTTCCAGTTCTCGATTTCCGTGAGAAATTTTGCATTTTGGGTACCACCACGGGTATCGAGGCACTTCATGTAGGCGGCGATAATGCCGCACAGGTGAGTGCCTTTGATATCCATTTTGCACCGGAGTTTCTCCTCCATCTCAAACCACATGGGGTGGTAGGGAGTGAGCATCTCCATAACTATTAAGACCCGTTCGAAGTTTTGCATCAAACGGTGCAGTCTTAACAGCTCGGTGTTGGCCTTTTTCGCAGTTTTGAGCAAGCTGTTAAAGCGTTGCTCGTCAACCGAGAAATTTTCATCCAGGGTGATTTGTTTTATCAGTTTTTGCCCTTTTTTGATGAGCATAAACTGAGAAAAATCATCCGCCGGGATGTTTGTGCTGAAATACCGATCTTGCTCTATTTCAAGCAGCAAGAACTCTAAAAAATTCTTGATTACCGGAAAGTGCTCTTGGTATTGATCCTTGAGACATTCCGGTCTGAGATAAAAAAATTGCATGGCCGCCTCCTTTTGTATAATTAATCATTTTTTATCTCATTTGTCAAATTCAACAATTGGGGTTTATTTGACAAAGTAAATCGGATTCTATATATTATAAACATCTTTTTGGCAATAATTTTATTATTTATAAATAATTTTGATTTTAAAAATTATGTTGACTATTCGTTTAATTAGAATCGGTAAGACCAAGCAACCAAGTTATCGTTTGGTTGTTATGGAAAAAAGCAAGGATATTTGGGCCAACTATTTGGAAAATTTGGGCCATTATAATCCAAGAAGCAAAGAAGGTGAATTTGCTAAAGACAGAATTGAATATTGGGTGAGCAAAGGAGCTCAATTGAGTAAAACTGCTAGCAATTTGTTAATTGGTAAAAAAGTGATCGAAGGCAAAAAATCAGCCGTTAGTCACTTAAGCAAGAAGCGACGTGCTAAAATTGAAAAAGAACAAGCCAAAGCTTAATTTGATTGATAAAAAAACTCCCTCGTTGTTCTGACGGGGGAGTTTTTTAGTTTGCTTATCGGGATTTTTTCAAGTATAATAAGAGAAATTAATTAGAAAATTATCAAATAAAAATACAAAACTATGGAAACAAAACAAAACGCAGTTTATCGATTTATTTGGCGAGATGCCTTTAAATTCACTTGGCGCAACAAATATTTGTGGATTTTATCATTGTTTGCCATGTTTTTTAGTAATATCGGAATTGTTCGACATTTGGCTAAGTATCAAGATTATTTGCAGTCTGGTGCAAATGTTTTTGCTTGGGATAATTTTGTCTATTATTTTTTGTCTTTATTTAAATTGGCCTATTGGAAGAATTTATTTATGACTTCTTGGCCGGTAGCGATTTTATCTTTGGTGGTTACGGTTTTTTTGGTAGGTATTTTAGTGTGGTTAAGCATTAATGCACAAATTGCCATTGCCGAAAGTGTAAAACATTATGTTCAGGGATTAAAGACGAAATTGTCCCGCGAGCAATTAATGGGTAAGGCTCAAAATAAATTTTTCCCGGTTTTGTTTATCAATGTTATTCGTCAGGCTTTGATTTTCTTGATTGGGGGAGCGGTGGCAGTGCCATTTTTGTTGTATTTGTATAATTCAGATGTGTCTCGTTTCGCTTATTATATTTTGTTAGTTGTGGTCTTATTTATTTTATCAATTGTTTCCTTTGTGGCTTTTTATACCTTTGCGTATGTGGTGATTTACAATAAAAGCATTGGACAGGCTTTGAAATCAGCGGAACAGTTATTTTCCAAGAATTGGTTAGTCAGTTTGGAAATGGCGATTTTCTTGTTTTTGGTAGAGATTTTTATCGTCCTTTTGATGAATACTTTTTTCTTGTTTATCATCGCTTCAATCTTTTGGATGATTCAAATTCAGCAGTTGTTCTTGTTCTTTAGTTTATTGGCGTTGATTCTGATCTTTTCAGTATTTACGGTATTGTTGACGGCTTGGGTTTATAATTTTCAATTTTCCAGTTGGTTGTTGTTGTTCTTGCGTTTGCAAGAGGGGCAAGCCAATAGCAAAAGTTATCGTTTGTTAAAGAAAATTTTAAACAAAAAAAAGCAATAAGATCTTATGAATATCAGCGATTTGATTAAAAAGAGTAGCTCTTCTTCGGCGGCAACTAGCCCAACACCAACCCCTACCGCGCCCCACGTTCAGATTAATGTTCAGGATAAATCCACGCGCGATGCTTTGGAGGAAAAAATGAAAGAGCTGGAGCTTAAGCATCAAGAAGAGTTGGTGGCGGCCCGCGCCCAATCTTTTGGTATTCCCTATATTAGTTTGATTGACATGCCAATTATTTCTGATGCTTTGTCAGTTGTGCCGGAAGAGGATGCGGTAAAGTATGGTTTGTTGTCATTTTTTTATAAGCAAAATGAAAACTGGAAATTGGGGGTTTTGGAATATCCAATTAAGGAAGAGGTCTTGGCTTATATTAAGAATATTGCCGATAAGGAACATTTGGAACCGGAGATTTATTTGATTTCCGAAGAGAGTTTAAATCGGGCTAAGAAATTGTATGCCAGTGTTCCCAAATATACGGAAATTAAAAGCGGTGTAACAATTACTGAAGATGATTTAAAAAAATATGAAAGTGAAATTTCTGATTTCAGACAATTAAATGAAAAAATTTTAAAGGTTAATGTTAGTGATATTATGACCTTGTTGATTGCTGCTGCCTTGAAGTTTCGTTCTTCAGATATTCATGTTGAGGCGGAGGAGGACGGGGTGAAAGTGCGTTTCCGTATTGATGGTTTGTTGCATGATGCTGCTGTTTTGCCGGCTGATTTTTGGAAGAAATTAATTTCTCGTATTAAATTGATTGCCGGTTTGAAGATTAACGTTGCTGATGTCCCTCAAGATGGACGTTTTACGATTTTTATGACTGCCGATAAGATTGACGTTCGTGTGTCCACCTTACCGACTTCTTATGGGGAGTCAGTGGTGATGCGTTTGTTAAAATCATCGGCGGCCGGTTTGAATTTTGAAGATTTGGGTTTGCGTGGTTTGGCACAGAAACGTTTGGCTGAAGAGGTTCAGAAAACAAACGGGATGATTATCACTACCGGTCCAACCGGGTCCGGTAAAACAACTACTTTGTATGCAATTTTGAATAAGTTAAATGATTCGGAAACAAAAATTATTACTTTGGAAGATCCGGTGGAATATAAATTAAAGGGTATTAATCAAAGTCAAATCGATCATGAAAAGGGTTATGGTTTTGTTGATGGCTTGCGATCGATTTTGCGTCAGGATCCGGACATCGTGATGGTCGGTGAGTTGCGTGATTTTGAAACGGCGGACGTAGCGATTAACGCCGCTTTGACTGGTCATTTGGTGATTTCCACTATTCATACTAACAGTGCTGCCGGCGCACTGCCACGATTTTTGGCGATGGGCGTGAAGCCGTTTTTGTTGGCACCAGCCTTGAACGCAGTGGTTGGGCAGCGTTTGTGTCGTCGGGTGTGCGATGCCTGTAAAGAAGAAATTAAATTGGATGACGAAACTTTGCAAAAAGTGATTGCTGAGTTAAAGCAAATTCCTGAGTCAGCCGGTGAAAAAATTGATTTTAATAATTTGAAATTTTACAAAGGTAAGGGCTGTGATAAATGTTCCGGTTTAGGTTACAAAGGACGAATCGGTATTTATGAAATTTTTACCATGAACCCGGAAATTGAAGCGGTTCTTTTGAGTGGGCAGTTATCGGAGTATATTGTTCAGGAGATTGCTCGTAAGAATGGAATGTTAACAATGATGCAAGATGGTTTGTTAAAAGCAATGGATGGTATTACTACCGTGGACGAGGTCTTTAGAGTGGCTTTGTAGTGGAATATGAACATCACCAATCAACTATATTTTACGGAAAGAAAAGCGTGGCGGGCGTGGTTGGCGAAAAATCATGCCAAAGAAAAGGAAGCGTGGTTGGTTTATTATCGAAAAGCATCCGGCAAACAAAGAATTTCTTATAACGACGCGGTGGAAGAAGCGCTTTGTTATGGTTGGATAGATAGTACTTTAAAGAGGATTGATGATGAGAAATTTGCCCAACGATTTACCCCCAGGAGAAAAACCAGTGTTTTGTCGGAAATGAATAAGGAGCGACTTCGTCGTTTGATAAAAGCTAAACGTATGACAGCCTTTGGTCTGCAAGCAGTTGCCCATGCCTTTGATCATCAAAAAGATAAAAAGGAAAAATTGGTTATTGCCAATGATATTTTGAAAGTATTAAAAGCTGACAAGGAGGCTTGGAAGAATTTTCAAAACTTTTCCGAAGGTTATAAGAAGGTGAGAATTGGTTTTATTGAAGGTCGTCGTCGGCATGGAGATGAGTTTTTTCAAAAAAGTTTGCAGTATTTTGTAAAAATGACTGCTAAAAATAAGAAATTTGGGATGTTGAGATAGGTTGGTTAAAAAATAAAAAATATGTCTAACATTGATAAAATCCTTCCGTCTAATAATGAGGTTTTTGATCCGATGAAAACATTTGAAATTTTTGGTTATACAAACGTTCGGCGTGCTAGTGATTTGGAGAAGGGAAATCATCAGATTTTTTACGGAAAAAAGAATGGCATAGAATGTGTTTTGAAGTTTATTGATATAACTGATGATATTGTTGTTAACCAAAAAGTTTTGGCTAAGGAAGAATATTGTTATAAGCATTTACCAAAAAAATATTTATTGGATTTGATGGAAATCAATTTTGATTATAAATTTTTGGCTACAAAAAGGTGGGATTTATTAAATATACATATTGATAAAGAAACAATAAATGATATTATTTCCTTGCGTTTAGAAACTTTGTCTCAGATTGCGGCTGATGGTTTACCAGAGGTAAATTGGGAACACTATTTAAAAATATTTAACTTTCTATTTGAATTGGAAAAATTAGGGATTATCAAAAACGCTAATGGTATAGTTGGTATTTTTCAAGAGAATCGTGATTTGATTATGAATTATACTAAGGGGTTTTCACATGGTGATTTTTCATTAAGAAATATAAAAAAACATGATAATAATTTGGTGGTGTATGATTTTGAGTATGCGTGTCAGGAGAATCCAATGTTTGATTTGGCAACTTTCTATGCTGAAATTAAGGGGGATTCTGTAAATGAGGAATATTTTATGGAAAAAGCAAATAATTATTTATTGTTTAATAAAAAGTTATTTGATTTAATGAAAATTAGAAGATCGGTTTTATTGTTGTATGCATTTCGAAAAAGAGAAAGTTCTCACCCAGTAAGACAAAAATACGAGCCTGTTTTTAATGATGCGGCAAGTGATTTATTGAATGAAGATAAGTAAAAAAAATCCCCCGGTTATCGGGGTATTTTTTTTATCTATTCATTCTCATGGTTTTCCATTTCCGGATCTGGAGCATTGTTTTCCTGAATCGGTTCTTCTAACGGTTTCGGATCGGGATTTTTCATCGTATATTCGCATTTTATACATTTAATCATATCTTTTTTATCGTAAAACATGGTGTTGTCGCATTTGGGACAAGGTTTGTCATAAGGTTTATTCCAGCTGGCGAATTTGCAAGTAGGGTAGTTGGAACAGCCGTAAAACAACTTGCCACGTTTGGTTTTCCGCTCCACGATTTCTCCCAATCCGCATTCCGGGCATTTGATTCCCATGGTAATCGGTTGCGTGTGTTTGCAGGTGGGATAATTGGAGCAGGCAATGAATTTCCCGAAACGACCGTGTTTGATAACCAAATCATTGCCACATTCCGGACATTTGCCACCGGTTTTTTCCGGTTCTTTACTGTTGTCTTCGGGAGTATCTTTGGAACTGTTTTTTAGATATTTACATTCCGGATATTTGGAACAACCCCAGAAAGCACCAAAGCGAGATTTCTTTAATCTCAATTTACTACCGCATTCCGGACAAACTTCATGGGATAATTCTTCCAGTTTTTCATCGGTAACATTTTTTTCTTGTTCCAAAAGATTTTTTTCAAATGGTTTATAGAAGTCACCAACAATTTGTTTCCATTCGTGTTTTCCTTCGGCGATTTCATCAAAGTTTTCTTCCAGTTTAGCGGTGAATTGAAAATCTACCACATCCGGGAAATATTTTACTAATAAATCATTAACATACATGGCAGTATCGGTGGGTTTCAATTTTTTATCTTCTTGAACAATATAGCCGCGTTGTTGAATGGTGCTTAAAGTCGGAGCATAAGTTGATGGTCTGCCGATCCCATATTCTTCCAAAACTTTAATTAAGGAAGCTTCGGTGTAGCGAGCTGGCGGTTCGGTTTGATGTTCTTTGGAAGCGATGTTTTTCAAATCCACCGAATCTTTTTCGGATAAGTTTGGTAAAATATTTTCACTGACGCTGACTGTATAAATTCGGCTGAAACCGTCAAATTTCAAAGTGGCGCCGTTGGCTTTAAATTCAATTTTTTTGTCTTGATTACTGATCGTGACCGCTCGGTTATTAACAATCATTTCCGGTAATTGCGTGGCTAGGGCGCGTTCCCAAATCAATTTGTATAATTTAAAAGCACGATCTTCCAAATAAGGACGGACACTTTCCGGCGTTCGATAAATGGACGTCGGACGAATGGCTTCGTGGGCTTCCTGGGCGTTTTTACTTTTATTTTTAAAAACACGCGCTTTTTCCACAAAATATTCAGCCGGTAAAGTATCTTTGATAAAGCGTTGTGCTTCATTGATAAAGTCAGAAGACAAATTGACCGAATCAGTACGCATATAAGTGATTAAACCGATCGATTCTTTCTTTCCCAAGGTGACACCTTCGTATAATTTTTGTGCCAATTGCATGGTTTGCTTGGCGGAGAAATTGAATTTATTGTTGGCCGCCTGTTGCAAAGTGGAAGTGGTGAAAGGCGGGAAGGGAGATTTTTTCGTGGTTTTTTCTTCAATGCTGGCGATATGATATTGCCCTTCGCGTGCCACGCGCATCATTTCGTCGGCGTTTTCCGCGGAATCGATGCCGTGTTTTTTGATTTTTTCACCGGCGTATTTAATCATGTCCGCTTGAAAGATGGCCGGAGATTTTTCAAAATCAGCGGTGATACTCCAATACTTGATACTTTTGAAAGCTTCAATTTCTCGTTCGCGCTCCACGACCAAACGTACTGCCACGGACTGCACGCGGCCGGCACTCAAACCATAACTGATTTTTTTCCACAGGAATGGGGATAACTTGTAGCCAACTAAACGATCAATGA
>DYGC01000012.1:0-4407 GCA_020724925.1 Candidatus Paceibacter sp.
CCAAATCAGCAATTTCCTTGCTTACTCTGGCAAATTCCTTCTCCACATCAAAATCGCTGGGCATACTGACAAAAATCTCGGCACCAGATAAAATTTTGCTAATAGCATTGGCATCTTTATTTTCCAGCTGTTCAAAAACAGCGATTTTCGCTAAACGAAGCACAACTTCTTTATTAGATTCCAACAAACTTTGTTTTTCCGCACTTTGGTAACGCACTTCTACACTGTTGGAAGTAACTTTATATTCATTTTTAACATTACGAATAGCACCAATCGCTTCGCGCAACAATTCAAAATCTTTTAAATCTTCAGCGGAAAGCTCCGGCAAGTTCTCTTTTTCCCATTTATCCACCAACAATAATGGACGACTAGCCAAATTTTTCCACAAAACTTCGGTCACGAACGGCAAGAACGGATGCCACAAACGAATGATATTCTGCCAAACATACAACAACAATTCATCTTTATCGCCTTCCACCTTGGCGATTTCCAAATACCAATCGGCAAAATCATCCCAAGTAAAAGACATCAACTCGTCACCGGCCAAAGCAATTTCATAACGATTCATAAAATCAAAATATTTTCGCTTGGTTTCAGCCAAACGCCCCAAAATCCAACGATCGCTCAAAGTTTTGGCGGTCGGCGCTTCGGCGACATAATGAACATTCTCAATTTTTCCCAAAATAAAGCGGGAAATATTCCATAATTTATTGACGAAATTGCGGAAAGAAGCGATTTTTTCTTCGGAAATCGGAATATCGCTGCCCGGTCCGTTACCGACAATCAAACTCAAACGCAACGCATCGGCCCCATATTTTTCAATCATTTCCAAAGGATCAACGCCATTACCCAAAGATTTGGACATTTTACGGCCTTGCCCGTCGCGCACCATACCATGCAAATAGACATTTTTAAAAGGAATTTCATCCAAAGCATAGGTCGTCATCAAAATCATTCTGGCAATCCAGAAGAACAAAATATCATGACCGGTTTCCAAAACATCAGTCGGATGATAATTTTTCAAGTCTTCAGTTTGCTTGGGCCAGCCCAATGGCGAAAAAGTCCATAAACCGGAACTGAACCAGGTGTCCAAAGTATCTTCATCTTGACGCAAATGCCCGCCACACTTATCACAGACGCTCGGTGCTTCCCCCGCCACCATCGTTTGGCCGCAAGCATCACAATAATAAACGGGAATACGATGCCCCCACCAAATCTGCCGACTAATACACCAATCACGCAAATTTTCCATCCAATGATCATAAATCTTGGTAAAACGATCGGGCAAAATCTTGATTTCCTGATTTTTATCACCATGCAAACCACCATTGACCGCTTCCAAAGACAATTCTTTCAAAGATTTTCCACGATTGGGGATTTTTTTATTAACATTAATAAACCATTGAGTAGAGATTAAAGGTTCAATGGCCGTTTCGCAACGATAACAAACCGACAAATTATTTTGGATATCATCTTCTTTTTCCATTAAACCGTTGGCTTTTAATTTTTCCACAATCAAAGCGCGCGCCGCTTCCACTTCCCTGCCAGAATATTCGCCAAAACCGTCTTTGATTTTCCCATCCTGACCAATCACCTCCACCAAACGCAAATTGTTTTTCTCTTTCATCTCATAGTCAACCAAACTGTGTCCTGGCGTCACACCTAAAGCACCGGTCCCGAAAGCCGGATCCACCGAAGCATCAGCGATGATTTTTAATTTCAAAGGAACGCCCACAAAATCCACGTCAAATTCCTTACCAATATATTCTTGATAACGTTCATCATCGGGATTAACCGCCACCGCCGTATCACCTAACTTGGTTTCCGGGCGCGTAGTAGCAATCACAAACGGAAAATCTTTATGATATTTGAAATAATAAAGTTTAGCGGATTGTTCTTTGTATATAACCTCATCATCAGCCAAGGTGGAACCACAACGCGAGCACCAATTGACCAAGCGTGGGCCACGGTAAATCAAACCATCATTATACATTCTGACAAAAATTTCATTAACAGCCGCTGATAATTCATCACTGAAAGTATATGCTTCACGACTCCAATCACAACTAGACCCCATCGCCTTGATTTGCGTTCGAATGGTATCTTGGCTGTCGGCGACATAAGCACGCACTCGATCCAAAAACTTTTCTCGCCCCAACCCTTGCCGGGTCAAACCTTCTGCAGCAATCACTTTTTCCACTTTAGTTTGAGTGGCAATAGCAGCATGATCAGTGCCGGGCAACCATAAAGTTTTTTTACCCAACAAACGATGATAACGAGCAAAAACATCTTCAATGGCCAACATGGAAGCATGTCCAGTGTGCAAAATACCGGTGGCGTTAGGTGGCGGCATCATCATACAAAATCGCCCTTCAGTCGCAAACGGTAATTTATCCGGATTAAAAAATTCCGAATCCAGCCATTCTTGATAAATATCCTTTTCATACAAATTAGGCTGATAAATCTTGTCCAATTCCATAAATGTTTATTTTAAAAATTATAAAAGCACCTTCTTATTATAAAGGTGAGTAGCGAAAAAGACAAGAAAGCTCCCGGAAACTAAAAAAGCGTTTTACTCTCAAAGAGAAGAAAACGCATTTTTAGTTTTTACCCAATAGACGATGAGAAGGTTATTAGACCAAACCACCGGCCACGATTAAATTTAAACCGACGGACACAGCATACAAAACCAAGATGGAAATGTTAGTGTAGTCCTTACAGAACAATTCGTCATAGACGGCTTGTTTAAATTGCTTCATACTTTTGATTTTTATTTTTAATTGTAGTAGCGCTTACCATTGGGACTCGACCTGAGGCCCCTCACTACTGACAAAGCCATCATACCATAGTTCGGTGGATAAGGATATAACCCAAGCACATTTTAGCTAAAATAACACAATAAATGCTCGTTTGGGGTGTGGATAAGTTGTGGGTAGCTGTGGTGGGCCGTTGTCCTTACGAAAGCAAAAACGTGCCAACCTGCATTGTCATTGCGAGGCACGAAGTGCCGAAGCAAACTCGTTAAATCACTATTCACGAGATTGCTTCGCTTCGCTCGCAAGGACAACGGCCCCCAATCATTGACAATCCCCAATCCATTTCATAAAGTTAAAAATCAGGCTAATGACACCAAAAAATATGGCTTTGAGCACAATTCAACAAATTTGGCAGCAAATCACCCAAGCGCGGCGCGTGGCGATTTTCCTGCCCCATAATCGAAACGTGGTGGCGGGGGCTTGGGCCTTGCAATATCTCTTATATAACCACCAAAAAACCGCTCATATTTTCAGTGACAACCAAGTTTTTGCCAAAAAATTGGATTTTTTACCGTACAGCACGCCGATTTATTCAGAAATTGAGTTAGAATACACCAACCAAATCAACATCAAAGTGCAAAATAAAAATCTCAAAAGTTTAAAATACGAATTTGAAACTTTGAATGGTGAAGATTTATTGACTCTACAACTCACCAGCGACCAACATTTGGCAGCCAAAGATATCACCCTGGGTGAAAAATCTTTCAATTATGATTTGATTATCAACTTAAACGCACCAAACCCGGAAATACTTGGCTCGTTTTACGTCAAACATCAAAAATTTTTCAAACAAGCCCCTGTTGTTAATATTGATATTGATCCGGACAATGAACTATACGGTCACATCAATTTAGTAAAAATCCAGGAAAACAGTATGGCCAATTTATTGCTGGAATTTTACCAAGAAATCAGTCCCAGCTTGCTAAACCGCAACAGTGCTTCATTATTATTAGCCCAACTATTGCTAGACAACTCCACGGAAACTAATTTTAAAAATCATCCCTTGGTTAAAGAATTGATTCGCTACGATGCTAATTATCATTTGATTATGGACAAAATGTTCCATCAAAATGACAGCCAATACCTGCAATGCTTAGGAACGGTTTTGAAAAACCTGCAAATCAAAAACAAGGTGGCGGTGACCATGCTCAGCCAAAAAATGATTGCCCCGGAACTTGATATTCAACATTTTATTAAACAAATCATCAATGACACCCTCCAACACGTTAAAGAAATCCAAGCCCTGATTTTTTCCATTGAAGAAAATCAAGAATGGAAACATATCATTTATGATTTTTCCGGAGATCGCGGCCTATATTACAAATTAAATCGCCACTACCACGTTCTCGGAACTAATCAAAATCAAATTGTTTTAAGCTCCCCTTTAGAAAACATTGATGACTGCCAAGACAAAATAATACGCGCCTTGCGTAATTAATCCCCCATATGTCATTCCAGAATTTTGCCAATGGCAAAATGTCTGGAATCTCAAAAATAGTTCATTTGAACATTTTAACATTTTCAGTTATCATTATAACAATTCGGGGCCTGCCCGCCGTCGCCCTTACGTGGCGGAGCTTGTCTTGATGAA
>DYGC01000012.1:4507-7395 GCA_020724925.1 Candidatus Paceibacter sp.
AATCAAGAGCGAGACACAAGTCTAAATTTTGACAAAGTATTATTTCGGGGCCTGTCCGCCGTCGCCCTTACGCGGCGGAGCTTGTCTTGATGAAAATCAAGAGCGAGACACAAGTCTAAATTTTGACAAAGTATTATTTCGGGGCCTGTAGCTCAGCCGGTGAGAGCACCACTCTTATAAAGTGGGGGTCGGTGGTTCGAGTCCACCCAGGCCCACCCTTCTTCGTTCGCCTTTGGCGAACTTCGCAGGGCGCAGCCCAAGAAGTAGAAGAAGGCCCTTCGTAGCTTTAGCGAAGAAGGGCAATAGTAAAAATAAAAAATCAAATAATGCATTATATTTATATTATTAAAAGTATAAATTTCCCTGAAAAAATTTATACTGGATTTACAAAAGATATAAGCAAAAGGATAGTTAAACACAACAAGGGAGATTCACCTCACACAAAAAAATATAAGCCCTGGGAACTTATTTATTTTTGTGCGTTTACCAACAAGAAGAAAGCTCTTGAATTTGAGAAGTATCTAAAATCATCTTCCGGAATCGCGTTCAGAAACAAACGATTAATATAAGCAAATATGTTCAGCCGATTTTATCCCAACGGATATGTTGATAGTGTTTTTTCAATAGATTATAAAAAGCTCTATGCCAAAGGTTATCGAGCCATTATTTTTGATATAGATAATACTTTGGCACATCATGGCGAAGATCCAAGCACAGAAACTGAAGCGTTGTTTAAAGTAATACACAAAGTTGGTTTTCAAACCTTATTATTTTCCGATAACAGTGCCGAAAGAATCAAACGATTTTCTCGTAATATTGATTCCCTATTTATCGCCGAAGTGAACAAACCAAATCCTGATAAACTTTTTGAAGCCATCAAAATCTTGGATTTACCAAAAGAAAAAATCGTATATATTGGCGACCAAATATTTAGGGATATTGGCATGACCAACCAAGCAGGCATTGATAGTATTCTTGTAAAATACATGCGGAAAGCCAAACAGAAAAAAGGGATCCGCCGCAGATTAGAAAAAATAATTTTATGGTTTTATAAACAAAATAAAAAATATTTCAATAGTATCGGTGATATTTTAATTGATAATCCAGACAACCATCCACGCCGAAAACTTTTCTGTGAACTCAACCCCGTCTTTTATGAAATTTCCGTAAAAAAGGAACAACTCAAATACAACCTAAAAAGTTTGGTGAAAAAAGAAAAATTTGCCAAAACATTTTCGCAAAAAAAATTAAAAAAAGTCATTTCAGAACATACTAGCCATATTATAAAACGAGCACCGGGAGTTGATCCGCAAACGCAAGAAAACAAAAAACTTAACATCATCCTGTCTTGCAAAAAGATAAACGGTATAATCATTAAACCAGGTGAAACTTTTTCTTTTTGGAAATACATTGGAAATCCTTCCAAGTGGAAAGGTTTTAAAGACGGAAGAATCTTACGTAACAACAAATTAATGACAGGAATCGGCGGCGGGCTTTGTAATTTAGCCAATTCCATCAACCATGTTGTTTTGCATAGCCCCCTGGACATAACAGAATTCCACAGCCACTCCGACGCACTTGCCCCTGACGAAGGGCAAAGAAAACCATTTAGTGCTGGCACGGCGGTTAGCTACAATTATATTGATTATAAATTTAAAAACAACACCAACAAAAACATTCAATTACTAGCCTGGGTTGATGATGATTTGTTACATATTGAATTACGAAGCAACACCGAATTTCCCTGGAATTATAAATTAACAGAAGAAAATCACCATTTTAAAAAAGAAGGTGACAAATATTACAGAAACTCCAAAATTTATGTTGAAGCTTATAATAAAAAAACCGGAGAACCCATAAACAAAAAACTTGTCCTAAATAATCATTCAGAAGTGATGTTTGATTATAATTTGATTCCCAAAAATCAAATTAAAAAATAATTCCGGAAAAGAAAAGGATTCCCAAGGACACGAACAACGCCACCGCCACTCCACCGATAATATCGCGCGGATAATGAACCCCGGCATAAACACGCCCGAAAACAATCGCTAAAACTAAGATCAAAGTTACCGGCCACAAGGGCAATCCTAAAAATAAGGAAGCAAAAAAAACCAGAAAAGCGCTCATCGCGTGGTCGGAGGGAAAAGCCTTGCTATCCATTAAAGGACGAAACAAACTCTTATAATTCGGATTGCTAATGTAGGGACGTGGCGAGCGGACGATCTTGCCGATTACCCAATTGATGGTCATGCCCATCCCCCACAAAACGCCAAAAAAAATGCTGATTTTCAGTAAAGCATCATAATCGGGCCAAGTTTGCAAAAACAACAAAAACCCGAAAAATGCCAATAAAATTAAAATCAAAAATTCAGCGCAAATACGAGCAAAAGCGTCCAAATACCGGTTTCTACCAAGCAAAGCGTTAAATTTTTCAAAAATTCGTAGATTTAAAGTTTTCATATTATAGGCCAATTACTGATTTATTTATTTTAACTTTTTTTTGTCATTTCTCCAAACGTCACCAATCCCCCAAAAAATAAGGTCAAAATCCGATGCCCCAATTCTTGCAAATAATTTAAATTTGTTTATAATAGTAACATATCCGAAAAAGGGACATATAGCTTCCCGCTTCGCTAACCGTGATTCGCCATAGCGGCCACGCGACGGCAAGAGCTTCGCGGGACAAGCAGTTACTTAAATGGACATATAGCTCAGTTGGTTAGAGCGCCACATTGACATTGTGGAGGTCCGTGGTTCGACTCCACGTATGTCCACCATCCTTCGCCCTTTGGGCTACGGACGGCAGGCCATTTCTTCGCCCTTTGGGCTACGGACGGCAGGCCATTTCTTCGCCCTTTGGGCTACGGACGGCAGGCCATTTCTTCGCC
>DYGC01000012.1:7495-20249 GCA_020724925.1 Candidatus Paceibacter sp.
GCCATTTCTTCGCCATTTGGGCTACGGATGGCAAGCCATTTCTTCGCCATTTGGGCTACGGATGGCAAGCCATTGCCTTAATAAAAAAATATTTTTATTGGGGGCGAAGGATGCCCTTCGTAGCTCTAATCCTAGCTTAGCCGCTATGAAAAAATACAATTGGCGAAGAAGGGCCTTAACAATCTAGGACAATTAGCTCAGCTTCCGCCATAGGCGGATCAGCCTTTGGCTGAGGTTAGAGCGCTGCGCTAAAAGTTTTATGAAAAGTTATTTTTAATATGTATTGAGGACAATTAGCTCAGCTGGTTAGAGCGCTGCATTCACATTGCAGAGGTCGCAGGTTCGAATCCTGCATTGTCCACCATTCTTCGTTCGCCTTTGGCGAACTTCGAATGGCACAGCCATGAGAAGTAGAAGAATGCCCTGCGAAGCTCCGAAGGAGCGAAGCATGGGTCTAGCAATCAACTGCTTGCAAAAAATATCGTTATTATTTATAATGACGATTGCTGGTTATTCGGGCCATTAGCGCAGCTGGCTAGCGCGCTTCCATGGCATGGAAGAGGTCATGGGTTCAAATCCCATATGGTCCACTTAGAAAAACAATGATGAAAATCGTTGTTTTTTAATAACACTAACATCTTCCATATAATCAATGCGGTCAAGGATCAACTTTAGTTATTGCATGCTGGGCCAAGCGAAGCGATGGCGAAACATTGCAATAACTTATGCCTAAAGCCCCTTACGGCCCACTAATAATCAACAATCTATGGTAACTTCAAAATCCACACATTCAAAAAGGAAAAACAAATTATTGTTAAATATTTTTTTTGTCATTATTGGAGGAATTGCAATATTTCTTTTATTATTATCTTTTTTTAATCTTTTTTTTGAAAAATTAAATGAAGATAAAACACAATTTTTTATAGACAATGACACCGCAAACACTTTTAAAGTCGTAGCACTAGCCCAAGATAGCGATATGGGAATAATTTATGCAACGCACAATACAACAATTAAATCGGGGCGTAGCAAAAAATTTTATCAAGATGAATTTGATCATTTGCGTTGTGTAATCCTCGAACAACAAACTGAAGAAAACCCAAAACCACTTTTTCATTTAAATATTAACGCACTCAATGCAAATCAAGAAACTAATCCTAATATCAAGCAGTTAACATATAAAATATCCGAGATTATAAAAACTTTTTCCGATATTAATAACGATGACAACGATCTCTGCCTTTTCTATATGAACAACATCAATGAAGTACCTGGAAAAGGCCAAGATGCTCCGGCTTCCGACGAACAATGGTTCAAAATCAAAGATTATTTCATTAAAAATTTCTTCGAAAAAAATTTATTTAGATAAAATACAATGCACCGAAGTAGCTAAACACAAAAACTGATACCATAAATATTATAATTTCAATAAGCATTATCATATGAACTGGCCATTGATTATTATAATCTGCACTCAATTACTTTTCACGAGCAGCGATCTACTAGCAAGATACTACATGGCGAAATCCGGATTTCAATTACACACTTTTTTGAGTGCTTGGTTTCTCCTTTATTTTTTCATCAGGACGATCGCCATGTTTGGGCAGTTATATGTTTTCGCTTCTGTTCAACTGGGGAAAACCATGGCCCTATTTGGTGCCACCTCAATTATCCTGGCCAACTTACTAGGATTTTTAATTTTGAAAGAAGTTTTGTCACTTGGGGCCTACATCGGAATTACCTGTGCGATAATAGCATTTATTATTTTGGCACTAACCTAAAAAATCCACCCCAACGGCGGATTTTTTTTAATCTTACTTTCCCAATTCGCCCTTTTTCAACAAATCAATGATAAAACGATATTTTTGAACATAGTGAAAAGTTTCCAAATTGCCCTTCTCTTTAAAATATTTCAATAAATCACCTTTACCACCACGAAACGCCGACAAGACATTAGGTCCACCGGCATTATAAGATGCCGCTAAAAACTCGCCTAATTTTCTTTGATCATTTTGATATAAATCAGCAAAATATTTGTTCTCATTTTTTAATAAAAACCCTAAATCAGAATCAGTTAATAAAATTTGTGCCAAAGCACCATTTTTTTCATTGGCCAAACCACGCACCGCCTGCTCATCTAAGTTCGCACCGGGGTATTGTTCGCGAACATCATAATAAGTTTTCTCCATAAATTGAAAAAATCCCCGCGCTCCGGCCGGCGACACACTATAATCATAGGCTAAGTCTTTGTTCAAAGCGATGATTGTCAAAACCTCATTCACTGCTTTTTTGACCAAATCACGATCCAAATTTCCGCTTTTCAAAGCCTTCCCCACATCCACGTGCTCAATCAAAACCAAGGCTTTTAATAAATCGTCCGAAATGGTATCAGCCGCTAATTTTCCTGAAAATGCTCTTGAAATAACTTTTTTAGCTCGTAAATCATCCTTGCCATCAACAATCAACTTACCTAAAAAATCCAAACCGACTTTTCTAAGTTCCGGCGTATCAAAATCTTCAGAATATGGAGTGTAAACAACTTCCTTTACCCCTTGTCCTTTTATTTGCAGGGCTCTTTTTAAACCAAGCACGCGACAAATTTTTCCATCTTGTTCAAAAGTAACTTGATACCTTGCCGCTACTCCACTACCAGACAAATGTTTTACCTGGTATTTTTTACTAACCGTCTCTCCACTGGCTTTAATCGTAACATAATCAATTTCCTTCTCCCCATCTTTTATTACCGCTAACAAAATATTGCTTTTCCCTAATTTTCCTTGCACTTCCTTATTAGAACCTTTAGCTATAAAACCTATATCATTACCGGTTTTGATTCCTTTCAAGGAACCTCGGGCTTTTTGTGCTGAACTTAAAATATCAAAAGGTAGTTTTGGTTTTTCAGGAGATTTTTTAATCTCAGGTGCCTTTTTATTTTTTCCCAAAGCCAAGTTCGAAAAAACATCAGTAATAGCGACTGGCTTTTTAGACGATGAGGTTTCTGTCATTTTATTAGCCGCCCCCACCGCGCCCAACACTCCGGTCGCCAACAGTGCCCCCAGCAATGCTTTCTTACGCCACGGTTTAGAATTTTTTTTGGGAACATCATCCGGTTGCCCGGAAACCGCTTGCTCTACCGGTGGAACATAATCATCCGGTGGTGGTGGTATATATGATGGAGTTAATTCTACCATAACAACAATTTAAACTTTCTTATTAATTTTCACCATTATATCATTTTTTGTTCAATTCACCAAAATATTTTGTTTTTCCTAAAAAATCATTTATACTAAAAAATATAAATTCGAAAAATAATTTTATGAATATCATTGTTGGTATTGTCTTTATTCTCCTGTTGAGTTTTGCCTATGGATCATTACGCGGTGCTCCGTGGGTACCCACCAAAAAACATGATGTTCAGAGATTTCTAAACTTGGCCGAAGTGAAAGAAAATGAAATCTTCTACGAACTTGGTTGCGGCGATGCACGCATTACCTGTGCCGCCGGCAACGCCGGTGCCAAAGCCACGGGCTTTGACGTCTCCCTATTTCCCTTTATTATCGCCCAAATCCGCGTTCTTTTCAGCAAAAACCGCAAAAACATCAATATCAAATATCGCGACATCTGGTTTTTGAATTTCAAAGACGCCGATCTTGTCTATATGTTTTTAATGCCGGAAACTTACGAAAAAATAAAACCCAAACTAGAAAAAGAATTAAAGCCAGGTGCCAGGGTAATAACTTATGTTTGGCCAATGCCCGGTTGGGAAGCAAAAACCATTGATAAAATCGAAGGTTACCCACCAATGTACCTCTACCAAAGATAAAAAATTAACAGCAAAAAAGCAACTTCAAAACTTTGGTGTTTTTTTGTTTTTTTTATGCTATAATAAATAAAATTTATTCTTAAAATAAAAGATAAACATTTAAAAAAATTCTATGAACAATTCTTTCATCAAAAAACACAAAATGCTGTCGGTTTTTTTTGTGTTTGGCGTGCTGGCGATCATCGGCGGTTTAACTATTTATCAAAGTATCGCCGCTGCCCCCAACTGGACACAAACGACCTGGAGTGGTGGACCAAGTGATGAGGTAATTGTGGTTGATACCGATTTAGGTAACTTTTATAAAGAAGCCACACCCTACATTGATTTTAGCCAAGAAGGCCAAATTGGCGTTAGTAATATTATCAGCAATCCTGGTTTTGAAAGTGATATAAATGGATGGACATTCCCCGATTTATCAACGCCCACACACGAAACAACCACCACCTATAACGGAAATGGTTCACTAAAAATTGTAATCAGTGACACCACACCTAATTTTTTATACCAAGATGTTGCTGTTGGAACAAACGATAACTATTATTTATCCGCTTACGTAAAAAACGACACCAGCGGTGATGGTGGCATCGTTAATGATACTGTGGTCAGCCTATTCTTTAATGGAGGAAACATTCCTACTGAATACAGTGCTGATCTTGGTGATGGCTGGTACAGAATTTATTCCACAAACCCAATTGCCGACGATGGCAGTACACCAAAATCATATGGTGTAGTTATTGCCGCCAACAAAACTCTCTATCTTGATGATTTTCAACTAGTTCCCGCCACCAACACCTTAACCTCCAGTATTTTTGATATGGGAGAGGCAAAAGTTTGGGATCAATTATCATACTCCTTAAGCGGAGGCGAAACAGGAACAACCGACATTATAGTGAGAACTGGAAATACAGATGATTTAAGTGATGCCCCTGGTTTTGGTGTCTGTGTTAATACTGATTCCGGAACAGATTTATCTGCCAGTAACTGTGTTTATGATGGTGATCGCTACATTCAATACCAAGTTAAATTTTTGCCACTTACCAATCCCCCCGAGTACCAAACACTGGACTACATTACCATCCACGCCTATCCGTCAATTATTCAATTTGATGCCCCAAGCTCAGAAGCCACAGAAGCTGATTTACCATTATTAATTCCGGTAAGTTTAAATTACGCACTCGAAGAAAATGCCACTGTTAATTACACTATTAGTGGCACCGCCACCAATGGTGAAGATTACGACCCAATTCCTGACTCCGGAACACTAACAATAAACGCCGGTGTTTTAAGTGAAAATATTACTATCCATTTACGCAGTGATTCTTTAGACGAAGAAGACGAAACCATTATTGTTACGCTATCCGATCCAAGTCACACCACGCTGGGAGATCCGATTGTTTACACCTATACCATCATCAATGATGACTTTCCCCCAAATGTATTTTGGGCTGTTGGTGATGAAATAGTAAATGAAAATACCGCCGGCACAATCACAATTACAGCACAATTAAATGGACCGTCTGGTAAAGAAATTACCGTACCGTTTACAATCAGTGGCACGGCCCTGGGTGATGGCGTTGATTATACTTTAAATCCAGAAACACCATCTCCGTTAATTATTCCAGCCAATTCTACAACTGCAAGCTTTGATATTACCATTGATGATGATGAGTTGTTTGAAGGATCCATTCCGGAAACAATCATTTTAACAATGGATACGGAAAACATCAGCAATGCTACACCAACCCCGCCAACTGAAAAAACCATTACAATTAATGATAATGAGTCTCAACCAGAACTAAACTTTTTCCTACTGGAAACATCAATTTGGGAAAATAGCGGTGATATTTCGATCCAAATACTTTTAGATCGACCATCTTACGAAAATATAGATGTGCAATATACCCTTGGATTACCCGACCCAAACATGTCTATACCGGAAGATTTTGAACTAACCGGAAATTGTGATGAGTTTTATGTTTGTAATCTAACAATCCCTGCCGGTTCTACCGAAGGCTACATTCCAATTAGAACAACTGATGACGACATCGCCGAAAACAATGAAACTGCCATGATAGAAATTGCCATACTACCTCCATCCCAAGCAACCGTTGGACTAAACAATCAACAAAATTTGACAATTTGGGACGACGACGTTCCGGGAATCAGTGCAGACTTGGATACCATTGATGGTTACACTACCGAATGGGGTGATGGCAATCCTCAAAGATTTGAAATTACTCTCAATACCCAACCGGATGGTGATGTAGTAATTGATGTTGCCAGCACCGATCTTAGCGAAGGCACGGTTGATGTGCCCAGCCTAGTTTTCAATAGTGTTACATGGAACGAACCACAATATATTACCGTAACCGGTGTGGATGATGATATTGCTGATGGCGATATGCCATATCAAATTAGCCTAACAATCGACATGGGGAACACCACCGATACAACCGGCTATCTTATTGTGCCACCAACCCTTATCGATACCACCAACATGAACGAAGATGTTGCCGGTGTATTTGTGACCCCAACTGAGATTACAACTTATGAATATGGAAGCTCTGAATCCTTTAATATCGTTTTAACCTCCGAACCCGACGGGATTGTAGTCATTGATCTTTTAAATACCAATCCAGCGGAAGGCACATTGTCTACAACTAGAATTCAATTTGATAATTTGGATTGGGAAACACCGCAAACCATTACGGTTGATAGCGTTGATGATGTCTTAGAAGATGGACCACAAACATATCCCATTTTAATCAACACCAATGTTGATTTCACCACCGATCCACAATACATTCCAATCGATCCCGCCGATGTAAATGTCACCAACATGGATGATGACACTCCGGGCATTGATGTTTCCGTTATCTCCGGCAATACCACCGAAGCAGGTGGCACCGCTACCTTTACCATTGTTCTTGAATCTGTCCCAACAGATGACGTAACTATCACTCATGCCAGCAATAACACCAATGAAGGAACAACCCCTGCGGCTAGACTTATTTTCAATGCCGGTAACTGGAATACCCCTCAAACCGTAACTGTGACCGGTGTTAACGATGACATTGACGACGGAGATATTGCTTATGACATCGTAATAACCGCAGCCTCTGACGATTTACTATATAATGCCATCGATCCAGCCGACGTGGCTGCTATCAACGAAGATGACGACACCGCCGGAACCAATGTTTCCACCATTTCTGGAGATACCAATGAATCCGGTGGAACAGCAATCTTTACAATTAGCCTAAATTCCGAACCAATCGCCGATGTTAGTTTTCCTATAACTAGTAGTGATCTCAGTGAAGGCACAGTTAACCCCAACACGATTATTTTCACTTCAGCCAACTGGAACAATCCCCAAATAATCACTGTCACCGGCGTTGACGATAATATTGTCGATGGTGACCCATTCTACCAAATTGATGTAGGTACAGCTGATTCCCCTGATCTTAATTATAATGGTCGTTTTCCCGCAAGCGTCGGACTACAAAACATTGATAACGATGACATCGGCTTTACAATCACGCAAAGTGCCGGCTCCACGAACGTCACTGAAGGTGGCACGACTGATAGTTATACCGTGCGCTTAAATACTATCCCGACAGATAATGTGGTAGTTACCATTACACCAAATGCACAAGTCACAGTTAACCCAACAACTTTGACTTTCACACCAGCCAACTGGAACATCAACCAAACAGTGAATGTCACTGCCGTTAATGACACGGTCGTGGAAGGCAATCACACCGGAACAATCAGTCATAGCATAGCCAGTGCTGATACAGACTACAATGAATTCGTGATTAGCAATATTTTGGTAGCGGTTACTGACAATGATTCTGCACCAAGCACGGGGGGAGGAGGTGGTGGTGGTTTCTGGTTCCCAAGTCATAACCCGGATGAAACACCAAGCACACCAAGTCCAACACCGACTGACCCGCAACGCGAACAACGCTTGGAAAAATTACAAAGCATGGGGGTATTCATTCACGGCTTAGTAAAAATCCCGGATGATGGAAATCCAAACACCACCTTTGATAATATTGTTTATTACATTGGCACCGATGGTAAACGCCACGTCTTCCCGAACGCCAACATCTATAAAACCTGGTATGACAGTTTCCGCTATGTGCGAGTCTATCCGCTGGAAACTTTGTCACAAATTCCTTTGGGAGACAATGTTCGCTATAAACCGGGTGTCAAAATGATCAAATTTACCAGTAGCAACCGGGTTTATGCGATTGAAGCCGGTGGCAAGCTACGCTGGATTCTAAATGAAAAAGTAGCCTGGTATATGTATGGCAAAGGCTGGCAAAAACACATTATCAACTTACCGGATTCGCTCTTCCCTGGTTACGAATTTGGGGATGACATCAGTCACTCGAACCAATTTGATTTCGTGGGCGAAGCGAACAAATCACAAAATATCAGCATGGATTTAGGACTATAAAAATAGTTAAAACAAAAAGCCGCGACATATTCGCGGTTTTTTGTTTTATTTGCTATAATACCTCACAGAAAGAAACACCATGAAAAAACAAAAACATAACAATTGGCAGGTTCTTTGTGAACTTGTAAAATACCTTAGTTCCGGCACGCTCGGGGTCTTAAGTGACATCCTGATTTTATATTTATTGGTTGAATATACTAATTTATATTTATTAGTTTCCGTCAGCATCGCCTCAATTGCTTCTACTGTTTTAAATTATGTAATTCAAAAATTCTGGACCTTCAGATCACATGCCCAGTTTTTCACATCATTTCCAAAATATGTTTTAGTATTTTTGTTTAACTATTTCTTCACTGTCGGCTTCATGTATATCACGGTAGAGGTATACAATTTTCATTATTTATTAATGAAAATTGCCAGCTTTGCCTTTATCACCGTTTGGACCTACCTTTTGTACAAACATTTTGTCTACAAAAGCATTTAATACCTCTCATTATAAAGCCACTTAGCATTATCACTGTTAGCAACATCAGCCGGTGAAACATAATTTAATAGATCATTCTTATCGATATTTTTTTTGTACTTATTGTTATTCAAATTAACAAACGTTGCCCTATCCTGCTGTTCTACTGGTAAGGCTTTCAAAAATGCCTCTTGAATAAAAGTACTACAAATAAAATCCTGTTTATCCACAAACAATCGAGAGAAATCCTTCAAAACATTAACATCAAAGCTACGCAACAAAAACCCCAAAATCCTCGGCATGTCATAGGGCTTATCAACCTGATTAAGCATAAAAGATAAAACTTTCTTTTTGGTATCATCATCCAAGCCCACAATACGCTTCACCCCAATATCATAATTACGAAAATTCTCAGTGTACTCTTGAATACGATGAACTTCCAAACCCTTACGATTAGCTTCAATCACCAAATAATTATAAAAAGATAATTTTTTATTAGGCACCATAAAAACCAAAGCGACGTGATCCCAATAGCTTCCAGTGATCTTTCTGATAATTCTAGCAATCAGCGTATTTCGGGTGCGCACCAAAATAATGTCCGCCAATTGCAGTTTTTTCTCAAAACGTTGCCACTCTCGATGTTTTTTGGCGTATTTACGCTCAAACAAATTCATAAATATTTAGTGCTTATTATAAATCCATTTTGATTTGTCACTTCTGGCGATATCCCCTGGTGTAGTAATTTCCTGTAACTCAATGGGTGATAAAAAATCCTCTCTAAAAATAAAATCGTCACGCTCTTCCCAACCGGCCGCCTCATAAAAAGCTTTTTGCACAAAACCACTACAAGAATAGCGTTGCCTTGCTAATAACACTTCCCCATACCAACCAAACAAATTTGCTAGAGCAAATTTGATAAAACTAAATTTGTAATAAGGAGTATCAACATTTAAAAGCATGTAGGACATAACCCGATTTTTAATCTCAGAAGAAAGATTTGGCACCCTTTTGATACCAATTTCATACTTATCCGGATTACATAAATATTTATCCAATTTGTGAATTTGAATACCACTGGGATCAACCGCCTCAATAATCAAATCATGAAAATGATCTTTTTTAAGGTCTTTAACAAATAAAACTAAAGCGATGTGATCCCAATAACTTTTTGTGGAACGACGCAAAAAATAACGCAACAAACTTTTTTTATTTCTCACAAAAATCAAATCCGCCTCTTCCAAACGGGGTAATTTGCCACGCAAACGCTCCAAAGGGCTACATCCATTGGCATTTCCGTTAAAGATTTTCTTTTCTTTTTGTTTTTTTCCAAACATAAAATAAAAACGAGACTTTTTATCATTATACACAAAAACAAGACAATTCACAAATTGACTATTTTTCTTTGTCGCGTCATAATTAAATCAAGATTCAAGTCTAATTATTAATAAAAATCTTTATGGCCTTTGAAACCATCGGCTTAATTCTCGTTATTGCCGTTGTCTTGCTGGTTATTTTTTTAAGACAAATTGATCAGTACGAACGGGGAATTTTATTTACCATGGGACGCTATTCTCGCACTATCAACCCAGGTTGGCGCATTGTTATCCCACTTTTCCAAGGATTGAAAAAAATTGACATTCGTACCAAAGCGGTTGATGTTCCTGATCAAGAAGCGATTACCCGCGACAACATTCCGGTGCACATCAATGCCGTTATTTACTACAAAATTTTAGACCCGGCCAAAGCGGTTTTAGAAATTGAAAATTATTATTACGCTACCAGCCAATTAGCCCAAACCACCATGCGTAATATGGTTGGTGAATATACTTTAGATCAATTGTTGCAAGATCGTCACTCCGTGGCTGATAAAATTAAAACTGCCGTTGATGACATGACTGATGACTGGGGTATTGATGTTTTATCCGTAGAATTAAAAGATGTAGTTTTACCGGAAAGTTTGAAACGTACTATTGCTAAAGTCGCCGAAGCGGAACGTGAAAAGAAATCCGTAATCATCAGCTCCGAAGGTGAATTGGCTGCTGCCGAAAACGTTTCCAAAGCTGCCGCCATGTTAAGTGCCCAACCAGGAGCCTTACATTTAAGAACCTTACAATCCATTAACGACTTATCTTCCGATCAATCCAACACCACCGTTTGGATGATTCCAGTAGAAGCCTTACGTGCTTTAGAAGCAATTGGAAAACACTTTGGGGACAAGAAATAGTTGAAACAATATAATAAAAAAGGACTCTCCGTGAGGAGGGTCCTTTTTTGGTATATCAGTAGCGCTGACTATTATATTGTAGCGTGAATATCGGTTTTGGGCAAGTTTTATTTGATTTTTTTAGCACATCCGCACAAGCCCAATTCTTGACGTTTGCCTTTCAATTCTTTATCCATTTGACGAATTTCTCGCATTTTTTGAAAATCTTCCTCGTTTTGAATTTTTTCAGTCCAAGAAAAGCGATTATTATCCATTAGACCGTCTCTTTGTAAAACCGCTTCCTGCCAAGCCAAGTAATCTCCGGCCTCCAAGGCTTGATGAATTTTCAGTTTCAAATCACGCTTTTCCTTGTTAAGCTCATGACGTCCAATGGTCTCAGTTACAAATTTATCAAATTCTTCTTTAGAATTAATACGTTGTAACAATGCAGCGTGCCCCGGATTATCAGCATTGGCAGTCATTAATGACAACCAAGTATCATAATCCTTAGCATCAACTGCTGCCCGAATCTGCTCAGCCACGGTTTTATCCAAATGCATGCAACCGCAACCCTTTTGCGACTGTGCTTGGCATTCACCTAAGCAATTAGCACCGCCCCGGGCTTGTGGCACCGGTTTCGCTTCCACCACGTTCGCCAACAATAGAACGCTTCCCAGTACAAAAATGACAATAAAAACTTTTAGCGTTTTGTTTTTCATAGTTCAATCTTTTAAGAATTAACCAGCCAAGAGAAAATTGACGAAAAAGGTTTAAAAAATCATCAATCTCCCCTCATATTAATCTATACGCAAACAAAAGTAATTTTATTTCACCGCCCCCATGGAACAAGATTCTGGTCCTTTTTCCAAGCAACAAGGGCAATCGTGACTACGCCACGGACGAATTTCATGAGCGTTAAAAGTATTATCGTTCATCTTACGACCAATAATTTTGACCATTTCACCGTTTTTTATAAAAAACTGAGGGACCCGATAATCAGAAACTACAATCAGCCAATGTTTATCATCAAAAGCTTTTAATTCAAAAAACCTTGGTAATGCCACAAAAACGACACTCCCCCCCAACAAACCATTTTCCGGCTGATTCCACAATTGATGCTGTTTATTCAAAGGCATTTTTTGTTTTGGCAAATAATGATCCGCTACTTCATCCAAATATTGTCCCAAATTAGTAACATACATCACCGCCCCCAACAAAACCGACAAAAACACTGTCCCCAGAGCAATCCATAATAAACCATATTTATATCCACGGCGCGTTAAACTAAAATTATAATAGGCCAACACAATCACCACCGACAAACAAAGCAACCAAAAATATGGAAATATCACAATAATATAATCAACCAAGCTCCCCGCTAAACGATTGTGCAAATCCCAATCAGCGTTAAAAAACTCCAACATAATAAAAGCCACGGAAATACTAGCCACCACTAAAAAGATTAGAAATAAACACCACAAGAGCACTTCTCTAAAAATAAAACGCCAGCGTGGCAGGGGGCGCAAATGTTTATCGGCAATTTTTTGCCAGACTTTGGTGCTGATTCCATCAGGCATTTTTTTCTCGTCGTCCATATATTTATTGATTAACTTTATATTTTTTAGCAATTTCCAAAAATTGTTTTTTGGCACGATTCAACAAAGTCCCCACCGTATTCATCGGTTTCTGCAAAATATCAGAAATTTCTTGATAATCTTTATCTTCCCAAAATCGCAAGACCAAAACCTCACGATACTTTACGTCCAAATCATCTAAAACCTTATTGATATTTTGACGTAA
>DYGC01000002.1 GCA_020724925.1 Candidatus Paceibacter sp.
CGGGATCGGTAAATAATGAAACTGAATATTTTGGTGTTTTGACTAAATCCGCTTTGGAGCGTTATCAAAAAGCTAAAGGCATTGTCGCTACTTACGGTCAATTGGATTTGGCAACGCTTGTCTATTGGGGTTGCGCTACTGCCCCGGTAGTAAGTGAGAAAATTACTACTGGTAAACATCGTTACAATCGTAATTTGGATGTTGGGATGAGTGGCCCGGATGTTAAAGAATTGCAGAAATTTTTAAACAACAAAGGTTTTGTGATAGCAAATGAAGGCCCAGGTTCTCCGGGCAATGAAACAGAAATGTTTGGTTCATTGACTAAGCAGGCGTTAGCTCGTTATCAGGCGGATCAAGAAATCGTGCCAGCCAATGGTGTGTTTAGTGATTGGACACGTTGGTGGTTGAATAAACAATAAATTACTAGTTTTAAGTAAATAATAATTTAAAAAGAATTGTATGAAAGTGAGAACGTTTGCTTCCAGTGCCTTGTTTGTCTTGGTACTTTCTTTGATAGTCGGTTTTGGTTTTCCCGTAAATGCGAGTGAGGATTTAATACGTCGTCCCCCGGGGCCAGAACGTACTTGTACGGTACGTTTTGAGGCTTCGACGGGCGGCTGGATTGATGGTGTTACGTCCCAAAGATTATTGCTTGGTTGGGAGGGAACAGAAGTTACTGCAGTGGCCAATGGCGGTTATATTTTTGAAGGTTGGGATGATGGTGTAAGTACGGCGACACGGGTGGGGGTTTGTTTTCGTACGGGTGAAACCAGAGTTTTTACTGCCAATTTTCGTCGTTTGGGCGTGCCAACCTTATTTATACCGACCGGTATGGGGGGCGGTAAAAATACTAGTATTGTAAATATGGATGCACGTGGTTTTGTCGGCGTGGCTGATCAAGGAGGTATTAATGTTTTTATGTATTTGAATTCACAAGCGGAATTTGAGGTGATGGGCAGTCAAAGCGGTAATCCGGAACGCCATGAAATTCAAATTTTAAATTTGGATATGAATAGCAGGGGTATTCAGGTGCAATTTGCCTCTGATCCGCAAATTTTTGACATGTCCTTAGGCGACAGTTTGAAGATTGACTTGGACGGTGATAAAATTGCTGATATTTCCGTAAAATACCAAGATTTGGTAATCAATCGCGTGGAATTGACTTTAACTTCGGCCGATTCCACTTTAATTAGCGGTGAAGCGCTTTGTGATACTTGTGAAAGTGAGTCAGCTCCGATCGCTCCGAAGTATGTGTTTGAAAGAGATTTGACTTTAAATATGAGCGGTATCGATGTGAAAGAATTGCAGAAATTTTTGAATAATAATGGTTTTGTTGTGGCGACTGAAGGCGCGGGCTCTTTAGGTAATGAAACCGAAACTTTTGGTTCTTTGACCAAACAAGCTCTGATTAAGTTCCAATTGAGCAAGCAAATTGAACCGGCACTCGGTTATTTTGGCCCGATTACCCGCGGAATTGTTAATGGTTTGATGAAATAATAAAAATTTCCCCCGTGCCTCGCGCCAGTGTGCCCGGACGGGGGATTTTTATTTGACATTTAACATTTCTTTTGTTATCATATTGGCACATTACCCAATGTGTGCTTATTATTAATTGGAACCGGCGTGCTCTATATTAGTCCGGTGCTTACAATTAAAGACGTTTTTTAATTATTGACTCTTTTCGATTTTGAAAGGAGATTTTTTGTTTTTTGATCTTTAATTAAATTTTAAAAATATAGTTTATGGCAAAAGTGGCGCATCTTTCTAAGGGGGCGGAACGCAAGTTTTTTGCGGATAAGAAGAAATCCCCATTGCCTGATTTGATTGAAGTCCAAAAGCGATCTTATCGCTGGTTTACCGAAGAAGGTTTGAAGGAATTGTTCGAGGACATTTCACCAATTAAGCCTTTTAGCGGGGATGGGTTTGAATTATCATTTTTAGACTATTATTTGGATGAAGCGAAGTTTGATGAAAAAACCAGTCGCTCCAAAAACTTGACTTATGAAGCACCTTTGCGTGTTCAAGTTAAATTGTTAAATAAAAAAAATAACAAAGCGGTTAAACAAGAAGTTTATTTAGGAGATTTTCCTTTGATGACTGATCGGGGCACCTTTATTATTAACGGAATTGAACGTTGCGTTGTATCGCAAATCATCCGTTCGGAAGGTGTCTTTTTCTTTGCGGAAAATTATGGCCCGCGTCGTTATTACGGGGCGAAAGTTATTCCGAATCGCGGGGCGTGGTTGGAAATTGAAACCGATTTGAATAATGTTATTTGGGTAAAAATTGATCGAAAGAGAAAAGTTGCAGTTACTTCTTTGTTACGGGCTTTTGGAATTGCCACTGACAAAGAATTGAAAGATACTTTTGCTGATGTTAATAAGCATCCAGATATTGATTATATTCAAAATACTATTGATAAAGATGCCGCCACTAACATGGACGAAGGTTTGATGGAAATCTACAAACGTATTCGTCCGGGCGATTTTGCTACACCGGATAATGCTAAGTCTTTGATTTACGCGATGTTTTTCCGTTTTGATCGTTATGACTTGGGACGAGTCGGTCGCTATAAATTAAATGAAAGATTTGGTGATGAATTGGAAATTACTAAAGAAAATCGTGTTTTGCGTTTGGAAGACGTGGTGGGTGTGGTGAAAGAAATTATTCGTTTGAATATCACTCAAGAAGATAAGGATGATATTGATCATTTGGGAAATCGTCGTATGCGTGCTATTGGGGAATTGATTCAAAATAAATTCCGTATTGGTTTGTCTCGTATGGAGCGTATTGCTAAAGATCGTATGTCTACCATTGATCCGGAATCTTTAACTCCAGGGAAGTTAATCAATGCTCGTCCGGTGATTGCGACGGTCAAAGAATTTTTTATGTCTTCGCCGTTGTCACAATTTATGGAACAGACTAATCCTTTGTCCGAATTGGAACACAAGCGTCGTATTTCCGCCATGGGGCCTGGTGGTTTGTCCCGAGAACGTGCCGGCTTTGACGTGCGTGATGTGCATCCGACGCACTACGGCCGTATTTGTCCGATTGCCACGCCAGAAGGTCCGAGCATTGGTTTGGTCGGTCACTTAGCTTCTTATGCGGCGATTAATGAGTATGGTTTCTTGGAAACACCTTATTATGTGGTGGAAAGAACTTTTAATGAAACCGTGAAAGAAGGAAATGAAGTTTTAGTTAAGAAAGGGGAGACTTTAACACCGGATCAAATTTGGCGTATTCAACGTCGCACCGGTGTTGATCTACGTAAATATAAATTTGATTCTAAGGTCACTAATAAAATGGTTTATTTGAATGCCGTGGCCGAAGGTCGTTATAATACTACCCCAGCTACCACCAAGATTAATAAAGATGGGAGCTTTGTCGATGAGCGTGCTCCGATGCGCGTGGTCGGCGAGCCACGCGTGGATGTGGTTAGCAAGATTGACTTTCAAGACGTCGCTTCCAATCAAATTGTGTCTATTGCCACTTCCTTGATTCCATTCATGGAACATGATGACGGGCAGCGTGCTTTGATGGGAACAAACATGCAACGTCAGGCAGTGCCAACTTTGTTACCGCAATCACCGATTGTGGGGACTGGTATTGAAAAGAAAGTCGCTTTGGATTCCGGTTATATTATTGTTGCTGAAGAAGATGGCGTGATTAAAGAGGTGGATGCCAAACATGTTGTTTTAAAAGGTGCCAGTGGTAAATCTTACACTTATGAATTGACCAAATATCGTGGAACAAATGCCGCTACCTGTGTTACTCAAAAACCAGTGGTGGATTTGGGCGATGAAGTTAAAAAGGGCGATGTTTTGGTTGATGGTCCAGCGATTGAAAATGGTGAATTAGCTTTAGGTCAAAATGTTTTGGTGGCCTTCTTGTCTTGGGAAGGTTGTAACTATGAAGACGCCATCGTTATTTCTGATCGTTTGATTAAAGATGATGTTTATTCATCTATTTATATTGATACTTATACGATTGAAGTGCGCGATACTAAATTGGGACCGGAATTAATCACTTCTGATATTCCAAATATTAGCGAAGAACGTTTGAAAAATTTGGATGAAGAAGGCATTGTGCGAATTGGTGCTGAAGTCAGCTCCGGCGATATTTTAGTTGGTAAAATCACACCTAAAGGAGAAACTGAATTATCAGCGGAAGAAAAATTGTTACAGGCGATTTTCGGCGATAAGGCCAAAGATGTCCGTGATAGCTCCTTGTATTTGGAACACGGTGAACATGGTAAAGTGATTGATGTTCGTATTTTCACCCAAGAAAATGGTGATAAATTGTTGCCGGGCGTTTTGCGTATGGTGCAAGTGACGGTTGCTAATTTGAGAAAGATTGAAGTCGGTGATAAGTTGGCTGGTCGTCATGGTAACAAGGGTGTTATCGCGAAAGTGGTGGCACAAGAAGACATGCCGTTCTTGGAAGATGGCACTCCGGTGGACATTGTTTTGTCGCCGTTGGGTGTGGCCTCTCGTATGAACTTGGGCCAGATTTTGGAAACGCATTTGGGTTTGGCCGCCAAGACTTTGGGGTACAAAGTAGCCACTCCAGTTTTGGATGGTGTCAGTGAGGAAACTATTAAAGCGGAGTTAAAGAAAGCTGGTTACCCGGAAGATGGAAAAGTGCTTGTGTATGATGGTAAAACCGGAAAAGCGTTTGATCATAAAGTGACTATCGGTTGGAAATATATGTTAAAACTGAATCACATGGTGGAAGACAAAATTCATCAACGTTCCATCGGTCCTTATTCCTTGATTACTCAACAGCCTTTGGGCGGTCGTGCTCAATCCGGTGGACAGAGATTCGGAGAAATGGAAGTTTGGGCTTTAGAAGCTTATGGTGCCGCCCATACTTTACAAGAAATTTTGACGATCAAATCCGATGATGTGACCGGACGTTCTAAGGCTTATGAAGCCATTATTAAGAATGAAAGAATTCAACGAACCAACTTGCCGGAAGCGTTTAATGTTTTGATGCGAGAAATGCGTGGTTTGTGTATGGATGTACAGATGATTAGTGAAGAAGATATCAATAATGAAATTGATAATAACTTTGCTCAAAACAATTAAATAAAGATTTTTTAATAATTTTAAATACATAATTATGGCTTCTCCTCTACAAACATTGGAATTTGAGGCGTTGAAACTCAAATTGGCCTCGCCGGAAGTGATCCGTGAATGGTCACATGGTGAAGTAACCAAACCGGAAACCATTAACTACCGCACTCAACGTCCGGAAAAAGACGGCTTGTTCTGCGAGCGCATTTTTGGACCGACTAAGGATTGGGAATGTTATTGCGGTAAGTATAAGAAAGTAAAATATAAAGGAATTGTTTGTGATAAGTGTGGCGTCGAAGTGACTCGTTCGATTGTTCGCCGTGAACGTATGGGGCACATTGAATTGGCTGTGCCAGTAGCCCATATTTGGTTTTTGCGTAGCGTTCCGTCCAAGATTGGTATGGTTTTGGATTTAGCCCCGCAATCTTTGGAAAGAGTGATTTATTACGGTGGTTTTATTGTTAGTGAAGTGGATGATATGGCGAAAGCGGAATTGCTGGAACAATTGAAGAAGGAGTATCGGGCCAGCAAAAAACAAATCGAACAAGATTATCAACAACAAGTACAAAATTTGCATACTCAAGGTTTGAGTAAGACTGATTTGGAAAATGCTTTGGGGCAAGCGGAAAGTCAATATTTCTTGGAAATTAGAGAATTGGATGAAGATTATAAAGCGACTGAAAAAGAAATTGCCGACATTGTGCCAATGCAAGTTTTAAATGAAATTGATTATCAGGCTTTATCTTTGAAGTTTGGGCATATTTTTAAGGCCGGTATTGGTGCGGAAGTGATTCATCGTTTGTTATCCAATATTAATTTGGAAGAAAAAATCGCTGAATTGAATGAAGAATTGGAAAGTGCCGGTGGTGCCAAACAAAAGAAATTGATTAAGCGCGTTAAATTATTAAAGGCTTTGCATCGTAATAATATTCGTCCAGAATCAATGATTTTGACAGTTTTGCCGGTGATTCCTCCGGATATTCGTCCGATGGTGCCGTTGGATGGTGGACGTTTTGCCACTGCCGACTTGAATGATTTGTATCGTCGTGTGATTAACCGTAACAACCGTTTACGAAAATTGTTAAATTTGAGTGCACCGGAAGTGATTGTTCGCAATGAAAAAAGAATGTTGCAAGAAGCAGTTGATGCTTTGTTGGATAATAGTGCTCGTCGTACTAAGACAACCGTTGCTTCTACCGGACAAAAACGTGCTTTGAAATCTTTAGCTGATATTTTGAAAGGTAAACAAGGTCGTTTCCGTCAAAACTTGTTAGGTAAACGCGTTGATTATTCCGGTCTTTCCGTAATCGTGGTTGGTCCACATTTGCGTTTGTATCAGTGTGGCGTGCCCAAGGGGATGGCTTTGGAATTATTCCGTCCGTTTATTATCAGTAAATTGATTCAACGGGAAATGGTTTATAATATTCGTAGTGCTAATCGTTTTATTGAATCCAATCGTAGCGAAGTTTGGGATATTTTGGATGAAATCATCGCTGATGCTTATGTTTTGTTAAACCGCGCTCCGACCCTGCATCGTTTGGGTATTCAAGCGTTCCAACCGGTTTTGGTGGAAGGTAAAGCGGTGCAGTTGCATCCATTGGTTTGTTCCGCCTTTAACGCCGACTTCGACGGTGACCAAATGGCCGTTCATGTGCCGTTAACCGAAGAAGCTCGTATTGAAGCACGGGAATTGATGTTAGCCACCAAGAATTTGTTAAAACCCGCGACCGGGGCTCCGATTTCCAGTCCGTCAATGGATATTTCTTGGGGCGTATTTTATATGACCGGTTTGGAAGCTTTGCCAGAGGGGGCGAACAAGAAAACTTATTCTTCTGTGAATGAGGCAAAAATGGCTTATAATTTAGGCCATTTGTCCTTGCGTGAGCCGATTATGGTCAAGATGAAAGCCAAAGCTAACGAAGAAGAAATGGTTTTGGAAACCAGCATGGGTAGAGTTTTCTTTAACGAAATCATGCCGGAAGAATTGCCATATTATAACGAATTGGTGGATAAGAAAAAAATCAGTGCGATTGTTTCTGAATTATTAGATCGTGCTAGTTTTGACGAAGTCGCCAAATTATTAGATCGTATCAAATACACCGGTTTTAAATATGCTACTAAGTCTGGTTATAGTTGGGGCATGGATGATATTCCGGTAATGAAGGAAAAATATAGTTTGATTGATGAAGCCATTAAAGAAGCTGATTTAGTGGAAAGCCAATATGATATGGGTTTGTTAACCAAGGATGAAAAACATTCACAAATCGTTTCTATTTGGGCTGGTGTGAAAGATCGTGTTTCCAAGATGTCTCAAGAAATTTTGGATAAGGATGGTTCTGTTTACAGCATGATTATTTCCGGTTCTCGTGGGTCTTGGGGGCAGTTAGCCCAGATGGCCGGTATGAAAGGTTTGGTGAGTAATCCATCCGGCGACATTATTGAGTTGCCGATTATTTCCAACTTTAAGGAGGGTTTAACCGTGTTGGAATATTTCATTTCTACTCATGGTACTCGTAAAGGTTTGTCCGATACGGCGTTACGTACCGCCAGTGCTGGTTATTTGACTCGTCGTTTGGTTGATGTTTCTCAAGATATTATTATTTTGGATGATGATTGTCATGATGATGAAGGTTTTGTGATTACTAAAGAAGATAGCGAAACTATTGGGACAACCGTGGTGGCACGTTTGCAAGGTCGTTGGATTTTGGATGATATTAAGGATCCGCAGACCGGAAAGCTTTTGGTTAAAGGGGATACTTTCATGACTAAGGAATTGGTCCAATCTCTAAAAGATGTTGATTTGGAATCAGCACGCATTCGCTCGGTGATGACTTGTAAGTTACGTCGAGGGGTTTGTTCCAAGTGTTATGGTTCTGATTTGACCAAACATCAACCGGTTGAATTGGGTACAGCGGTTGGTATTATGGCCGCACAATCCATCGGTGAACCAGGAACGCAGTTGACTATGAGAACTTTCCACTCCGGTGGTGTGGCCGGCTCCGACATTACTCAGGGTTTGCCTCGTGTAGAAGAACTTTTTGAAGTCCGATCACCAAAACATAAGGCGTTCTTGGCCGAAGCCGAGGGCGTGGCGCGGGTTATCAGTAGTGATGAAATGGTAAAAACCACCAAGAGCAACGCTAAATTATTGGGTAGTAATTATAAACAAAAAGTGGTGCAAATTGCTTATAATGCCGAAGATCGAGATACTTATATGTTACCATCTGGTGGTGAAATCTTGGTTAATAAAGGGGAAGTTGTAAAAAAGGGGACACCTTTATATAAGGATTCTGCTGGTAAAACCGTTAAATCTCGTAGCGCCGGCGAAGTGATTACTTTGTCTAAAGCTAAAATGGAGATTTTGACCAAGGTTGATTCTGTTTTGGAATACATTATTCCGCCAAATTATGTATTGTGGATTAAGGATGGTCAAAAGGTGGAAAAAGGACAACAATTGACTGATGGTGTTTTGGATTTGCAGCAGTTATATTTATTGAGTGGTCGCGAAGCCGTGCAAAATTATTTGATCAGTGAAGTGCAAAATATTTACGCTTCTCAGGGTCAAAAATTAAATGATAAACACTTGGAAATCGTGATTCGTCAGTTATTCTCTAGAGTTTTGGTGATTGATGCCGGTGATACTGATTTATTGCCGGGAGAAATTGCTGAAAAAGCAGAAGTGGTTTATCAAAATGGTTTGGTTAGCAAGGATGGTGGTCGTGAAGCCACTTATCAGGAATTGCTCTTGGGTATTTCCAAGGTGTCCTTGTCATCCAGCAGTTTCTTGGCGGCCGCGTCTTTCCAAGAAACTTCTAAAGTGTTAATCAATGCTGCTTTGACCGGTAAGGTTGATCGTTTGGAAGGTTTGAAAGAGAATATCATTATTGGTCGTTTGATTCCGGCTGGTACTGGTTTCCAAAGAAAAGGTGAAGGTTTTGTTGATTTGGTGGAGAAATATGGCCCGGCACCGTTGGGTAAAGATGATGAGCAATGGCGTTTGGAACACGCTGCACAAGCGGAAGAAGCCGGCTTGGACGCCAAAGCCACGGATTAATAAAGGCAACTGATTAAAATACCAAAAAATCCCCCGTAGGGGTGTATTGCATACGCCCGAGGGGGATTTTTTGATAGACGGGTAAGATTAATTTTGTTATAATTTAATTGTTATTAAATAATGATAAATTTATGGAATTACCTTTAGAAAAGGGCAGTGTCCCCCCACACGATGGAACACAAATTTCTTCTGACGAAAGAGAAAAGCTTTTAAGACAAGTAGATGCACATTTGGAAATCAGTAAGATCAGAACTTTGGAGATGTCTGTTGGAGTAATAAAAAAGGTTCATCAATTATTGTCTGAAGTTACCAGTGCTAGTGAATTATCAGAAGTGGAAAAATCCGAATTGTTGAAAAAGTGCAATGACTATCTTATCGCAAATAATAAAACTTTAGAAAATGCAGTTTTTATGTTAAAAGAAATATTGTTCAGTCATCTTGAATCAGTGGAAAGCACTATACACTCACTTAAAGAAAAAAAATGGTAATTTTGAGTAATTTTTGTAATAAGATAAGAAGATTTAATTATAAATGAAAAATATGATTAACAAGAATCGTGTAAAAATCTCCGATATTTTAAGCAGTGATTGGCTAGATAAGGAAGCGTTTGTTTATGGTTGGATTAGAACTTCTCGTTTTAGTAAAAATGTTTGTTTTATTGAGTTAAATGATGGTTCTAGTTTTAAATCCTTGCAGTTGGTAATTGACATGCAATCAATATCAATTGATGAATCAAAAATGCAAACCGGGACTTGTATCAGTGCTAAAGGTTTGATTGTGAAATCACCGGGGGCGGATCAATCTTGCGAAATGCAAGTTTCAGAAGTGAAAATTGTTGGCCTGGCTGATGAAACTTATCCAATTCAAAAGAAACGACATAGCTTGGAGTTTTTACGTGAGATTCCTCATTTACGCTGTAAAACAAATACTTTTTTTGCCACGTTTAAGGTGAGAAGTAAATTGGCAAAAGCTGTTCATGATTATTTCCAGGACAGAAATTTTTTGTATATTCATTCGCCGATTATCACTTTAAATGATTGTGAGGGAGGCAGTGAGGCATTTCAAATTACCACTTTAAATTTAAAAGAAGTTAAGGAAAAAGGCCTAGATTATTCAGCGGATTTTTTCAAGCGTCCGGCTTATTTGACAGTTAGTGGACAGTTGGAAGCCGAGCCATTTGCTCTTACTCATGGGGCGGTTTACACTTTTGGACCAACCTTTAGAGCTGATCCATCAGATACACCACGACACGCGGCTGAATTTTGGATGATTGAGCCGGAAATGGCATTTTATGATTTGGATGATTTGTTGGAATTAATTGAGGATTTTATCAAAAACATTACCAGAAAAATCAAAGATAATTGCCAGTCAGAGTTGGAATTCTTTAAAAATTTTATTGAACCGGAATTAGATAATCGTTATGCGGTGTTGTTGGATCATAAATTTGAAAGAATTGATTTTGCTGAGGCAATTGAGATCTTGAAACAGGCCGATCGTAAGTTTGAAGTGGAGCCTAAGTGGGGAGAAGATTTAACCATGGAACATGAACGATATTTAGTTGATGAGCATTTTAAGAAACCGGTGTTTATCACTAATTATCCGGAAAATTTCAAGTCTTTTTACATGAGAATCAATGAAGATGGTAAATCAGTGGCTTGTGTTGATTTGTTGGTGCCGGGGATTGGTGAAATCATTTCCGGGAGTCAAAGAGAAGAGCGTTATGATTTTTTGGAAAAGAGAATGTTAGCTAAAGGAATGGAAAAATCTTTGTATGAATGGTATTTGCAGACACGTTTGTGGGGCTCGGCACCGCACGCCGGCTTTGGTTTAGGGTTTGAAAGAATGATTATGTATCTTACCGGCATGAAGAACGTTAAGGACGTGATTCCTTATCCCCGAGCTGCTCGCAAGATTTATTAGGGTTTAGTTTTATTCGTGATTCTTAAACATATGTCGTTGAAATTTAAAAATCAACTTAAAGGTAAACGTTTGTTGTTAAAAAGAGCAAAACCGACTCTAGGATTGGCGGAGATTATGTTTTTAACGATTGATAAGAATCGACAGCACTTGGAACCTTGGTTTCCTTGGCCGAAATTAACGCAAAAAGTGGAAGATAGCCTGAAATATTTGTTTGATGATGAAGAGAAAACTAAAAAGGGGACAATTGTTACGTATAGTTTGTTTATTAATAAGGAATATATTGGTAATATTTCTCTTTTTAATATTGATGGCAAAAAGAAATCAGCGGAAATTGGTTATTGGTTGGCCGCATCACACACCAGAAACGGTTATACCACGGAGGCGGTTGGTATTTTGGAAAAAGAAGCCTTTGAAAATCTTGGGTTAAATCGAATTCAAATTAAATGTGATGAAAGAAATCTCGCGTCAGCGGGGGTGGCGGAAAAATGTTCTTATAAAAAAGAAGGTTTGTTGCGAGAGGATTCTTTTAGCGAACATTTCAATGGTTTTCGTAATACTTTGTGTTTTTCCAAATTAAAATCAGAATATAAGAAACAGTAGGTTTAGAATTTTCAATTGTCTCAAAGTAACAAAATTATGATAAAGAAACTCGGAAAAAAAATCATCAAATGGATGGCCAATACCAGAATTCTTTTGTATCCGAGAAAAATGCTTAGGAAAATCATTAATTATGCTCTTGCCAGCAAGAACGGAGTGGTGGTTTTTTATAATGATTCAGAAAGGGCAAAGGTTTTTGATTTGATAAAAAAAATCAATAATGAAACGGAAATGTTATTGTTTGACAATGAAGCTTATCAGTTGTTTATGGCTGTTAAAAAGACGGAAAAAATAAATGGCGATCTTGCCGAAGTTGGCAGTTATCGAGGGGGCTCTGCAAAATTAATTTGTGAAGCCAAAGGCGACAAAACTCTCCATTTGTTTGATACTTTTGAAGGTTTGCCGGAGTTATCTCAGTCGGACAATCCTAAACAATTTCAAAAGGGGCAATATTCTTCGACGTTTGAGTATGTCAAAGATTATTTAAAAAATTTTAAACATGTTTATTTGTATAAAGGACTTTTTCCCGCGACTGCCGAGCCTATAAAAAACAAAACATTTTCATTTGTTAATCTTGATGTTGATTTGTATGAAGCCACCAAAGCCAGTATTGAATTTTTTTATCCAAGAATGAGCAAAGGGGGAATAATCATTTCTCATGATTATATATCTGCTCCCGGAGTTAGGAAGGCCTTTGATGATTTTTTTAAAGATAAACCAGAGCCGGTGATAGAAATGTCCGGCACCCAATGTTTGGTTGTAAAGGTATGATTTTATTGGTAATTTTGAGATAATAATTCTATAATTTTTTTGATTCCCATATGATAAAAATAAGAAAACATTTGAAAAAAGACATTCCTTGCCGCGTTAAGTGGCTAAGTAATCCTAATGTTAATAAATTTATTGGTGATGAGTTAGGGCAAAAAACAAGCTTGCCAAAAGAAAAGGCATGGTTTGATAACTATAATAAAGATAAAAATAAAAAGTTTTTCACCATTTGCGACAATACCAAGCCAATCGGCTTTATGGGGCTGTCAAACATTAGCAAAATCAATAAAAATGCGGATTTGTTTATTGCTATCGGGGAAGACGATTATCGTGGTAAAGGGATCGGAAAAATTGTCATAAAATGGATCATTGATTATGGGTTTAATAAATTAAAACTCCATAAAATCAACTTGGGTGTCATTAAGGACAATGTTGCGGCAGTTAATTTGTATAAATCCTTGGGATTTGTTATTGAAGGTGAAATGAAAGAAGAAGTTTTTTATAAAAATAAGTTTTATGATTTTTTATCCATGGCGCTTTTTAACGGGAAAAAAAATAAAAAATTATGATTGTTACAAATTTGAATGGCGTGGTATTATATACTTGAAAATTTTTTAATCACACAAAGGAGGCAAACCCATGGGACAAGTACTGTATCCACCAAGCATCATTGATGTGTCGGGCGGCGTGATCTTTTTAGCCGGTCCGATTCAGGGCGCCAGTCGTTGGCAAGATGAAGCGATCAGAATCATTCAAGAGCTTGATGAAACACTAAACATTGCCTGTCCGCGACGGCCGACCTTGATAATGGAAGAATTCGGCAAGGCTGAATATGAAGCCCAAGTTGATTGGGAAACTCATTATTTGAGAAAAGCGGGGGCGTCGGGAGTGGTGATGTTCTGGTTAGCCAAAGAATTTGAGCACATTCCCAATCGAGCCTACGCGCAAACCACGCGCTTTGAACTGGGCGAGTGGAAAGTGCGTCACGAACGCGATCAAGCAAAATTGGTGATCGGCATTGAGCCTGGCTTCGGTAATGAGAGATATATCAGAAGACGTCTTGGCCAAGATTGTCCGGATGTGCTGATTTGTTCTTCACTGCAAGACACTTGCAGTCAGGCCATTAAATTTTTTTATCAGTGACATTGTTGGGGGCAGTGCTTGTTCCCGAATTTTTTTTAAAAAAGCGTTCAAATGATAGAGGGAAAATTTTATATAATTTTTTAAGTATTACTATGTTAAATTTTAAAAACAATATTGCAAAAGTTGAGGGTTGGCTTACTGAAGCTGAAGGGATTTTTCTTTACGAAACTGCAAAAAAAGTGAGACCCGGGAATGCAATTTTGGAAATCGGATCGTGGAAAGGGAAATCGACAATTTGTCTTGGTAAAGGCACGCAACAAGGTAATGAAGTTCAGGTTTATGCGGTTGACCCACATATTGGTTCATCAGAGCATCAAAAAATGTTTGGTAAAGTCGATACGTATCAAGAATTTTTGCAGAACATCAAAAATGCTGGAGTGGAAAAATATGTTGAGCCAATTCGTAAAACATCAGAAGAAGCATCAAAAAATATCCGGAAATCGATAGGATTTCTGTTTGTTGATGGGGCTCACGAATACAAATTTGTAAATCTTGATTATAAATTATGGTTTGCAAAGGTTGTTGATCAAGGAGTGGTAGCATTTCATGATTCGTGGCATTTCCCCGGGCCGCACCTAGTTACTGCCAAAATGTTGCTTTTTTCATCGGCAATCAAAAATCCACAATTGATTGATACAATAACTTCATTTACAAAGGTAAATAAAAATTCCTTTTTTGATAGGATCTATAATATCGGTTTCCTCTTTTTTAGATTAATATTTGGGTTTTATGGATTTCTCAAATTGAAATATAAAGGATCGGTAATCAAATAATAAGAAGTAATAGTTGGGGGTTTATATAATTATTTGATCTCAATATCAGATTGCAAATTCGGTTTGGCAAATTCCGGACGAGTGTTTAAAATGATATTTAAAATAGTCGCTAATTTTTTATCATCTATTGGTCTAATCGCCGGCTCGCCGCTTGCTCTTTTGAAATAAATCGCCAAATCCGGGCCATCGGCTGCTAAATCAAAGGAAGTTAAATTACCATTAGAAATATCTTTGAAATGTTCTTTTGTTATGCCATAAGCCTCCAGTAATTGTTTGTCATTATTTTTTTCAATCACTACATCAACTCGGGTGATGTTTTCTCCATGAACAATGATTTCAGCCACAAATTCTTTCAGTTTATTTTTGAAATTCTTGTTGTTTATTAATTTTAAAGCAAGCGGATGAGCATTTTCCGGGAGAATATTTATTTTTTTTCTGGGTGGTTTTTTTTCCTGTTTTGACTTGTCGTTGGTTCCATGCTTAATTTTTTCTACCACTCCCTCTTTTTCCGGTTTTTCATGACTTTCCGCTTGTTGTTGAAAGAATCTTTCCCAATTGTGTTCACTGACAGGCATAATTTAATTTTTATTTGATTAAAATTTTATTTTCCAAATTGCTTCTTATACATTCTCATCGCTTTTTGAATGACCGCCATGGCGGCTTTTTTGTTTTTAAAACCCTTGATTTCCACTTGGTGTTTGTCGCCTTTCAGTTCTTTATATGTTTCAAAAAAATGAATGTATTCTTTTAAGGTGTGCTTGTTCAAATCTTTGACATCTAAAGTATCGGTCCAGCGCAAATCTTTGACCGGCACGCCGATCACTTTAAAGTCCGATTGCCCGTCATCATACATTTCCAAGAGGGCCACCGGCCGCACATTTACCAAAACTCCCGGGTGGAGCGGATAAGTGGTGATGACAATCACGTCCAGTGCGTCGCCGTCTTCCCATAAGGTTTGCGGAATGAAACCATAATCAAACGGGTAGGGCGCGGAGCTGTAGTTGGCGCGGTCCAAGGCGATTAGCCCGGTTTTCTTGTCAATTTCATATTTATTGTTGCCGCCGCAAGGAATCTCAATGATACAATTGAATTGTTCCGGCGTTTTGTTGCCGATTTCAATGTCGTGCCAATAATGGGGCATAAGTTTGTATTTAAATTCTTAAAGCTTACTTTTATTGTATTATATTGTGCGAAATTGGGCAAATTATGGACGCGTTTTCATTTTATTGTTATTATTGTGATATAAAACATCAACTAATTTAATAAACCATAATATGAAAAAAACAATTTTATTTTTCGGGTTGGGGATGTTGTTTGTTTTAACGGCTTGCCAAAATCCTTTAGCTGGTCAGTCGGAAAAAACAACGCCAGTGACGACGCTCGATGCTGTCGAAAATGAACAGAGTCTTGGCATGGCGAATCCGGCTTCGGTCAATTGTCTTGAACAAGGTGGAACTTTGGAAATTCGGCAAAATAAATTAGGAGAATATGGAGTGTGTTTGTTTGAAGATAACCGTCAATGTGAAGAATGGGCGTTATTGCGCGGTGAATGTCCGGTCGGAGGGCGTAAGATTACCGGTTATGATAATGAAGCGGAAATTTATTGTGCCATTACCGGTGGTCAAGTTGAAGGTGTTGGCACTGACACTCCCATGTGTAAACGCGTGGATGGCACCTATTGTAATGCCCAAGCTAATTTTGATGGCGATTGCCCAGATCCACATGATCCCAACCCAAGTGCCGGCAATGTGGAAACGGAATAAAATTTCTCTAAAACAAATCCTTGCACGGAAACAGCAAAACCTCGTTAATATCTTTTTTGTCTAAAAATAACATTGCCAAGCGACTCACGCCCAAGGCCACCCCCCCGCTCGGTGGTATCTCAGAGCGTAGGGCTTCGATAAAATCCTGATCAATGGCGATTTTTGTTTTTCCCAAAGACACTCTAAATTCCTGTTCTTCTTCTAAACGTGCCAGTTGTTCCTCGGCGTTGAGCAGTTCGGAAAAGCCGTTCGCCAATTCCAAACCGTTGATGTAGGCCTCAAAACGTTCGGCATACCAGTCGTCATCAGCTTTGATTTTTGCCAATGCGGCCATGGATTTGGGGTAGTCATACAAGAATGTCAGTTTGCCCTCACCCAAAAACGGTTCCACTTCATTGAGGAATATCGCGAAAAAATGATCATCCCAGGGGGCATTTTCTGCCAATTTATAACCTTTTTCCTGCGTGATTTTTTGAATTTGCACCAAGTCACGGCAAGCATCAATATCCACGTGGGCGTATTTAATCATCGCTTCTTTAATGCTCAAATATTCCACTTGGCTCAGATCAATGCTTTTATTTTGATAAGTAAATTTCAAACTGTTAAACAATTTTTGACTGATATTTTGTAAAAGATTAGCCATTTCCGCCATGATTACTTTGTAATCGGCGTTGGTTTGGTACCATTCCAACATTAAAAATTCCAAATTGTGTCGACCGCCGAAATTTTCCTCATTACGAAAACACGGCGTGATTTGGTAGATTTTTGATAAACCGCCGGCCAATAATTTTTTCATGGAGTATTCCGGAGAAGTAATCAGATAAGCGGGGAAGTTTTGTCCCTGAACATTTTTGGCAGTGGTTTCAAAAGGTGTCAGATAAGGTTCCATGCCGGGATGGGCCACCAAAATCGGGGTGTAAACTTCCAAATAATCACGTTTATTGAAAAATTCCCGAATCGTATCATTGATTTGGTTAACTTGTTTGATGGTTTTGACGGCTTCGGCCGGATTTTTTCGAATTTTTTGCCAGTTTTTCATAGGGGGGTGGGTTGTAATTGGTAGATGTTATGTTGTGCCGAATCCGTAGGGGCGTATTCGATACGCCCCTACGGTTAATATTAATATTGTTTTATGTATTTTTTATATATTATCACTTTTTTGTTTAATCGCAATACGATTTATATATAAATTATATTTTTTAAGGGCAAATGACAATTTGCCCTTTTGTCCATACAAAAGGTAGCAATTAAATTCCTGTGGATAACCCAGCAAAATTTTACCTTGATTTTATATTAAATATGCTATAATTAGCATATCATAGGAAAGGTAGGTGGATGATGCGTTATTTTTCCGTTTTTTGCACGGTCGCTTATATTTTTGTGGCTTGCCACAGTGACAGCAAGCGAGAAGTCCCGCCACGTGAAGATTGTGCCAATGATCTTGACGATGATGGCGATGGCTATGTCGATTGCGATGATTATGATTGTGCTTGGTCAAGCATTTGTCAGCCGGCAGTTGAGCTTTGCAATAATGGTCTTGACGATGATGGTGACCAAATGGTTGATTGTCAGGATTATGATTGTGCCGAAAATACTGTTTGCCAAAGCGTTGAACCGGTTTGTGGCAATGGTATTTTGGAGTATGGCGAGCAGTGCGACAGTTGGAATCTAGATGATTATGATTGTTGGTCCCTGGGTTATAGTGGCGGGACCTTGCATTGTACGGCCCAGTGTACTTTTACAGTGAGCTCTTGTTTTCAATGCAATAATGGCCAGTGTGAGATGGGCGAAAATGAAGTTAATTGTCCGGAAGACTGTGACGAGCCGTCCCTGTGTGGTAATGGCGTGATTGATTCTGGTGAAGAATGTGACGCCTCGAACTTACAGGGTCTAACGTGTCGCAACATGGCGGCGGGTTATACGGGTGGAATTTTACGTTGCGCCAGTTATTGCCTGTATGATGTCAGCGCCTGTTATTATTGCGGTAATGGTCATTGCGAGTCCGGAGAAAATGTTACCAATTGTCTGGTCGATTGCCAGTATTTAAGAAATTGTGGCAACGATCTGTGTGAAGCCGGCGAAACTACCCTTAATTGTCCGAGTGATTGTCAGGGTAGCACGGGTAATTGTGGTAATGCCATCATTGATTCCGGAGAAAGCTGTGATGGTGCCAACCTGGGTGGCCAAAACTGCGTTTCTTTGGGCTATGATTATGGCACCTTGTCTTGTGCCAGTAATTGCCAATTCAATTTGGCAAATTGCGTTAATACCAGTGGTGGGGAAATTTGTGATAATGGTATTGATGATAATGGCAATCAGGCGATTGATTGTGCCGATGATGCTTGTTTTGATGATCCGGTTTGCCGTATTACGATGTGCGGCGATGGTTATTGCGACCCCGGAGAAACACATAGCGATTGTCCGGCAGATTGTCCTTGATTTTTCAGCAAATCGTCGGTTTTTCGGCGATTTTTTTTTAACGTTGACATTTGTTAAAAATTTCGTTATCATAGCGTTATTGTATGGAATCCAAGCCGTTTTAGCTCAGATGGTAGAGCGCATCCATGGTAAGGATGAGGTCCCGAGTTCGATCCTCGGAAACGGCTCTCTTATTTAAGAAATCTAATTTTTAATAAGATATTTATGCCTTCTAAAGAACGAGAATTCCGGGTTAAATTGGAATGTACCGAATGTAAGAAAGTCAATTACTATACCCGAAAGAACAAAAAAACGATTAAAGATCGTTTGGAAATCAGTAAGTTTTGCGAACATTGTCGTAAACATACTGCCCATAAGGAAACCAAATAACTTTGTTTCCCAAAAAAGCTGTGATGTGTTATAATACCATCACAGCTTTTTGTTTATAAAAACAAATATGAAAAAAATAAATTATTTAGGTGAAGTTTTCTTTTTTGTTTGTTTACTGGGAATTTTGTATTTGTGGTATGTGATTTATAAACCGTTTTTAGGAATTTTCTTGATTTCCGCCGCCATCACGTCCATCTTTTATCCGGCGTATTTGGGAATCATGCAAAAAAGTAAGCGAATTGGTCCGTCTTTGGCGTCATTGTTGATGGTTTTGGCGATTTCTTTTATCGTGATAATTCCTTTGATTTTATTTTTGTTATATTTGTCGACGCAGGTCGGTAGTTTCTATGATTGGTTGATGAAGATTTTTGATAGCGGATTTTTGACAGTTTGGGTGGATAAATTTAATTTATTTATTTCTCGTTTTTTCTCTTTTTCATTAAATGAGGAAACTGTTATAACGTATTTCACTAATATTGGGAGTGGTTTGAATCAGTGGTTGATATCCGCCACCAGTTCCATTATCAACAATGCTTTTCAAATGGTAACCAGCTTTTTGTTTTTAATAGTTTGTTTGTTTTTTATGTTTCGCGATGGCAAGAAGATTTTGGTGCGGATTATGCAGTGGACGCCTTTACATGATCGTTATGATTTGGAAATTTATAAGAAGTTTCAAGAAGTCAGTTATGCTGCTTTTTTGGCAACGTTCGTGACGGCGGTGGCCCAGGCCGTGGTCGCTTCAGTGGCCTATGCGATTGTCGGTTTGCCGGTTTTGTTCTTGGGTTTGGCGACGGCGGTTGCTTCCATTATTCCGTTATTTGGTACGGTCTTGGTTTGGGGTCCGATTGCTTTATATTTTATGTTTATCGGGGCATGGGGAAAAGCGATTTTCTTGGTTTTGTGGGGTTCAATCGTGATTGGTTTGGTGGATAATGTCTTGCGTCCGTGGGTGATGAAAGGCCATACCAATATTCATCCTTTTATTTTGTTCTTTGGCATTTTGGGGGGCATAGTTACTTTCGGTTTCTGGGGAATTATTTATGGTCCGTTGATTATTGCCATCGGTTTGACGTTTTTGCATATTTATTCGTTAGAGTATAGCCAGTTTATTTTCAGCAATCGCTTTTTGATGTCACAGCAGGAAAAAATCACATTGGAAGCGTTGCAGGAAAAGGTTGGTAAAGTGGAAAGAAAAACCGGGCGGAAAAAAATTAATAAAGCTTAATTTTAAAATACTTGTTATGAACAAATTTTCCTGGTTTTTTATTGCTTTGATGATTTTTAGTTTTTCTGCGTGTAGTTTTTCAAAAGTACCTGCCCCAAACCCCGAAGCACTGCCTCCGGCCACGAACGTGCCAAGTGGTGAAGCGCCAAATATTCCTGAAGAATTAATGCCTCAGCCACCGGTGGATGGTGTTGCACCAGGTGGTTTTCCGGTGGGCGGAGGGGCACCGGCAGTAAATAATCCTCCGTTGAACGAAGCCCCGATCGCTTGCACCATGGACGCTAAGATTTGTCCGGATGGCTCAGCTGTTGGTCGTACTGCACCGGATTGTGAGTTTGCACCGTGCCCAGGGGGGTCTGCTCAAAAATGTGATTCTTGTCCGATGTTATCTCAGCCATCACCAAGTTTTTGTGAAGGTGGAATAGTTGTTGAAGGGGAAACTACCGAATGCGGTTGTCAGGGAGTACCAAAATGTTTGAAATAAATTTTTTTTAGGAAAACAAAACTAGAACAAAAAAGTAGAACAAAGATTTCTACTTTTTTTGTTTGGCGGTAAAATGAAAATAATTTAAAAATTTATTATTCATAATTTCGCTTGTATGGATTACAAACAACTAAACATGCCGGCCATGAAGATCGTCGGTGTCGGGGTGGACACGAACGTGGAAAATTCCGCCAAAGATTGTTATCCGGCGTGGTTGACTTTTATGGCTTTGGAAAAAACCGTGCCTAACGCTTTATTCAACAAGAAATTGTATGGCGTTTCCGTTCATTACAATGTGCAGGCGTGCACTTTTCATTACGTGGCCGGGATTGAGGTGCGTGATTTTGCCAAAACCTTGCCGGCGGGTTTAGAGAAGTTGGAATTGCCACCGGCGCATTATTTGGTTTTCACTCATAAAGGAACATTGGATAAGTTGGGGCAGACTTATGGTAAGATTATGGAAGAAATCGCCAAAACCGGAAAAACCCAAGGTGATTTTTGGGTGGAATATTATGATGAACGTTGGAAAAATAACAGTGATGATTCAGAGTTTGATATTTGGGTACCAGTGGTTTAGGTGTCATCCTGGATTTTTTAATAGGGTATAACAGATAGTGTTGCTATAACGTGATATGGGGAAGGGCGAATTGTTATTCGCCCCTACAGGAGAGAATAAAATTGATGTTTGGTATTTATTATTTTTTTGTTTTTTAACAAAGATTTAACAATGTTCGTGTCCTTTGGAATCTTTCGTAGGGGCGAATGACAATTCGCCCTTGTCTCGTTTGATAAAATTATCCAACGGGTTCCCAGGATGACAGATTCCCCGTTTATTTAATTTCAATAATCTCATATTTCTCTCCTCTTATCACCACCGTCTCCCCGACGGATTTGCCAATTAACGCCGCGCCCAGCGGTGACAAATGGGAAATAATTCCTTTGCTCGGGTTACTTTCGGTGGCGCCGAGAATTTGATAGCTGACAGTTTTTCCATTGTTTTCCAAAGTGACAGTGTGTCCCAGTTTGACGCAGTCGGTGTTGCCGCCGCAATCAATGATTTCGGCGTGTTTGAGGCTGTCTTCAATTTCCAATATTTTTTCGTTGAGTGAGCGCAGTTGTCCTTTGGCGATTTGATAGCCGGCATTTTCGGAAAAATCACCCATGCTGGCGCCGTGCCGCACTTCTTCAATCAAAGCCGGGCGCTCTGCCAAGAGTTTGGCTAACTTTCTTTCCAGTTGGGCGTAGCGGGCGGCGGTGATGTGTTGGTCGTGGCGGCAGGATTGATACTTGCCCGGCCGACGTTTGGGAATTTGCATATTATGATCAATAATTATTTTGAGTTTATTATAAGGGAAAAATCCGTGATTGTCATTATTGGCATCGGCGGTTTTATTGTGCTAAAATTTTGATATTGAATTTAAAGGAAAAATCTATTATGAAAAAGCTAATTCTCACCTCTACCGGTTTGTCTAATCCCAAGGTTATCGCGGAGTTGCTGGATATGCAACCGGATATTAATAAATCTGTGGCAATTGTGGTGACCGCCTCGCGAGATAAAGAAAACAATCCTTGGAATCAATTAACTAAACAGCAGTTTTTGGATGCCGGTTTTTCCAGGGTTGATTTTGTGGATTTGGAATTTGAACTTAATTATGATTTTTCGCAATGCTCTGTGATTTTCGTTTCCGGTGGTAACACTTTTAAATTATTGAAATTTGTGCAAGCTTCGAGTTTTTTGGCGCAGATCAATTTGTTTTTGGAAAACGGTGGAATCTATATCGGTAGTAGCGCCGGCAGTATTATTGTTGCGGATGATATTAGTTTGGCTGGTTGGGGAAGCAGTGCTGATGAAAATGAAGTTGGTTTGGAAGATTTACGCGCGTTGAATATTACGGAAGTTTTGGTGTGGCCGCATTATGAGGAAAGTTTTGAGACGGAAGTGCTCGCTTATGAAGAGAAATATCAACGGCAAGTACATCGTTTGCCGAACGATCAAGCATTAGTGTTGCGCGATTCAGAAATAAAATTGATAAAATAATCTATTATGAAAAAACATCTCCTTACTTTGATTGTTTTCTCTTCCGGAGCCTTGGTGATGATTTTGGAATTGTTGGCGGCGCGGATGTTTGCTCCGTATTTGGGAACCTCTTTGCCAGTGTGGTCGGCACTGATTGCTGTGATTTTGGGAGCTTTGAGTTTGGGTTATTGGTATGGCGGAAAATTGGCTGATCGGGGAGCGAATTGGAAACGATTTGGTCAATTTTTTTTCGTGGCCGGAGGGATTGTTTTTGTAACTTTGTTGTTGCAAAAAATAGTTTTGCAGTTTTTATCTAATTTGAGTCCTAATATTTATTGGACATCGATTGTGGCAGCTTTGCTCTTGTTTGGTCCGGCCAGCGTGGTTTTGGGGTTTGTTTCGCCATACGCCGTGCGTTTGCGTTTAACGCAATTGAATGAGAGCGGGCAAACAGTGGGTAATCTTTATGCCTGGTCGACGCTCGGTAGTATCGTTGGCACTTTGTCAGCCGGTTTTTTGTTATTGCCGGTTTTGGGGCATTTGCAATTATTATGGTTTTGTATTTTAGCTTTGTTATTTTTGGGATTTCTGGCCTATTTTTCTGATTCTTGGAAAAAGTCAGCCTTGGCTTTGTTTGCTTGTGTGTGTCTAGCGATTTGGGGAAGTTTTATTATTGGTCTTTTCAAAAATCCTCAACTTTTAGATATTGATACGCAATACAGCCGGATTTTGATTGATGATAGTTTGTCTTATCAGGGTCGGAAAGTCCGTTTGTGGCAAACTGATTATCAAACCGCCCAGTCAGCCATGTTTCTAGATGATCCGATTGACTTGGTGCATGATTATACTAAATATTATGATTTGTTTTTGGATTTTAAAGCCAACACCAAACAGGCACTGATGATTGGAGGGGCGGCGTTTTCTTATCCTAAATATTTTTTAGCCAATTATCCTGATAAAAAAATTGACGTGGTGGAGATAGACGGCGCCGCCGTGCAACTCGCGGAAAAATATTTTTATTTGGACGCCGATCACCCCAACTTGCAAATTTTTGTGGCTGACGCGCGCCCCTTTTTAAATAAAAATCAAAAAAAATACGACGCGATTTTTGTTGATGCTTTCACTGCCAACGCCACGATTCCTTATCAACTAACTACTGTGGAATTTGTGCGTAGTTTATCGGCTAATTTATTGGACGATGGCGTAGTGGTTCTTAATATCATTAGTCCGGTGAGTGGTGATAAAAATAAAGTTTTGCGTTCCCTGTATAAAACCTATGCTGCTGTTTTTCCAAAATTATATTTATTTCAGATGAATAAAAAATATCCATTGGAGCAAACGCAAAATATAATTTTAGTGGCTGATAAATCTTTAAGTCCGGATAGTCAGAACTTATCTTTTTGGGAAAACGAATATTCCGCCGTGATTGATTATAATGATTTACCTTTGTTGACGGACAATTATGCGCCTGCGGATTATTATGCTTTGAATATTTTTAATTGATTTTGTCAATTTGACAAAAAGAAAATCCTTCCATAAGCTGAAAGCACAAACAAAGATCAAGACCGATAACAGATATTAAGATAAAGAGGAAAAACCAAAAGAGGCACACGAAAAATCCTCTTTTTTTATTTTTCAGCTGTGCTATAATTGTCTTAATAAACCTTTATCAAATTTATGGATAATCCTATGGAGCGAAGAAATAGAATCGAAGATTTTAATCCATATCAGGATTTGATTGTTGAATATCCTTTTCTGGAAGGTCAATCAGCCTTTGTTTTGGCGGTGGCTCAGGAAATGGTAGATTTTTACCAGGAACAATTGAAAGACCAAGATCGCTATCGATCTTTTGAAAAAAGTGCTACTGCGAAAAAATTGGAAGAAAAATTATTAAAATTTGTTTCAATAGCTGAAAAGTTAAGCCAGATTCATGAGGATGAATGCGTTGATGATTCTCCCTTTTTAATTGAGAAGTTTCAGGAAATTATAAAAGGCTTGACGGATGATGAGGAGTTGCGTGGTAAAAATCAAAGAAAAATTAAAAGGATTAATAAGATTTTTGCTTTAATTGAAATTTTTGATCGTTACAATAAGATTTTTTCTAAAGGGGTAAGTAAGGAAAATCAAGAATTATATTTGGAGACCCAAAATCGTCGTTATGTTAGTTTATTTTATTCTAGATTAGTTGAAGGTTACATTCCCGAAGATTTGGATTTGCACTCCAGAAAGTTTATTGGTTATGGTAGTAACAATAAACAAGAGGTGGAAAATATTTTGGAAAATGTTTTGGGCTTTATTCTTAAGCCGGGCAAGGGGGGAAAATCAGAATTTGGTAAAGATGGTTTTACCTTAGAGGTGGATATCCAGGCAACTAATGAGTCTTTGAAAAATCAGGCTTGATTTTATTCATTTTTTCTTGTTAAATAGTATAAATAGGTTGATTTCAGTGAAGTTATTTTTTATTTTAAAAATTTAAATTTTTATGATATGAAAACAGCGATTATTCAATGGGCAGAATGGTTTCGTGATGGTGAGGCTTTCCCGTTGCCGGATGATTTTGGCGTTTTGCGGGCTGATCAGTTGGTGGTGGTAAAACACCGCTTGGGTGTTGACATTGGACGGGTTAAGAAAATCCACGAGTTTGATGCTAACAATGATGATGTTGAGGGAAAAGAAATTTTACGCGTTGCTGATGAGGATGATAAGAAGAAATGGCAACATTTGGAAAAAGAAGCTAAGACCGCGCATCGCGTTTGTCGAGAATTGTCTGACAAACATGGTTTGGACATGAAATTAGTGCGTGCTTATTATTCTTTTGATGATAAACGTTTGACTTTTACTTTTATCGCTGATGGGCGTATTGATTTTCGAGAATTGGTAAAAGATTTAACGCAGCAATTTCGTAAATTGATTCGTTTGCAACAAATTGGTATTCGCGATGAAGCACGTTTGACCGGAGATCTTGGGCCGTGCGGTCGTCCTTTGTGTTGTGCTACGCATTTACAAAAACTGGAAAGTATCAGTTCGGATTTGATTGATTTGCAACAATTAAATCATCGTGGGTCGGAGAGATTATCCGGCATGTGCGGGCGTTTGGCTTGTTGTTTAAATTATGAACGTTGCGGTTATCAGGATATGGTGAGTAAATTTCCGCCAGTGGGGGTGCGCGTTAAAACCAAACAGGGAATTGGCTTGGTGACCAAACATTATTTATTGAAAAGTAAATTGGATGTTAATTTTAATGAAAATGATAAAGATGGCATTGCTGAAATTGATTTGTCTGAAGTTTTGGATTGGGAGGGGCGTGGTCAAAAAGCCCCATTACCATCTTGTGCCGGAAAATGTCATGGTGGCGATTGTCCTAAAAATTTAAATAATTAAAATAGAAAATTTATGTGGCGCGCTTTATTGATTCTAATTATAACAATCGGCATTTTGGGTGGCGGTTTTTATTACTTTGCTGATCACGAGGGTTGGTTTGATCAAAAGGCCGTCAGTGAGGGCGAGCAGCCACTAAATCAGGATTCAACAAGTGCGGAAGAAATTGCTCCGATTGTCGAAAATCCTTGGCTTGATTATCAATATCAAGCGAATGGCGTGAGTTTTAGCAGTAAATATCCGGCGGAAAACTGGAAGGTGGTGGAACAGTTGAATGGCAATGAATTGACAATTATTTTTACTAATAATGACAGTTGCCAAGTTTTATATTTATTTGATATTCGTCAGGGTCAATACAAAACTGAATTGAGCAATAACAAAAGCAGTGATGATTGTGCTGAGGTTTTACGTAAGATTGTCAGTATTGCCACGATCCCGCGCTTCGGTGTTGTAATGGATGAAAGCACCGAATCTGCCACTACCACGAACGTTGCCGGAGCTGGGGACGCCAACTCCGCCCCCGTTATTGCTGAAGATAAAGTTACTGATAGTTCCAATAGTGAAACTAGCGAGACTGAATCGACGGAAGAAAACGAAGAAAACGTCGAAAAATCCGATACTCCGGTTTTGCCGACCAGTCTTTCCGAAGGGGTTCCTGATCAGGAATTGCATGAAATGACCGCTAAAGAGCGTTATGAAAGTGCCAAAACTTTTGTGAATAACTATTTGTTGGAATATGCCAAGCGTCGTTGGGCAACGATTGAAAGTCAATTATCCGCTAAGGCTAAAGCTGAATTAGCGGGGAAATCTTTATCGAGCGTGGCGACGCCGTTTTATTATTATGAATTATTAACGGTTTTGAAAGAAATCAAAGTTGGGCAATTTCAAGTCAATGTAAAATTAACTGATAAAGAGGAAAACCCCATTGGTGAAAGTGGTATTTACACTTTAAATTTGGTGTGGGAATATGGGGAATGGAAAATTGATAACTATTTATTTAAATAATTTTAATAATTTAAGTGAAAATTTATGATTAGTACTGCTGATTTTAAAAATGGAATGTACATCATTTTCAAAGATGACATTAACCAAATCGTGGAATTTCAACATGTTAATCCGGGTAAGGGGAGTGCTTTTGTGCGTACTCGTTTGAAGAGCTTAAAAAGCGGTAAGGTGGTGGAGTTTACCTTTAAGTCCGGAGAAATGGTCCAAGAAGCCAATGTTGAGACCAGTGATGCTCAATATTTGTTTAATGATGGCAAAAATTATGTCTTCATGGACAATAATACTTTTGATCAATTTGAAATGCCTCATGATAGTTTGGAATATGAAGGTAAGTATTTGACAGAAGGTCTACAGGTTTTGATCTTGAAACGTAATGATATTCCGTTAAGTATTCGTTTGCCTCGTAAAATGCAATTGAAGGTGGTAAGTGCTCCTCCGGGAGTGAAGGGGGATACTGCCACTAGTGCCAGTAAATCAGTGACTTTGGAAAATGGTTTAGAAGTGATGACTCCCTTGTTTGTCAAAGAAGGTGATGTTATCGTGATTAATACTGATAGTGGTGAATATGTGGAAAGAGTTTAGAAAATTTGATATACTGAAATTGGATAAGATCCTGTCCCGAAATAAATTCGGGATGACATTTGGAAATGACATAAAAAATTTAAAAATAAAAGTATGGGGGATATATTGACCGCCCTAAGCACTTGGTTTGCTGATCTTTGGATCAATATTTTTGCTTATTTAATACAACTCGGTAAATTACCTTTGCCGTTGTTGGTTTTGCGTTTATTGATTGATTTTGGTTGGTTGGTAATTGTCTGGATCTTTCTTTGGGGTTTATTGCGCTTGTATTTGCGTAGTCGTCAGATGAAATTTTTATCACAGCAACGTTATATTTTGTTGGCAATTGATATTCCTCATGATACGGAACAAACTCCGAAAGCGGCGGAAAACTTAATTACTAATTTATCCGGGGCACACAGTCAGATTACTTTTCGAGAAAAATGGATGGAAGGGGTGGTGCAGCTACATTTTGCCTTGGAAATTGTCAGTATTGAAGGTCATGTGCAATTTTTAGTTTATACGCCGGTGCAGTTTCGGGAATTGGTGGAAGCAGCTGTCCAATCTCAATATCCGGAAGCGGAAATTACTGAGGTGGAAGATTATACCAAGGAATTTCCTGAAAAATTTCCTGATGATAAATACAATTGGAAGGGGGGTGATTTAGGCCCGGTAAAAAGCCACGTTTATCCTTTTAGAACCTATTTGGATTTTGAACATACTTTGGATAGTGAATTTAAAGATCCTTTGGCTTTGGTTTTGGAAAATATGAGTCGTCTTGGGAAGGGCGAACAAGCGTGGTTTCAAGTGATTGTGCGGCCGGAGGGGTTTGATTGGTTGGATGAATGTAAGGCCGAAGTGAAAAAGATTTTAGGTGAGTCTAATGCCGCTAAACAATCTTTGGCCCAAAAAATTTTATTAGCACCGTTTAACGCGATTGGTGCGGTTTTTGAAGGTGCTTTGGGAATGAAATTATTTGGTGGATCATCCCCTGATAAACCACCGAAAAAAATGTTGGATTTAAAACCGGAAGAATTAACACAAATTAAAGCGATTCAGGATAAAAAGCACAAAATCGGTTTTATGTGTAATATCCGTTTGTTTTATTTGGCAGAACGTACTCATTTTAAAGGGCCGCGGGTGTCTGCTTTGATAGGTGGTTTGAAACAACTTAATTCCAATGTCATTAATAGTTTGCGACCATATTGGAGTCAATACGGAACCGGTAATGATTATTGGTTTGAATGGCGTCGTAAGAGTAAGGTTGCTTATAAGCAAGGTTATATGATGCGTGCTTATAAATCACGCAATATTGGTGATACTTATCCGCCGTTTATTTTAAACGCTGAAGAGTTGGCGACCATTTTCCATTTCCCAAGCTTGAAGACGGTTGGTTTGGCAATGTTGAAGCGTACTGAAAGCAAGAAAGGTGAAGCCCCGGTTAATTTGCCGATTTCCAGTGATGAGGATAAGGGTAGCACCGAAGGGACTTTACCGATGATTAAAAACTTGGATCAAGCGGATGAATTGACCTTTGATATTGATAATGATTATTTTGAAGAGCGTTTTGCGATTGATAAAGATAAATTCAAAAAAGATCGGGATGCTCGCTTGAAACGTTTGGAAGAAGCTCGTGCTCAAGCGAAGAAAGAAGATGAGGAAAAAGTGCAAGCGTTGGAAGATGAATTGGAATCGATTGTTAATGGTGAATTGAGTTCGGAAGAACTAGTGGAAACGCCGGTAGATTTGCCAAAGAAGCCGGCTAGAGAAAAAAAAGGAGCGGAGAAATTTTTTGATAATTCTCAGTCTAATAATGATGAGGAAGTACCGGAAGATTTTTTTGATAAAGGTAATCCGCCGCCGAATTTGCCAATTGGTTAAAGTTGCTGTGAGTTAGTCATTTATTAAAATAAAAATACATAAATATGGGTGAACCAGGAACGGAGAAAATTACCCTTTTTGGCCAAACTAATTTTCGTAATAAAAAAGTAAAATTTGGTATCAAAACTGATGATCGTCGTCGGCATATTTATACTATCGGAAAAACTGGTATGGGTAAGTCGCAGCTTTTGGAGAACATGATTATTTCCGATATTCGCAATGGTTATGGCGCTTGTATGATTGATCCGCATGGCGATATGGTGGAAAATATTATTAAGTGCGTTCCTCGTAATCGCGTCAATGATATTATTTATTTTAATCCGGCGGATGTTGATTATCCAATTGCTTTTAACGTTTTTGAAAAAGTGGATGTGAAATATCGTCCGCTCGTGGCAAGTGGTGTGGTCGGTGTTTTTAAAAAGATTTGGGCCGATTCTTGGGGGCCACGTTTGGAATATATTTTAAACAATTGTATTTTGGCTTTGTTGGAAGCGCCGGATAGTACATTGTTGGGCGTTATGCGTATTTTGACTGATCGTAAGTATCGGGAGCAAGTGTTGCGTCATGTCACGGATCCGATGATTCGTTATTTTTGGACAAAGGAATTTTCCAAATATCCGGAAAAGGAAATTGCCATGATTATCAGTCCGATTCAAAATAAAGTGGGACAATATTTATCCAACGCCATGATTAGGAATATTGTTGGGCAACCGATTTCCACTATTAATTTGCGAGACGTGATGGATAATAAAAAAGTGTTGTTATTGAATTTGTCTAAAGGAAGAGTCGGTGAAGATGCCAGTGCTTTGTTGGGAGCCTTGATGATTACTAAGATTCAGCTGGCCGCTATGAGTCGTGTTGATATTCCGGAAAAAGAGCGTCAGGATTTTTATTTATATGTAGATGAATTGCAAAATTTTGCCACTGATAGTTTTGCCGGTATTTTATCAGAAGCCCGAAAATATCGTTTGAATTTAACAATGGCTCATCAATATGTGGAGCAATTGCCGGAGACTTTGCAGGCAGCGGTTTTTGGTAACGTCGGGACGATGATTGCTTTTAGGGTTGGTGCCACTGATGCTGAGTATTTGGCTAAAGAATTCGCACCGACATTTATTGAAGAAGATTTTGTTAATTTACCAAAATATCATATTTATTTAAAATTGATGATTGATGGCGTCGCTTCTCAAGGTTTTAGTGCTAATACTTTACCACCAATCGCCAAGCCGGAAGGTTTTGAATCATTGGTGATTGAAAATACCCGCAAATTATATTCGCGGCCAATTGCGTCGGTGGAGCAAGAGTTGTTGGAGTGGTGGAATTTAAATGATCAACCAGTGCCAAGCACCGAAGAAAAATCCTCTGAAGCAAAAGAAAAAAGTGAAGGGAACGAAGATGATGTTAGTTTGGCGGAGATGAGTGAAACTGTCAAAAATCAGGTGACAAAAATGATTCAGCAGGAGCGTGAAGATCGCAAGCATGAAGAAAAAGTTGTTCAAGTGACAGAAGTGCCGATTGCTGTACCAAAAGAATTGGAAGTGAAGAAGGCGGCTGGTTTTGAAAAGTTGGAAAAACAAGTGGTTGCTCCGCTCGAAGAAAGCGAAGGAAAATTTAATTATGAGGCGGTTGATTGGTATAATATTGATAAGAAAACTAAAGAGTTGAGTTTTGATGGTAAATATATTTGTGATGTTTGCAGTGCTGATATGTTTTTAGATTTCGCCCCGCGTTTGGATAAACCGATTTTGTGTCAAAAATGCGTCAAGAAACGCGATAAATTTATGAAGCGTGTGAAACGAGAGCGCGAAGAAGAGAAAGCTTTAAGTTTGGCAGAGCGTCAAGCCACTCAACGTTTGGCACAAGTTTCCAAGCCGATTGTTAAAACGGAAAAACCGTCTGGTGAAAACCAAAAAGTGGAAGCTAAAAGAGTGACGTCGCCGAAGGCGAGTAATTGGGGAATGATGAAAACTAATATCAGCAAGGGACAATCGAAAAAAGCACCGGAGATTAAACCGGCCGCTAAGGTAACTTTTGAAAATGAAAATTTTGAGGATGATTTAAAGGATCTTTATGGGGATCTGGCTCAACGTCAACAACAAAAACCTTCTAAAAATCCGCAACGCCCCTTGCCTCCGGCCACGATTCGAATCGTGGGCAAGCCGGTAGCCGTTAGTAAGTCCGTTCCGGAAGAAAAAAAAGTAAAACATGAACATTTGCATACTCATTATCATGTCCATGCGGATAAATCAGTCACGAACGTTGCTAATTCAAGCGATGGCTTCGCCCCTGCGGGGCTCGCCATGACGGGGGAGTTTGACACGAAAGGCGGTAACGTCGTCAAATCCACCGCGAACGTGCCAAAACCGGCATTTAATCCCTTCGCTGATGATGAGCAGAAACCGGCAAAAAGTGCTTTGAAAGATTTGGCCCCGGGCGAAGAAGTGAGCTTTTCCAAAGATGACAAATAGCTAAATAAATGATATAAAAATAACAGGGAGCTTATTTAAAAACCTGTTATTTTTTATTAAAAATATGAGTTTTAAAACCTTAAAATCGTTATTCTCCTTGCCAATATGTTTGCTGTTTTGTTTTTTCCCTTTATTGACCGGGGCAAGTACCTTGGATGAGGGATTGTTAAATGTAGATAATAACGTTAGTCCTGAAAATCATGCTTATGAAGTTTTGGAAACGGTTTATTTGCCGGCGGAAGTGTTGAGCGTGAGCGAAGCGCAGGTCAGTGTAGAGGGAGGCGATAATTTGAGTTTTGTGTCAGTGCAAAAAGTAAAATTAGAGCTTAAAAAAGGGGAGTGGCGTGGGGAAATCGTAGAAATAAACAACGAATTGGCTAGCAACCCTTTGGACATGAAAGTTAAAACTGGTGAGCGACTGATGTTGCAAATTGATTTGATGAAAGATGGGCAACGCCAATATTTTTTGATGGATTATTATCGTGTTCCGACCTTGTGGTTGATTGCCGCAATTTTTATCGGTTTTTTGTTGATTTTAGGCGGTTGGAAAGGTTTAAAAACTTTGTTGGCCCTGCTATTCTCGGTTTTGTTAATTTTTTATTGGTTTATTCCGCTGACCTTGTCTGGTAAAAATCCTTTATGGGCGGCCGTCGGCGTGGCGGCTTTGGGAACAGTGTTGGCTATTTATTTGATTGGCGGACGTAGTAAAAAAAGTGTAGCTGCCATTTTGGGAACTTTGGCCGGTATTGGTGTCGCTTTGTTATTTACTTATATTTTTAGTAAGTTGGCATATTTAAACGGTTTGAGTGGGGAGGACAGTCGAGCCTTGTTTGCCGCTTATCCGAATATCAATCCTTTACCTTTATTTTTCTCGGCGATTTTAATTGGGGCGATGGGCGCGGTGATGGATTCGGCAATGAGCGTCGCTTCGGCTATTTCTGAATTGAAAAAAAATATGCCGAACGCTCCTTTTTCTATTTTATTAAAAACCGGCATGGCAGTTGGTCGGGATGTTATGGGAACGATGACCGATACTTTGATTTTGGCTTACGTTGGTGTGTCTTTACCAATGTTGGTTTTGTATTATGGGGCCGGCAGTGGGGGCGTCGGGGCTTTCTTGAATTTTGATTTTGTGGCCGAAGAAATTGTTCGTTCAATCGGTGGCACTTTGGGATTGATTGCTTCTATACCTTTAACTGCGGTGATTGCTGCTAAATTGGAAAGTCATCATTTCAAAAAATAAATCATAAACTTTAATTTATGCGGACGAATTTTTGGAAAAAATTTTTTCGCGGTGGAGCGTTGACCTTTTTGTTGGTCAGCGTTTTTTTGTTTTTACCGCAAGCTGGTCAAGCTGATGAAACAAGCGAATGGCAAATCACAGATTATCAGGTTTTAATTAAGCCAATTGCTAATGATTATAAGATTAGGGTGACGGAAAAAATCAATGGTGATTTTTATACTTTGCATCATGGGATTTATCGGTACATGCCGGTCTTCATGAAAGATACCGCCTTTACGCAAGCACGTTTATTGGTGAATGATGTTAAGGTTACCATTGATAGTGGTTTCAGTCATCCTTACACCTACAGCGATAATGGACAAATTTATTTAAAAATTGGTGATCCGGATGCTACTTTTTCCGGTCCGCGTTTATATAATATTGATTACACGATTGTTAACGGTGGTTGGCGTTATTTTGAGGACAAACAAGAAGCGGAAATTTATTGGAACGCGGTTGGGACTGATTGGCCGGTTAATATTGAAAAAGTTTCAGTAATTTATGATTTTAGTGAATGGGCTAATTTCAACTTGGCCGAAGCCCCGTCCGCTTGCTATACCGGCGTTCATGGGGCCACGGGAACTGATTGTACTTTACGAGTGGATGGACAAAAATTGCTTGTGGAAAGTACACGTTTGCTAACTCCAGGGGAAGGTTTGACAGTCGCGGTGGCCGTCCCTTTGCATTTGGTGCCACGTCCGAGTACTTGGGAAGCGATGATTTTTTGGATCAAAGGCAATGGTTTAGCCTTTATTCCATATTTGTGGCTTTTAGCAATGATTTATGTTTGGTTTAAGTGGGGGAAAGATAAAAAAGACGAGCGGTCTTTAGTGGTGGAATATACTGCTGTTGATCAATTACCTCCAGCTACGATGTATCAAGTGTTAAAACAACGTAATAATAAAGATTATTTAACCGCGGAAATTATCTATTTGGCCACGCGCAAACACATTAAAATTGAAAAAACTGAGAAAACCGGATTTTTTGGAGGGAAAAGCGATGATTACGCCATTGTATTGCTAAATAAAAATTATCTGACAGATCAGTCTTTAGCCGGTTATCAAGTGATGATTTTAGATTTATTGTTTCATCATAACCCGGAAAGATTTGTTTTATCTGAAGTGAAAAATGTGATGCGGGCCACGCCAACTTATTATCAAAAACAGTTTTCCGCTATTCAAAAAGAAATTAATCGTGAAGTTAAAGACGGGCAATATTTTGTTTTAACTCCCAATGTTTCATTGTTTATTACGATTGGCTTTTTGGCAACCCTTTGGTTTAGCATGGCCTTTGCCTCTGTCATGAATGAATATTTGATTCCTTTGTATTTGATTAATTTGATGATAGTTTCGGTTTTGGTATTTTTGATTGGCTTTTTTGGCATGGCCAAATATACGGATAAAGGTTTGGATGCTCGTTGGAAATTGCGGGGCTTGGAAATGTATTTAAAAACCGCCGAAGCCGAGCGTTTTAAGTTTGGTGAGTTGACTGATTTGTTTGAAAAATTATTGCCTTACGCCATTGCGATTGGTTTATTAAAAAAATGGTTGAAAATTATGGGAGAAATCTACAAAACTCCTCCGGAATGGTATAATGATAAGGATTTTGCCACGATGGGCATGGCCGGTTTGGCCGGTTCCCTGAATGATATGGGCAACAGCATTAGTCGTGCCATGTCAGATGCTCGTTCTTCCGGTTCCAGTGGGGGCGGATCGTCCGGCGGCGGTGGTGGCGGCGGCGGGGGCGGTGGTTGGTAGACCACATTGCTTTGCTTCGTGCCTTCGGCACTCGCAATGACAGGCGTTATTGCAGGCCGTCATTGCGAGGCACAAAATGCCGAAGCAATCACGTGATTAAAAAATAAACGTTCTCAAAAAATTCCTATGCGAATAAAAAAACAAATCGTGCTCACCTTTCTCTCCCTGCTGGGGCTTTTTGCGTTTTTCAATGTGCTACCGGCACGGGCTGAGGATGACAGTAATGCTTGGCGTATTAATGATTATCAGGTTTATGTGAGGCCAATCGCCAACAGTTATGCCGTTTCCGTTCAAGAAAATTTACAAGTGACGTTCACTGAAGAAAGCCGTGGTATTATTCGGGATATTCCTTATAATGAAGCTCCGAGTGAATGGGAGCAAGCACCTTTGTATTATGAATCAGTGAGTGTTACTGATTTTGACGATAATCCTTTGACTAATATTTATTATCATGAATATGATGCTTTTCATATTCGCGTCGGCGATGCTGATCGTTATTTGTTAGGACCACAAAATTATCGTTTGAATTTGGAAATTGGCAATGGAATGTGGCGTTATTTTAATGATCACGCGGAAATTTATTGGAACGCTATCGGTCATAATTGGCCAACTTATATTGATAAAAGTCAGGTAGTGATTGATTTGAGTTCCTGGGATTTAGATTGGTCGCGCGTGCAAGCGATTTGTTATACTGGTGAGCAGGGAAGTAAAGAACAGGATTGTTTAGCACAAATTGATGATAAGCAAAAAAAGATTACGATTAGCACTTTGCGAACTTTATGGCCATCCGAAGGTTTAACTTTTGCGGTCAGCGTTCCTTTAGAAAGTGTACCCAAACCACCGCCTTTTGAATTGGTGCCCAATGCCAATATGCAGGTGGATAATCTGAAAGTTTTGTTTAAACCGTTACCTGATAGTCAAACCGTTCAAGTAACGGAAAGTTTTAATGCTTTGTATCGTAACACTCGAGAAAGATTATTGTTTCAATTGTATAATTATTGGGATGAGGAATTATTAAAAAGAAATTTTTTATATTTGGATAATGGTGACAGTAATCATCACATTGCTTTTGGTAAGCCCGGTGATTATGGTTACTATGACGCGGCCGGTTTAATTTATTTGAATCACGATGATTTGAAAGATCCGCGTTATGATTTTTCTTATGATATTTTGCACGGTGCTTGGTATTGGAAAGACCAGATGGCGACTTTTGCTTGGGAATTGGTGAATTATGATTGGATGGCTTTGGTGAATGATGCCCGCGTGACCGTTGATTTAAGTGATTTTAATATTCCGGATGAGCAAATTCATGCCAGTTGCTATGTTTCCGCTTATACTGAATATGATCCTTGCGTGATTGAAAAATCACAGGGACAATTAGATATTTCCCTTAATCGACGGTTAATGCCGGAAGAAATTTTAATGATTTATGTTAGTGTCCCGGAACAATATATTCCTCAAAAAATTTCTTTTGCTTTATGGTTGAAAATTTATTGGCCGTTAGTTTTGTTAATTGTGTTATCTTTGTTTTCGTTATGGGGCGTGTGGCAGTGGCGAGCTTCTTTGCGTAAAGAGCGAGCAGTCTTGGCGCAATATGATAGTGTTGATAAATTGCCGCCTGGTTTAACCGCTTTGATTAATAGTCATGGTTGGAAGAATGATTACTGGACAGCCGAAATTATTTATTTTGCTACCCGTAAATATATTAAAATTGAAAATCGTGCTAAAACCGAAGAAGCGTCCGATCAGTATGTTCTAAAATTATTAAAAAGTGATTATAAAAATGATGTCGGTTTATTGCAATATCAAAAAGACTTGCTGACTTTGTTGTTTGAAGGAAAAAGTGAGTTTGATTTATCCACGGTAAAGGCTTGGTCCAGTGTCAAAAAAGAACAAATGTATACGGCTTTTGTGAAACTAAGGACAGCCGCTAGCAACGATTTGGTGGAAAAAGAATATTTTAAAAAATCTTATGCCGGCGGATTTTCAGTTTTTTTGTCAGTGATTTTGATGTTCGCGGCATTTTGGTTTTTAGTGCCGTGGTGGCAAGGCTTTTTCTCCATGCCTTTTAAACAGTATTTTATCAGTCCTTATACTTATTTTGGCTTATTGTTGCCGATGGTGCTCGTTTATTTTCGATTAAAAGTATTTAAGATTAAAGTTTGGCCGATGGTAATTTTGGTGTTATTGATAGTGACTGCCATGACAGCCTTGCCTTTCTTGCCACCAAATTATGATTTGTTGTTGTTTGGAACCTTGATATTTTTAGCTTTGTTTGTTCTTTTTGCGATTCCCTATTGGTTAATTTTTACAGACAAGGGTTTGGATGGATATTGGCATAATTTAGGTTTGATTGATTATCTGAAATCCGCCGAAGCAGAACGTTTCAAGTTTGGAGAGTTGACTGATTTGTTTGAAAAATTGCTGCCTTATGCGATTGCTTTTGGATTTTTAGGAAAATGGGCGGCAATTATGAAGGAAATGTACAAACAACCGCCGGAATGGCTGAATGATAAAAGAGGTTTGGTGAAATCAATGACCGCTTTGAATGGTTTGTCATTGGCAATGAATGGTTTGAACAAAGCCTTGCAAGCCGGTCACGCGGCCGGAGTGGCAAGTCGTTACGGAAGCGGGGGCACGTCTTATCGCAGCGGCGGATCAAGCGGTGGTTTCTCGGGATTTTCCGGGGGCGGAGGGTTTTCCGGTGGCGGTAGCGGCGGCGGTGGTGGCAGTCGTTGGTGATGGCGTCATTGCGAGCGACAGCGAAGCAATCACGTGGGGTATTGATTCACGAGGTTGCTTCGGTGCTATGCACCTCGCAATGACGAGCGGCGTTCACGTTTTGGTGGACCGTCGCCTCGCAATGACGAGCGGCGTTCACGTTTTGGTGGACCGTCGCCTCGCAATGGGAACTTTTTATTCATAATTATAAAATCTATGATGATTGGTATCGCTGCCTTGTTAATTCTTGGCATTATCATCGGTGTGACGGTCTACGCCGGAGTGCAGGATGAGAAACGTAATAAAAAATAATGTGGGTTAATAGGTCATTCCGGAATTTTTCCTAAGGAAAAATGTCCGGAATCCCGTGGGCGAAGCTATTCTTGCTATCTCGGGATCCCGGACAAAAATTTTTTCAAAAATTTTTTCCGGGATGACACATTACGGCCGAGGGCGAATGACAAACGCATCCTATTTCACGAACATTCTAAAAATGAATTATTAATAACGATCAATGGAAATCAAAAACCTTCAAAACCCGCTCTTGATTCTCGCCATCTTAACCACGGCCACGGTTTTGTTTTTCATTCATCCGGTTTTGTTGTTGCTGGCGGTATTATTGGCGCTGTTCGTGGGGGCGGCTTTGCTCAAACCGGAATGGTTTTTGTATGCCTTGATTTTCTTTTTCCCTTGGATCGGTTGGTCTTGGACTTACGCCATCACGCCCGACTCGTTTTTGGGGCAGTTCGTGGGGCGCGGCATGATTGAATTGCCGGTGGCGGATATCGTTGGCATTTTGGCCTTAGGCGTTTGGGGATTGAACGTTTTGGTCAAATATTTTTATCAAGGAGATAAAACTTGGAAACCGAAATTTCCCGGATGGATTTTTATCGTGCTGTTGATGATTTCCGGCATTTTAGCCTTGCGAAACGCTGACGTTTGGTATTTGGCATCAGTTAAATATCTGTTACGGCCGATTTTATTCGCTTACGTCGCGTTCTTCCTGCCGGTCTATAATTTGGCCCGCAACCCACGCGCCTACCGAAATATTTTGTATGTCGCTTTAGCGCTGAGCGTGCTTGGCGTGCTGATGGGCGCTTGGAGTTTTCTGGGAATTTTTGAACACATTCATCGGGCGCACCCGATCGCGATTGCCGGCTATCCATTTTGGGGCTTGAATCAGAATCTATTGGGTGAATTATTGATCGCCTTATTGCCGCTGGCGGCACTTTTGTTTTTTATGGAGCAGCGTGGGGGGCGGCGCGCGGCATATTTATCAATATTTTTGGGAATGATTTTGATTACCTTGTTAACTTTTAGTCGCACCGCTTGGTTGGCCTTGTTCGTGATGGCGATTTTAGGAATTTATTGGCTGCGAAAATATCTATCCAAAGAATTTTTTGCCGGCCTGGTGATTGCCGGATTGTTGGCTTTGCCTTTGGTCGGCTATATGATCAATTATTCTTTCAATACTTACACCGCCCAATCATCCAATTGGGGGCGCTGGGAAATGACGCAGTTTGCTTATTTTTTGTGGCAGGAACATCCGCTGGTTGGTAATGGCGCCGGCACTTATTTTTACCGTTTGGAAAAAACACCGATTTACACCGAGAATTTGGGCACGCCGTTTGACGCCCACGGATTGTTGCAGAAAATCGGGAGCGAGCAGGGTTTGCTTGGTTTAACCGCTTATTTGGGATTTTTCGGATACTTGGGCTGGCGTTTGTGGCGGGCGTATCGTCGTGCCAGCACGAAAAACGCGCGAATCATTTTGGCACTATCAATGTTGATTTTAATCGGCTCGGTTTTTTACCAGGGATTTAACACCAATTATTTCAGCGCCAAATTGTGGGTGCCGGCGGCCATCGCTTTTTTGGCGATAAAATATTATAATTCAGAGGACTTATGAAAATTTTGCATATCAACAAATATTATTATTTAAAAGGCGGCGCCGAGTCCGTTTATTTTAATGAAGCGCGTTTGTTGCGCGAGCATGATCAGCAGGTGATTCCTTTTAGCATGCAGTCGCCCAAGAATTTGGAAAGTCCTTATCAAGAATATTTTATAGAAAATTCGGATTTTTACGGGGCCGGTTTTAATCCTTGGAAAAAATTGAAAGCCGCCGGCCACATCATTTATTCTTTTGAAACTAAGAAAAAAGCGCGCACTTTGATTGTCAAAACCAAACCGGAAATTGTTCATTTGCATAATATTTATCATCAAATGTCGCCGAGTTTTTTACCGCTTTTGAAAAAAGAATTTAATTTGCCGGTGGTAATGACCGCTCATGATTATAAACTGGTTTGTCCAAATTATTCCTGTTTGTCGCACGGTCAAGTTTGTACCAAATGTTTTAAGGGTGATTATTCACAAATCATCAAAAACCGTTGTCATAAGGGTAGTTTATGGAGCAGTGCTTTGTTGGCGGCGGAGATGACTTTGCATAAAAAATGGCAAATTTATGAAAATAATATTGACGTGATTATCGCGCCTTCCAAGTTTATGAAAAAAACTTTGCGCAAGGGTGGCATCAAAAATGAAATTAAAGTTTTACCGAATTTTATTGATTTGGAGCAGTTCGCTTGGGACGGCCGCCCGCGCTTGGGTGAAGGGCTCTTGTATGTCGGCCGCCTCTCCGAAGAAAAAGGTTTGTTTACGCTGTTGGAGGCTTTGAAAAAATTGCCGGAAAAGATTCCTTTGAAGATTGTCGGCACTGGTGAATTGTTGGAAAATTTGCTACAATATATCGGTAAAAATGGCTTGCAAAAACAAGTCAGTTTATTGGGTTATAAACAAGGTGAGGAATTGCGGGAATTGATTCGCGATTGTCGTTTATTGGTGGTGCCGAGCATTTCCTATGAAAATTGTCCTTTGAGTTTGTTGGAAGCGATGGCTTTGGGCAAGCCGGTCTTGGCCAGTCGTATCGGTGGCATTCCGGAATTGTTGGAAAATGACAGTAACTTGGCGCGTGGGGCTTTGTTTGAAGCCGGTGACGCTCTGGATTTGGCGCAAAAAATCGCTTTGTATTACGGTGATGAGCCTTTGCTGGTGGAATGGGGGCAAAAAGCCCGGGCTTATGTGGAAATTTATCATTCACCGATTAAGTATTACCAAGGATTGATGAAGATATATGGTTTGGCGAGGGAGATGACGATTGCTTCGGCGCGTCGCGCCTCGCAATGACAACTAAAAACAAAAATATGAAAATCGCCTATATTGGGCAAAAAGGGTATCCGGCGCATAGCGGTGGCATTGAACGCCACGTGGAATTTCTGGTGAAATGGTTGCGCATTTACAATCATCAAGTGTATTTATATTGTCGCCGTTGGTATAACGAAGAAAATGGCGAACCGGCGGAAATTTCCGATCCGGGTATTCATATAATTTACAAGGGATCAATCAAAACCAAAAATTTGGATACGATTTCCCATGTTTTTTTGGCTACTTGGCACGCCATGCGCCAGAATTATGATGTTATTCATTTTCAAGGAATCGGCCCGACGCTCTTGGCGTGGATTGCTCATGTTTATCGATTTATTTTCAGAAAAAAATATAAGATTATCGCCACCTTTCACAGCATTGATCGCTATCATCAGAAATGGGGTTGGTTTGCGCGCTTTATGTTGAGATTAGCCGAGCGCAGCAGTTTGTGTTTTGCCGATAAAACCGTGACGGTTTCCCAATTTTTGCATGATTATTGTTTGGAAACTTATGGTCGCGAAACCGCGATGATTCCCAATGGCGTGGAAGAATTGCCAAACGTGCCGGCGGATTTGATCAAAAAAGAATTTGCTTTGGAAAAAGACGGTTTCATTGTGATTATCGGCCGTTTGATTCCGGTGAAAGGTCATTTGTATTTGTTAAAAGCGTTTAAGCGCATTCAGGATAAGACTTCCAAAAAATTGGTGATCGTCGGCGGTTCGGCGTTTACTGATGATTATGTCAATAAATTATACGAAATCGCTCAGGATGATCCGCAAATTGTTTTTACCGGTGATTTGTACGGGCGCGCGATGGAGGAAATTTACAGTAATGCCTATTTCGTGGTTTTGCCCTCGGAAATGGAAGGTTTGTCGTTCGTGGTGCTGGAAGCGATGGCCCACGGCAAGACCGTGCTTGGTTCGGATATTCCGGCCAATTTGGAGGTTTTGTTGCATCATGGCATGACTTTTGAAAACAAGAATGTTGATGATTTGGAAGAAAAATTGTTGATGTTATTTAATTATCCACAGCTGGTTGAGGACATCGGCCGCCGCGCCAAAGATCATATTTTGAAAAACTACCACTGGCGTGATTTGGTGAAAAAGACGGTGGATGTGTATCAGATGGAAAAATAAAATATAAAATTAAAATTTATTTTTGTCACCTTTTGCGTGTGCAAAAGGTGACACCAAAAAACGCCGCCCTGCTGGTCCGCACGGATAATTTTGGGTTCGTTTTTCGTTTCCTCGCAAACTCGTCACCGTTTTGTCTACTTCGCAGACAAAACGGTTGACTCAAACAGGGTGCTCGGATTTTGGCTTTGCCAAAACCACTCAAACTCACCACAAAATTATGTCCTTCGCGGACCAATGGGCGGGATGGGGGAGAAAAATGGAGAACAAAAGTATTTGATTTTTTCCCATTTTATATTATAATAAACCCAATCATTCGGGGATCGTCTAATGGCAGGACAACTGGTTCTGGTCCAGTTTATCAGGGTTCGAATCCTTGTCCCCGAGCAAAGAAACAAAAAACAGGCCGATGGCCTGTTTTTTGTTTCTTTTTGTTGAGGGGGTAGGATTCGAAGTTTATGCCCTGTGGGTAAATCCTTGTCCCCGAGCCAAAATAAAAACCTCCCAAAAATTGGGAGGTTTTTATTTTGGCTTTGTTGTTTAATGTACGGTAGGGGAAAGGGCGAATTGTCATTCGCCCCTACGGGAGAGACCTACGTCAAAGTATAGTATTTAAAAAAAAATTAGAATGTTCGTGTACCCTGATCTCTTGTGTAGGGGCGAATGACAATTCGCCCTTCCCCCCAGCCGAAAACACGTTCATACCGTAGGCGAGATCCTCCTGACTTTCGTCAGGATAAATTCCTAAATTTTGCAGAACGCAAAATTTTCCAGGATGACAATGTAACCACGCTTTCCCTCATAGTCCATCAGTCCAATCCGTTTCGCGGGACGACTCTCAGACGCATCAGAGTTCAAGCCCCCCCACCATTTACTTTTCCTCGCAAATGTGAGATTATATTCTCTCACAAGGTTTAAAATTAAATGAATTATATGGCCGAAGAAGTTATTTTGCGATTTGATGAAGTCACCTTTGAATACGTGGAAAAACGCCCGCTTTTGGATGAGGCGAGTTTTAGCATTCACAGTGGCGCGAAAATCACCTTGATGGGCCAAAACGGCGCCGGCAAGAGCACGATTTTCAAGTTGATTACCGGTGAATTGCAAGCGACCAAGGGCAAAGTTTTTATCACCAACAACGCTTTGGTGGGCACGGCTCAGCAAATGATCGCCAAGGAAGATTTGTCTTTGACTTTGGAAGAATATTTTGGCAAGGCTTTTGTGACCGTTCCCGGAAATATTAAGAGTCAAATCAGCAAAGTGATGAACGCCGTCAATTTGGAAGTGCCTTTTGATCGCATTGTGGGCGAGTTGTCCGGTGGACAGCAGGCGCGTGTCCTTTTGGCTTACGCTTTGATTCAAAATCCGGATATTTTGTTGTTGGATGAGCCGACCAATAATTTGGATAAGGCCGGCATTGATCATTTGATTGGTTTTTTGTTGACTTATGATAAAACCGTTTTGGTGATTTCCCATGATGCCGATTTCTTGAATTGTTTTACCGAAGGCGTCATTTATTTGGATTTTTTTACCAAAAAGATTGAAACCTACGTTGGCGATTATTACAGCGTGGTGGAGGAAATCCAAAAGCGAATTGAGCGGGAAATCAAGAAAAACGCCCAGTTGGAAAAGGAAATTTTGAGCAATAAAGAGAAAGTCAATTTCTTTGCCCATAAAGGCGGCAAAATGCGTAAATTGGCCAGTAAATTGCAAGATGAAATTGAAGAAATGGAAGAAAACAAGGTTGATGTCCGTCGTGAAGATAAAACGATTCGTGAGTTTGAGATTCCGGCGCAGCAGATTGTTGGGAATATTGTCACCATCAAGGCGGTGAAGATTATTAAAAATCATGAGCCGTTGTTGCAAAACGTGGAAATTATTTTGCGTCAAAAAGATCGTTTGTTGATTACCGGCCCGAATGGTATTGGAAAAAGCACCTTATTGAGAGCTTTGGTGAACAATCAGGAAGGCACGGAGATTTTTCCGGGGACGCGCGTCGGTTATTATAGCCAGGATTTCGCCACTTTGGATTATGAGCAGACGGTTTTTGAAAGTTTGGAAAGTGTTTTGACCGAAGGCACGGATATTCAGGAGATGCGTTCCATTGCCGCCGGGTTTTTGATCACCGGTGATTTGATGAATAATAAAATCAAGCAATTATCCGAAGGACAAAAAGGTTTGTTATCTTTTACGCGTTTGGTTTTGATGAAACCGGGTTTGCTGGTTTTGGATGAGCCGACCAATCATATTAATTTTAGACATATTCCGGTGATTGCCGAAGCGATTAACAACTACGACGGCGCTTTGATTGTCATCAGTCATATGCCGGATTTCGTAAGTAAAATAAAATTTACCAAGGAATTGGATTTGGGGAGGTTTTAGGCGATTTTGGTTGATAATTGGTTGACAATAAAAACTTTTTGGTTGACAATCGGTTGACAATGAAGATTTGTCCGGAAACTTATAAAATGATAAAATAAAAAAAATAATTTTTTTAAAAATGTTAGTTTTTGTTGATGAATCAGGGGATACCGGTCGTAAACTTGAAAAGGGGTCAAGTCGTTATTTTATTATTTCTTTGATTTTGTTTGTGGATAGAGATGAGGCGACAGCTTGTGATCAAAGAATTTCTTTATTACGACGAGAATTGGGAAGGGAAGAAATGTTTGAGTTTCACTTTGCTCATAATTCACAAAATATTCGAGGAAAATTTTTAGCGGCAGTCGCACCATACAATTTCACATATTTTTCCATTGTTATAGATAAAGATCCAAACATATTATGGGGCGATGGATTTAATGATAAAGAATCTTTCTATAAATATGTATGTAATTTGGTTTTCACTAGTGCTCGTAGTTATATTGATTCCGCTGTGGTGGTTTTAGATAAATCGGGTTCTCCAATTTTTAGAAAAAGGTTAAAGAGTTATTTGGCTAAAAATTTAAAAAAAGATGGAAAGTCTGTTTTACAAAAGTTAAAGCAACAAGATTCAGCTAAAAATAATTTATTACAGTTGGCCGATTATATTTCAGGAATTATTAATAGAAAAGTACAAAATAAAAAGGATTGGAATGAGATGTATCGTTTTATTGCCGGTAAGGAGATGCATTGTCAAATTTGGCCAAAATCACAGAAATAAAATACCGCCTCTTACCCCTTTCGGGGACGCACCTAATAAATAGGACTATTTGAGGCGGTATCAATTCCACCTAAAATGTATCATAAAAGGAGAAAATAGTCAAAGTGAATTTTGCGCCCCTACATCTTGCATTATTTGGATTGTCGTGCTACTATATCTGTGTGCGAAGCAAAGCTCGTACCATTTATTTCTCCTCGGTTATTTCGGGGAAGGCGAACCGGGAAATCTGCGGTAAGCCGGATGTAATAAATGACTAATCGCAAAAGCGGTTGGGAGATTTCATTCTAAGAGATCGCCAGTAACTCATTGGTTCTTCGGAATCGGTGCTTTACGAGCGTCTCTTGAGATGGAATCTCTTAGCCGCTTTTTTTTGTTGTTGGGGGGTAGTGAAAACAAAAAGTAGAACAAAAATTGACGTTCTGGGTTTTTGGTGTTTATGATGAATATGAATTATTAAAGGGAACAATATGAAACAGAAAAAAATAGTAATTGAAGATGCTATTAGTGATGTAAAATGGTGGTGGTTAGTGGTGGTTATTGGTTGATAAATGGTTTAGACTTTTGGAAATGTCCTTGGTCCTAGGAGTATTATTTTATTTTTCATTCGCATTAAATATTTTTTATTTAAAAGTTTTTGCTTATATTTCTTCGGGGGTTTTTTTGCTATTTGCAGTTGAATTAGGAAATAGTGCTATTAAAATTATTGGTGTTCAACAAAAACTTGGAAAAATAACAAGATTCTTAATTTATCTCATGTCTTTATTAATTATTATAATGGTGTTTGTTAGTATGATTTCTGTGGCTATTCTGTTGGCTCAAATCAGAGAAAATTAGTTTGAATTTACTGATATTAAGTGTTAAATTAGAAGTAAGATTTTGATTAGTATTTTTTCATAAAATTAAACATATATGGCATCAATTTTTAAAAACAGTAAAATCAAAGAGAATTTGGAAAGATTTGAAGTGCCTGATTTGAAGGATAAAATTAAGTTGGTTAAAGAGTGGTATGATTATTATCACAAAGGCACTTTAAAGCAAGAAAAAGAGATCAGTGTAGCACCTCGCTACAGTCAGTTTTTGATTGATTTGTTGGGATATAAAGGCAAACCGGCGGATGGCTATACTTTGGAAAGCGAACCAACAACCGAAGATAAAGGCGGCCAACGCCCTGATCTTTTATTGGGATATTTAAGTGGTGAGGATCGTAATATTTCAGCTGTGGTAGAACTTAAGGGCGCTGGGATTGCTTTGGACCGTCCGCAACAACGCGAAGGCAATATGAGTCCGATTCAGCAAGCTTTTAAATACAAAACGCAATATTCCAGTTGTCCCTTTGTGATTGCTTCCAATTTTTATGAAATTCGTTTGTTTCAAGACAATCAATTGGATTATGAAATTTGGAATTTGGATGATTTGGTTAATCCGGAAGATAATTATTTTCAGTTTCGTAAATTTTATTATTTACTTTGCGCGGATAATTTTGTGGCCAAGGGTGGTAAAAGTAAAACCGAGGAATTGTTAAGTGATATTAGAGTGGAAGCGGAGAGTATCAGTAAAAAGTTTTATAAAGAATATCATGAATTGAGAACCAATCTTTTACGTTCTTTGTATAAAGAAAATGAAAGTGTTCGTAGCAATATTGATTTTGGCATTGAAAAAGCTCAGAAAATTGTGGATAGAGTGGTTTTTGTGTGTTTTTGTGAAGATACCGGACTTTTGCCGGAGCATACTCTAAAACGAGTTTTGGAAAAATCCAAAGATAGTTTCGGGTCTTTGTGGAATAATTTACAAGGATTTTTTGAGGAAATTGACAGTGGCAGTGAAAAATTGGAAATCCCCAAAGGCTATAATGGCGGTTTGTTTGCTCAGGATACGGATTTAATGGCTTTGAAAGTGAAAGATGATGTTTTGAGTAAACTTTTGGATTTGGGGAAATATGATTTTTCCGAAGATTTAACGGTTAATATTTTGGGGCATATTTTTGAACAATCAATTTCTGATTTGGAGGAAATTAAGCAGAAAGTGCAAAAGGATACGACGGTTAAAAGTAAACGTAAAAAAGATGGTATTTTTTATACGCCGGATTATATTGTGGATTATATTGTAAAAAATTCTTTGGGTAAGTATTTGGAAGAAAAAGAAGAACAATTGAAAAATGAATACAAATTGAAAGGTGATATTTCCGATAAGACCTATGCCAAGCGTGAACGTGAAGCCTATGAAAAATACCAAAAGTTTTTACAGGAAGTCAGAGTTTTGGATCCGGCCTGCGGTTCCGGGGCGTTTTTGGTAAAAGTGTTTGATTATTTATTGGCGGAAAATCAACGCGTTGGTGCGATTTTGGGTAATTTGTTCGGGACTGATGCTTATAATAAGCACATTCTAAAGAATAATATTTACGGAGTTGATTTGAATCAGGAGTCAGTGGAAATTACCAAGCTTTCTTTGTGGTTAAAAACCGCACAAAAGAATAAAAAGTTGACAGCTCTGGATGATAACATCAAATGCGGTAATAGCTTGATTGATGATCCGGCGGTGGCAGGAGATAAGGCATTCAATTGGAATGCAGAATTTAAAGAAATAATGGATCAGGGGGGATTTGATGTGATTGTGGGGAATCCGCCGTATGTGAACATTGCTAATATACCAAATAAGATAGAAAGGCAATATTATCAAAATAATTATAAAACAGTTAAAAATAAAAGCGATCTTTATAGTATCTTTTTAGAAAAGGCTACATACTTATTAAAACCAAATGGTTTATTGAATTTTATTTTTTCTAATTCTTGGCTGGGAACTGATAGTTTTAGTGAGTTTAGAAAGTTTCTTGTTGAAGAAAAATCTGTTTTGAGTTTGGTGAAATTACCACCTGGTGTATTTGAGGATGCTGTTGTGACAGCGGTTATTATATTGCTTTGCAATTCTATTCCAAAAGGAAATCATAAAGTTAATTTATTTGAATATAATGTGAATAAGATTGAAAAAATGAAACATAGTTTAAGTTATGAAAGGATTAAGAGTACAATAAATTATACTTTTTCCTTTGAGCCAGCGATTTGTTTTAAGACAGAAACTGTAAAATTGGGCGATATTGTGGAATTTTCATTAGGGATAAAAACAAGTGATGATAAACGTTTTATTTTAGATTATAGAAAAGATGAGAATTGTTATCCCGTATTACGAGGAAAAGACATTTTTCGATATTATGTAGGAAAACCTAAAAAATATATTTGGTACCAGCCAAAGTTAATGATGGAAAAGGTTGGTGCGGGACCAAGGTGTTTGGAGGATTTTTTGAAACCTAAAATCTTCGTTCAAGATGTTGCCCAGAAAATAATTGCTTGTTTCGATGAGCATAAATATTTATCAACAGATACATTGTCGTTGGTTTATAATGTCGATAAAAAATTTAATTTAAAATATATTTTGGCATTATTGAATTCCCATTTCGTAAATAAATGGTTCAAAAACAATTTCCCAGAAGGATTACATATAAAAATAAATCAATTAAAACAAATTCCAATTCCAAATATACCAACCGAACAGCAGGAAGTATTTGCTTTTAGATCTGATTTGATTACAAATGCGTCGGAAGAACTGCAAAATAAATTAAGTAAATTTTCTAGTCGTCTGCAATCAAGCTTCAATTTGGCAAAAATATCTAATAAATTGGAAAATTTTTACGAATTGGATTTTGTTGATTTTATTAAAGAGCTAAAAAAGCAAAAAGTTGAAATATCCTTAAAAGATCAGGACGAATGGGAAGATTATTTCAATCAATATAAAAAGGAAATTTTAGATTTGAAATCTCAAATCGATAAAACCGACAAAGAAATTGATCAAATGGTTTACGCTTTATATAATTTAACGGATAAGGAGATCGGCGTGGTTGAGGGGGGATATTAAGAAATAAAGAAAAAGTATGGTTGAGTTATATGATTTATTAATAGAAATAAGCGACGCCGCTGATAAGTTATTGAAAGAACAATCTCCGCCTCAAAAGGAGAAAGAAGCTTTGCTTTTATTTGCAATTGGTAAAACAGAGAAAACTTCTAAGGCAATTTCGTTTTTATGCCAAAGAGGTTTTGGACAAGATGCAGCGATGCTAAGTCGCAGTTTGTTTGAGTTAGCGTTAACAGTAGATTATATAATGTCTGACAAAAGTGGTTATTTAGTAAAAAGATTTTTTGCCTATGATTGGATTCAACGTAAAGAAATGTATGATTATTTAAAAAATTATGATAACCAATATAAAAATATAAAGAAAGAGGCGGAAATTGCTCAAAAAAAATATAAATATAATAAATATAGGGGGTGGTCTAAGATTAGTATTTCTAGAATGGCTGAAAAATGCGGTTGGGGGAATATGTATAAAACTATTTATAAAATATTATGTGCATTTACTCATGCTAATACAAGATCTTTTAATGATTATTTAAAAATGGATGAAGCGAATAATTTTTTAGTTGATTCTGGCCCCAATACAAGTTTAATTGATGAAACATTAGTTTTGTCAGCATATAGTTATTTACAGGTATTGTATTATTTTGATAGTTATTTTAATAAAGATTATAAAAGTTATTTGAAGAAAATAGAAGAAAAAATAATAGAAATATGTTCAATAAAAGGATTGAATTAAATAATAAATATAATTTATTATGAGTGACGAATTGCAACCGGTTAATGGAGAAGAATTTAAAATAGATATAAATAATTTGGCTTCTATTTTCAAAAAACACATTACCATAGAAAATAATAATAAAATATTATTTTCCGGGAAGTTTGGAATAGGTAAGACATATTTCCTGAATAAGTTTTTTGAAACTGAAAATAATGAATATGAAGTTTTTCATTTGTATCCTGTGAATTATCAAATTTTTTCCAATGAAGATATAATAGAATTTTTAAAATATGATATTTTGGTTGAATTATTAAAAAATCATAAGGATATTTTTAATCAAAATGATTATTCTAGTATGATAGATTATGAACAGTTATTATATTTATGGGGGAAAGAAAATGTGACAAATATTATAAAAAAAGCGTCCTCTTATTTTGGAAAGTTGGGGCGACCGTTAAATGATATTATTGTATTGGTAGAAGGTTTTTTAGAATTTAAAAGAAAAATGGAATTAGGGGATTTAGGTATAGTAAATGATTTCTTAGATGATATAAAGAAGAGGAAAGTTCTAGAGACTGATTTAATTAGTGACTTAATAAAAAGCAAATTACAAGAAATAAAAAATGGTAAAAATGTTGTATTGATTTTAGATGATTTGGAGAGAATGGATCCGGAGCATATTTTTAGAATTTTAAATGTTTTTTCTGCTTGTGCAGATAAAGACGGTAAAAACAAATTTGGTTTTGATAAAATTATATTGGTGGCTGATTACAATAATTTAAAAAGTATATTCCATCATAGATATGGTGAGGGTACGGATTCTTGTGGTTATTTCGACAAGTTCTTTAGTATTGAGGTCTTTGAGTTTACAAATAATAATGTGGTAATTAATATGGTGGATGATATTATTTCCAAATTCATTATATGGGATAAAAGAAAAAATTTGAAAACTGATTCTGATATAGGGATATTACGTTTTATTTTGTCTGACTTTCTTATTAATGGCATTAGTCTTTCAGGAAAGGATCAAATCAATTTGAGGCAGTTGTTAAAAGGTATTAAATTTTCGCTTGGATATAAGTTTAATGAGGATATTTTAAATCGTGTATCCTTTCATACTTTGATAACTCTACAATATATTAATTTTAGTATATTTATATTAATATCAATTGCTGGCGGACAAAAAAAAGAGTTATTGGTATTATTGGAAAAAATTAAGCAGTATTTAGTTCATAAAAATAAACTTATTAAAAACCTTGGCGTTCACAGACAAGCAGCAAATTTGTTGTTGCAGGGGGTGTTAGGTAGAGATGCCTTAACTGAATTTTTTGATAAAAACTGGAATAATTATAATATAAAAGGGAAAAATGGATATATAGAAAGTGTTGTTTACGGTAATGGTAACGGCAAGGATAATGGTAAAACTCTTGAGGCTCGATTGTATTATGATTTGCTAATTGAATATGTAGAAAATGATTATTATTTAAAAAATAATAATTATAATTAGTAAAAAAAAAGAACAGTAATTAAACTGTTCTTTTTTTACTGTTATGTTTTTATTGTTTGTGACATGGTTTACAACAATAGTAACATCCATCAGCGGTATTGTATCCTCTTTCTTTTGCTTTACTAATTGCATCATAGCAATTAGCGAATTTTCCTAAATAAATAGCATTGGGCGATAATGGAAGATGTCCACAATCAGATTTGTGAACTTCGTGATCGCCATTAGGTTGAGGATTTATATTTATATAATAATCAAATAACATTTGTTTTTGGTTATTTTTTTTAATTTGACTTCCCCTAATTCCGTAAATGTGCTATTATATTTTTATCAAGAAAAACAATAGTACATTTCTAACTCGACCTTTAATGTTAGTCGGAGTTAGAGGCAAAAATATGGTTAAAAACCATAATTTTTGTTTTTCGTCTTTTGTATTATATCATGATATGTAGTATTTAACAAGTGGCGGCTAGCGCAACATCTAGTGTTTCGGCGTGGCGTTTAAAACATTTTTTGTGTTATAATAATATTAATATAATTATTAAAATCAAATTTTTTATGGAAACCCTCAAACTCATCCTTTCTCTCTGGCCGGTTTATTTATTTTTGATTATTTTTGTTATTGGTAAATTGGCTTTGGATTATTTTTTCAAAGACAATAAAAAAGAACACAATCTTTCCGGTTATGAAAAGAAAACGCATTTATTTGATACAAGTACAGAATTTAATTTATATAAAATATTGCTTGAACTTTTTGGCGAGCAATATTTTATTTTTCCCCAGATAAATTACAGTCATCTTATTAAAGTTAAAAGTGCCGAATGGAAAGAATCCCAAGCATATCGTAGTCGTATTGATCGAAAATCCGCTGATTTTGTGCTTTGTGATAAAGCTCAAATCTTGCCTTTGTTGGTGATTGAACTTGATGGTAGCGCGCATAATATTCAAAAGAAACAAGATCGAGATCAATTTATTGATGAATTGTTGAATCAGATTAATTTGTCAATTTTACATTTAAAAAACGATGATCTAGATCGTGAATTTGTTAAAAATGAAATTTTGAAAAAATTGGGTAATAACGAAACTGTTATATCTAATCAAACTTAACACCACCCCCTATGCCCGCCCCCCACGTTCCTACCGGTTCCAAGGTTCAGGCCCCGGCCGACCAACAGAAAAATATTGCTCATGATTTTGATTTGGAAGAAGCGTCCCTAGATGCCGGTATGGACGATGAGTCAGCATTGTTAGCGGATCCGTTTCCCTTGTCCGGGTATCATCCCGATAACGCCCGGGCGCAGGAATTGATGAACGATTATGATTTGGACGCGGACGCCGCCGCGCGCGTCAGTGATTTGATGGATGAATATGATCTTGATCCGGATTCGGCTATTGCGATGGATGATGCAGACGGGAATTGATAAGTCTGTGGATAGCGGTGTAATGGGGGATCGTGAAAAGGTGCAATGGGTTATCGTGAAAAGGTGTAATGGGTCATCCTGAAACAAGTTCAGGATGACTTAATTCTACAACCCCTGTGGATAACTCGCGAAAACTTTACGTTAATTTAACGTTCGATTTGCTATAATAACGTTAATTATTTTTATCGTAGGGGCGTATGGCTATACGCCCCTACCACAAAATATTAATTTAAAAAAATAACAATAATTTATGGATGCCAAATCCCTATCCTTTTTTAATGGTGCCAAAATTCGTCGTGTTTGGGACGAGAAAAAACAAAAGTGGTATTTTTCGGTGGTAGATGTGGTTGGGGTTTTGACGGATAGTGTTAGATGCCGGAAGTACTGGAGTGATTTAAAGGTGAAATTAGCAGAGGAAGGTTTTCAGTTGTCCGAAAAAATCGGACAACTGAAATTTATGGCTAATGATGGTAAATATTACACTGGTGATGCGGCTGATGTAGAAACCTTATTGCGTTTGATTCAATCAATTCCTTCTAAAAAAGCCGAACCATTTAAATTATGGTTGGCCAAAGTCGGTCGAGAAAGATTAGAAGAAATGGCTGATCCGGAAAAAGCAATCATTCGTAGTCAGGAGTATTGGCGGAAAATGGGACGAAGTGAGAAGTGGATTAAAAGAAGATTGGGCGGGCAGGAAGTGCGTAACAAATTAACCGAATATTGGCGAACGCATGAGGTTGATGAAGGCAAAGATTTTGCTTTATTGAGTAATATTATTCACAAAGAATGGTCGGATTTAACAATCACTGAACATAAAGAGTTGAAAAACTTGGATAAACAAAATTTGCGTGATCACATGTCAGAAGTGGAACTGTTTTTTACGGCGTTTGCGGAAATGGCCACCGAACAAATTGCTGAAAGTATGGATGCGACAGGGCTGGAAGAGAACAAAATCCCTGCCAAGCAAGGTGGTGCAATTGCCAAACATGCGCGTTGCGAGCTGGAAGAGAAAACCAAAAAATCAGTGATTAGTGGGAAGAATTTTTTGAGGAAAATTTAGAATAATTTTGATGATTTTATAAAAATTCATGCAAGAGAATTATAATAATTTAGTTTAATTTAAGCCATTTTTAAGGAGTCGTCTACTTCTTGTTAATTGTAATTGACAATAAAACTGGATTTGATGTAAAGAAGTATGAACAAACGTTGTAAATTTTTGCTGAATTTAGTACAGAACGAACTGCTCGAAAATCTTGAATAGTTCAATAAAAATACCGTGAATTTGCTCGTTTTTTCACCCAAATTCACGGTATTTTGATGTTTTGGCGTGAATTTTTCCAATTTTCTGCTATAATTCACCTGAGCTTATCATTAACCCCAACCCCTATGTCCCGCTCTAAACTTTACACGCCCGGTCAAAGTGAGCCTTTCAAACTCAGTCGCAGTAAACTGGAATTGTTTGTCCAATGTCCGCGTTGTTTTTATTTGGATCGGCGTTTGGGTGTCGGGCGCGTGTCCGGTCCGGCTTTCACTTTGAACAGTGCCGTTGATCATCTTTTGAAAAAAGAATTTGATATTCATCGCGTTGCGAAAACTCGTCATCCTTTATTGGAGCAATACGGGATTGATGCTTGGCCGGTGGCCCATCCGGATCTGGATGTTTGGCGCGAAAATTTTACAGGTTTGCAATATGTGCATACTGAGACCAACTTATTGATTTTCGGCGCGATTGATGACTTGTGGATAAATCCGGCCGGTGAATATATTGTCGTGGATTATAAAGCAACTTCCAAACAAGGACGGATTTTATCTTTGGATGATAGTTCTTGGCAGGCCGGTTATCGTCGGCAAATGGAGATTTACCAGTGGATTTTGCGGAATAATGGTTATTCGGTTTCATCCACCGGTTATTTTGTTTATTGCAATGGTCAAAAAGATCGCGAAGCCTTTGATGGTAAATTGGAATTTGAGGTCACGGTTTTCCCTTACGACGGCGATGATTCCTGGGTGGAGCAGTGCGTCCGCGACGCCCACGCTTGTCTCAATTTAACAACGCCCCCGCCCGCCGCCCCGGAATGTGAGCATTGTGAGTATGTGAGGCGGGCGTCGGTTTAGGTGCCTGTGGATAACTCGCGAAAAGTTTATGCTAGATTTATGGTCAGTGTGCTATAATTGTTTTGAACTTTGATTCGTCTGTGAGTCCTTCCGCGAGAGCGCTTTAGCGCGAAGCGGTTGTAGGGATAGACTATGATTTTAGTGTCACAGTCCATCAGTTTTTTCAGTGTAATCCCGGTTCAAGACTTTTATTGTCCAAAAACCTAACACCACCTTGTTTGACTTTCAGACATTGTTTTGTTACAATTTTTGTACTTAAATCTTATTCCCAAAGTTATGCGTCAACCATATTTTCAATTGATTAAAGAATTGCGCTTGCAAAAAAATCTTTCCCAAGCGGAAATCGCCAAGCGAATTGGTGTTTCTCGTCAAGCTTATTTAAGCTTTGAACAAGGAAAAACCGAATTTAATTTATCGGAAATGATTAAAATCGCGGATATTTTGGGAATTTCCCTGGATGAAATCAAGCACGGCGTCAAGCCGGACTATGCCAAATACAAACAAATGATTTTAGCTTTTTTGCGCAGTAATCCGAACGTTAAAATCACTAAAACGAAATTGGCGAAATTGTTGTATTTGGCTGATTTCGCCTGGTTTTATAATAATTTGCAAAGCATGAGCGGCATGGCTTATCGTAAAATTCAATACGGACCGGTGCCGGATAGCTATTTTCGTGCTTTGGATGAACTTTTTGAAGCCGGTTCCATTGACATTGATAACACCAGTCGGGATGGTGTTTTTTTAATTTCCGAAACCGTGACCGGTGCTCGGGAAAAACTTACGTCCTTAAATGAAAGTGAATATTCTTTGATCAAAAAAATCGCCAAGAAATGGCACAATAAACGGACGCAGGAAATCGTAAAATTCACTCATGATCAATTGCCTTATTCTTTGTGTGATGAGAATGAAATCATTCCGTATAGTTTAATCACTCAGGAAGATCCGGAAAATGTCTATTAAACATTCGGTTAGTCTGGAAACCTTTGCCGAGCGGCATTACTCGAAAAGTTTTGCGAAAAAATATGGCCGGGCTTGGGATATAACCATTGAGGCGGTTTTGTGGGAGCTGCAAGATTTTGATTTGTTGTTAACTCGTTCAATCGCCGAGATTATTATCGCGAAAGATAAGATTAAAATTTGCAAAGTGGAATTTAAAGTCGCCGGCACGCCGTATTCGCGCCACGCTTCCGGAAATCGTTGTATCGTGGCTTGGCATCAAGATTGCGCTTTGGTAAAAATTTTATTGATTTATCATAAAAATGATTTATCGTCCAAAAACGAAACCGCCGCTTGGAAAAATTTGATTAAAGAAAATTATTTGGAATACCGCGATTTGATAAAGTGATTGTTTATATCGAGCTTTTTTTAATAAAAAAAGAGGATGAGCAGCCCATCCTCGGAAAGGGGAATTTGCGGGAATCCGCGGAAAAACTCGTTAAGCTGCTATCCTGAGGCTGGATTTAACGAGTGAGAAAAGTGAGTGGATGTTTTAATCATATCGAGTGCTAGTGATTTGTCAATTAAAAAAACCACGTGACCGATTGGCCACGTGGTTTTTTATTTGTGAAATTTATTTTCTGGCAAATTTTGGTAACATTAACAACATGTAAATGGCGGATAAACCAACCAAGCCATAAACGATGCGAGCGATTAAGCTCATTGGGCCAAATAGATAAGCGACTAAGTCAAATTCCAAGCCGCCAACTAAGCCCCAATTTAAACCACCAATTGACAATAAGATGATGGCAATCCAATCTGCCGCATTTAAAGTTTTCATAGTTTTTCTTTTTACTTTTAAAAGTGGTCAAATGACCGATATTAAAATTATATCATAAAAACTATTTTTTGAATAGATTTAGAGAAAAAACTTTTGGGTGTTATTTAAAAATTTTAATTTATTTGTTATAATATTTTGGTAAATAAAAAAATAATTTAAATTGTATGGAGAACATGCAAAATGCTCCGGTAACCATGGACAAGCCCAAAATGGCTACTTGGAAGAAAGTGTTGATTGGGATTGTGGTTTTTGTTGTCGGCGTAATCGCTTTGGCAATGTGGGCGACTTCTGGTATCGTCAAAGTAGCGGAAGAGCAATTGTCTTTGATTAAATCCGGTGATATCAACGGTGCTTATGCTTTGACATCCGGAACCTTTAAGCAAGCGACTAGTTTGGAAGTGTTCACGGATTTTGTGAATGCTTATCCGGTTTTATCTAAAAACGCATCTGTTAGTTTTACGGAAAGACAAGTGGAAGGCGTGCAAGGCTATTTGTATGGTACGATTACCGCCGAAGATGGCACGACGATGATTATTGAATATGAGTTAATTAAAGAAAATGATGCATGGCGTGTTGTAGGTATCAATTTGACCCCGTAAAAATGCCTATTGTGTTTTAAAAATCTCTATGTTATATTTAATCCGCAAGTGTTTACTTTTGATTGTCCTTACACAAATAAATCAGTGTAAGTTAGAGAGAAAGTCAAAGTGGTCGCCTTGCGTTTAATATTTATTTGTGTGAGTACAACTATGGCTAAGAAGTTATATGTTGGCAATTTGCCTTACTCTACCAACGATGCGTCATTGAAAGAAATGTTCGCTGAAGCTGGTACAGTGGAAACTGCCACCATTATCATCGACAAAATGTCCGGTCGTTCCAAAGGTTTCGGTTTCGTGGAAATGTCCACTGAAGAAGAAGCCCAAAATGCGATCAGCATGTTCAATGGTAAGGAAATTGAAGGCCGCAAGATCGTTGTTAACGAAGCTCGCCCGATGGAAGATCGTCCTCGTACCGGGGGTGGTTACAATCGTGGTGGTTCTCGTGGCGGTTTTGGTGGCAATCGTCAATCTAACAATCAAGATTGGTAAAATAAAAGAATCCCCCCTTTGGTTATTGACCGAGGGGGGATTTTTTGTTATATTAAAAATCGTTTTTTCAAACGAAAGGTAGGCGTATATGCAAAAAAAACAGGTTTTAGTTTTGGAGTCGGATTCTTTTTTGTTGAATGTTTTGGTAAAGTTGTTTGAGGCCAATGGTTTTGCGAGTCGCGGTTCGCAAAATATTGGAGCCGTTGATTTCATGGATGTTGATTTTGTACCCAAGATTTACTTCTTGGATTTGTCAGTAATGGGGGACATGTCTGTGGATTGGGTTCAATATATCCGAAAAACGTATTCGGATTCGCTCTGCATTGTAACCTATGTTGCAAACGGGCCGGAATTAGTGGACTTGGCCAGTTTGCAAAACATTTTTCCCGAAGACAAAAATTGTGTCTTTGTGGAAAAACCATTTGATTTTGGAGAATTAAAAACCATCATTCAGGGGGGGGCTCTCTAAAGTGATTATTTTCTTTTGACCGGTATTCTTATCGGTTTTTTTTATTTTTATAATTTATAAAAATGTGCTAAAATAAAAAAAATAAATCGGAAAAATTTTTTATGCAAAAAATTGGTGTTTTTGAAAAAGTGCCCCGTGGGGCAATGGTGGGAAGTGACTTGACCAACAGTGAACAAAATTTTGCTAATTTGTATGCTCAGGTGCGTGAATTGGCTGGCGATGAAGTTCCTTTAGATATTTTGGATAGATTTAAACAAAAATGGCAACATGCATCTTCAATGGTTGCGGATTTGAAAAAGCAATTAAAAGAAGTTGCTGTTGGATTTGAATTTGCATTTGAAAAATTTTGGAGCATTCAAACATAAAAAATAAAAAATATATTTATGCACTCGGCACATAAAGGATTTCTCTCGGCAAAATTATTATTTGTTTTAGTTTTGGCCTTGGGGGTGATGGGATTATTGTTGTATTTGTCTCGTAGTACCACGTTCACTACCGTGGAAGTTAATTTAAGTCATTCACAACAAATTCGTTCGGAGAATTTGAAAGAGGCCGGTGCTTTGGAAAGAAAAGAATTGGTTGATGGTCGTAATGTAATTAATGTTTTTGATTTATCTGCTCAGCAAAATATCAAAGCCGATACTTGCGCTGAAAAATTTTTAGCCGATTTGCCTAGTGAAACTCGTTATTATGAAAACCGGGCCGCTAAGATGAGTTTTGAATTTCCTTATAATCCCAAGTGGGGGAATAGTAATTATTATATTTATCCGTTTGATGAAAAAGACAATGTTGTTTATTTTGGTCCGATTTTTAATAAAAATTGTTTTTGGCAACGTGCTTATAAATTGCAAATCCATCCTCGTCGCTCAGTTTCGGATTTGTTCTCTGAAGTGGCTGAAAAATATCCGAATGAGATTCCGGATATCATTAAAATAAAAAATAAGGAAGTTTTAACTTATACTGCTTTGGATAATAACAGTTGCGAATACCCGGTTTATTATTTGCTTGGACCGGATTTTGATTATGAGTTTAGCACCATTTGTTCCGGTAATTTGGAAAATGATCAGGCGTTTTTAGGACAAATTATTGAGACGATTAAGTATTTACCATAAAATATAGCTAATATAAGACTTATTTTAAAGGTTGACATTTTTTTAATCTAGTGTTAACGTATTAACACACAAGAAGCCAGGTTGTGCGAGCCGCAACCTGTTTTCGGTCAGCTCGGGGTTTTAGGCTCAGAATACGGTTCATGAGTTTCCCTCTCCAATGGTTTTCTTCTCCTCCCCCGAGCTGACCACTTTCTTCTTTAAAAATTGTTCCGGGTTAAGGTCAACCGATTGACGCCGGTGGTTTTCGTACCATCTGCCAAAGACTGCCCGTGATTCCATCGGTTGACCTCCTTTCTCAACAAGCGTCTAGCAGCAATGCTAGGCGTTGGTCTTGGGGCAAAGTAATGAACCTCGGTTTGAGCTAGTGACAACGTCGCGACACAAGGTATCCTCCTTTCTTGGTTACAGCGTATGTGTGTCAACTAGCTCACTCAGAGATCATTACCTTGCCCCTTTTTTTTTAACAAAAAAAAACTAGCAATTGCTTGCTAGCGATGGATACTCAGTCCGAACATGTGCTCATAGAGAGCATCATAGACCTTGGCCGGTAAACGTTCATTGCTGCTGACACCAATGACGCCCGGCAGATCTTCTCGGAAAATGGTGGTCACCTTTTTTTCTTTTCTGATTTTATCTTTGTTCAGCAAGAACAAAGCTTGATCAGGTCGGTGAATCATGATGAATTCGAGCCAGTTTTCCAGGGCTCGAATGCTTCTTGCCAGGTCCGAGCGTTTCTTTTCATCCGTCTGATTTTTGAAGGACTCTTCAAGAATCAGCAGATAATAAATGACGCTCAGGTGGTCCAGGGTGATTTCCGGGGCGATGCTGATGAAGGTCAGCAGGGGACCGGAGCAGACAAACACGAATTGGGCACGGGGAAAGTTAGGAATTAACCAGTATTTCTGGCTTTCCACCGTCATTTCGTGAATGACCAGTTCATCAATTATCGGATGGCACTGATGGTATTTTTGAATCAATACCATTAGTGCCTTTTCATCAAATTGTAATTTGATCATGGGTTTTCCTCCTTTGAATTTAGTTTGCTTAAAAAGTTTGAAATTGTCAAATATTTTTATTAATAAAAAACCAGCAATTGCTTGCTAGTCTGATTTTACCGGTGGCTTGTTTTTGTTTTTTTCCAGCCACATAATCATCAGGAAATCAGCACATTTATCCCAAACTTTTTGAGGTGGATCCTTGTCCGTGTGCAGAACGTGAAGTTTGGGGATAAACGGAAATCCGGAGATGTTCGCGGGGAAGCGCTTTAGAATTTGTTTGTTGAGCCAGGTGAACTTTTTCCGTAGGGGATGTTTGTTCAACTTGGCTTTGGCCCAATTTTTCAGCTTTTGGCTACTAAGTTGGTATTTTTCACGCGCTTGAAGGCTTTGGGCGGTTTTGGCCAAAGTTTCGTGACGTGCTAACAAATAAATTACAGAGAGACAATCTAAAGCATTTTTTGTGTCATCTTTGACCAGGTACAGGGCCTCGGGCCCAATCAGGTAAAGATAATTTTCAAAGGGGAAATAAGGAATTAACCAGTATTCCTTATCATCCATGAAAAATTTGTGAATGATTAGTTCTTTTCTGGTAAAAAAGGCATTGCTAAGGAATAGTTGTTGTGAAGACACAAACAACGATTCCCATCCAAATTTCAGAAGGGTTAGGTCATTTGTGTTCATTTTTCCAGTCCTTTCCCTTTTAGTTTGCTTAAAATGTGGGGAATTGTCAAATAAAATATCCTCGAACATTCATTGCCAAAACCCATTAAATTGTTATAATAAAAGAGTTAAAAAATTATTCAGATAAACATAAAAATTATGCTGACAGTTCTGATTTTTTTTCTGGTTTTGGCGGTTTTGGTTTTGGCTCATGAATGGGGACATTATATTAGCGCTGTGAAAACCGGAATTAAGGTAGAGGAGTTTGGTGTTGGTTTTCCGCCGCGTTTGTTTGGGGCTTACAAGAAAAACGGTAAATGGCGTTGGGTTTGGGGTAATAAAGAAATCACCGATGCTGATGGGACGGTTTATTCGTTCAATTTGATTCCTTTGGGCGGTTTTAATAAAATCAAAGGGGAAAATAATAGCTTTGATTGGTATAAATTTGACCAAAGATTAGCTGAATATCGTCAAGCTTTAAGTGAGGAAAAACTCTCCGGCCAAGAACAGAAAAATTTGCAAAAAGTATTAAGTGAAGAAGGTCAGGCTTTGTCCTTGTTTGATTCGAGTTTTAATTATGAAAATTATTTAAAGTTAAGTGATCGGGAAAAATTGACGATTCTGGAAAATTTTACTGATAATCGTTTGAAAAATGATAAGGATGCTTTTTATACGCAAGCTGCTTGGAAGCGCTTGCTTGTTTTAGTTTCCGGACCGTTTATGAATTTTGTTTTGGCCATGGGCTTGTTGGCAATTGGTTTTATGATTGGGTTACCGGAAGTGGTGGATGATCAAAATGTCAGTGAAACGCCGGCCAGAGTGCAAGTTTATGAGGTTTTTGAAGATTCTCCGGCCAAGCAAGCCGGTTTGCAATTGGGTGATTTCATTTTGGCGGTTAATGGCCAAACCTTAAATCAGGTGGATCCGGTTATTGAAATGGTAAAAGCTTCTGAGGGACAAGCAGTGGTTTTTGAAATTGAACGTGAGAAAAAAGTTTTGACTTTGAATGTTGTGCCAGAATTGATTAGCACTCCGGAACAAGATTATTTTGGGATTGGCGTGTCTTTAGTGCGCGTTAGTGTTGTTAAATATCCTTGGTATGAAGCTTTATGGTTGGGAGTCAAACAAACTTTCTTAACAATTTGGTTAATGATCACCACTTTGGCAGCGATGATTGTTAACTTGTTTAAGGAAGGTGAACCGGGCGTGGCTTTGGCCGGACCGATTGGTATTGCTTCTTTGACCGGTAAGTTCGCTCGTATGGGCTTCAACTATTTATTGCAATTTGCTGCGATGTTTTCTATCAACTTGGGAATTTTGAATTTATTTCCATTTCCCGCTTTGGATGGAGGACGAATCGTCTTTATTTTAGCGGAAAAGTTGCGTGGTAAACCGGTCAGTTCCAAAGTGGAAGCCTGGTCCCACGTCCTCGGCTTCGGCCTGCTGATTACTTTGGTAGTGGTAGTGACCTTTAAGGAAGTTCTGCAATTGATTAATAATTAATTTAAAATATTAAATCTCTATGTCGGAAAAGGATTATCAATCATCGGTGAAAAAATTGCGAAAAGATTTTACCGCGGATTTGTTGGCCGCAGGAAATTTGGATGATTTGGAAGCTTTGGACAACAAATATTTGGGACGAAAAACCGGTTTGTTAAATAATGTTTTGAAAACTTTAAAAGATTTGGATGTGGAGCAAAAAAAGGTTTTAGGTCCTTTGGCCAATGAGTTGCGGGATTATATGGAAAAAGCTTTGGAATCAAAACGAGAAGAATTGAAAGAATTGTTGTGGAACGAACAGTCGGAAAAAGAAAAAATTGATTTGACTTTACCGTTGGTCAAGGATGAAAAAGGCCATTATCATCCTAATACCATTGTGCAACGAGAAATTGAAAATTTATTTGCGCAAATGGGCTTTTTGGTTTTGGATGGTCCGGAATTGGAATCGGAGTTTTATAATTTTGATGGTTTAAATGTGCCGGCAACGCACCCGGCCCGCGAAGATCAAGACACTTTTTGGTTGGATAATGGTTTGTTGTTGCGTAGTCAAACCTCATCGGTGCAAGTGCGCGCAATGCGTAAGTATGGAGCACCGTTGCGTTGTATTGTGCCCGGCCGAGTTTTCCGTAATGAAAATGTGGATGCCAGCCACGATCATACTTTTTACCAATTGGAAGGGATGATGGTGGGAAAAGAAGTTAGTGTCGCTAATTTGATTGCCATGATGAAAACCTTATTATCAGTAGTTTTTGGAAATAAAGATATTAAAGTACGTTTGCGTCCGGGATATTTTCCGTTCGTGGAGCCGGGCTTTGAGTTGGATATGCAATGCACTTTGTGTCATGGTGCCGGTTGTCCGGTGTGCAAACAGAGTGGTTGGATTGAAGTTTTACCTTGTGGCATGATTCATCCTAATGTTTTGAAAGCCGGCGGACTTAATTCTGATGAATATGTTGGCTTTGCTTTTGGTTTGGGATTAACGCGTTTGGTGATGTTAAAATATAATATTGATAATATTCGTTTATTGCAGAGTGGTGACAGTCGATTTTTAAATCAATTTTAATTCATTAAAGTTAATTTCAAATATATGTTGATCAGTTTGAATATTTTAAAAAAATTCGTTGATTTGCCGGAAGAGTTAAGCGCTTTGGAAATCGCCAATTTATTGACGATGAAAACCATGGAAGTTGAAGGCGTGGAAAAACTTGGTGAATATTGGGAAAAAATTGTCATTGGACAAATTATTTCCGTGGAAAATCATCCGCAAGCCGATCGTTTGCGGGTTTGTCAGGTGGATGTTGGTAAGGGTGATTTATTGAATATCGTTTGCGGAGGCATTAACTTGAGTCCGGATATGCTCGTGGCGGTGGCACCGGTCGGTGCGAAAGTTTTGTGGCACGGCACGGAAGAAGCGGTTTTGGAAAAAACTAAAATTCGTGGGGTGGAAAGTGAAGGGATGATTTGTGCTGCTTCGGAAATCGCTTTGGGAAATTTATTTCCATCCGGTGATGAACGGGAGATTTTGGATTTGACTGCTTTAGCTTGGGAAAAAGGGAAAGCCATTAAAGATTATTTGTCCAATGATACTTTGATTGAAGTGGATAATAAGTCCATTAATCATCGTCCTGATTTGTGGGGACATTATGGTATTGCCCGAGAGTTGAGTGCCATTTTACATCAACCATTGAAATTTTATTCAGCTTTTTGTGATATGGAATTGGGGGTGAATACCAAAGATGAAGAACGTTTAACGATTGATCGAAATTTGTGTGATCATTATTTGGCCATGAAAATCAAAAATGTCAGTGATCTGCCGTCACCGTTGTGGTTAAAACAAGCTTTGTCTGATTTGGGCATGAAATCAATTTCCGCTTTGGTGGATATTGGCAATTACGTGATGGCCGAGTGTGGCCAGCCTTTGCATGTTTTTGACGCCAGTGCGGTGGAAAATGAAAAAATCACCGTCCGAGCGGCGACTGAAGATGAAAAATTTATTGGTTTAGATGGTGGTGAATATATTTTGCATCATGGGGAAATCGTAATCGCCGACGAAGAGAAGGTCTTGGCGTTGGCAGGGATTTTGGGGGGCGCGGACAGTGCCTTTAATCACAAAACCAAAGAAGTGATTTTGGAGGCAGCCCATTTTCCGGCAGATAAAATTCGTAAAGCTTCCATGAATTTGAGTTTGCGCACTGATGCTTCGATGCGTTATGAAAAAAGTTTGGATCCGGTCAATGTTTTGTGGGGCGCACGTCGTTTTTGGCAGTTGGTCAAAGAAATTTTTCCGGCCGCTGAAGTGGAATGGATTAATCGTTTTTCGTCTTATGATGAAAGTATCAAAGAAATTAAAGTGGCCGTATCCGAGTTTGCACGCGTCAGTGGTGTTGATTTAAGTCGTAATGAAATCGAAAATATTTTGACGTCATTGGGGTTCGTGGTGGCGGCTCAAGATAAAAAACATAAAGATTTATTGACAGTGTCAGTACCAACTTGGCGAGCGACCAAGGATATTAATTTGCCGATTGACTTGGTGGAGGAGGTTTTGCGTATTTACGGTTATGACAATATTGCTTTGCGTTATCCACAAGCACAATTGAATCCGCCGGTAGCTTTGCCATTCTTGGATTTGCGTAATAAGATTTTAGATCATTTGGTTTTGCATCATAATTTATTTGAAGTTTATAATTATTCCTTTTTGAAATTGGATAGTATCAAAAAATTAGGGATTGATAATTTATCCAAATATATTTATTTATTGAATCCGGTGGATAAAACCCGCCCGGTTTTGCGCGATGATTTAATCTATAATTTGTTGGAAAATTTATCAGAAAATGAAAAGCATCAAAATAAATTAGGATTTTTTGAAATCGGACGTGTTTTCCGCAAGTCTGAAAAGGATATTTATGATTTGGAACCGGGGAGCACTGAGCGTTTGCCTTATCAACATCAGCATTTGGGCGTTGTTTTGGCTGACGAGGAAGAAAATCTTTTACATCGTATGCAATCTTTGAGTGAATCTTTGTTTCAATTCTTGGGAAAAAATTATATAATTGAAGAGTGCGAAACCGCTCCTAATTATTTTCATTCTAGTCAAGTAAGGCAAATCGTCGCTTATGATGAAAACCAAGAAAAAATTATTTTAGGTTATTATGGTTTGTTGTCACCGATGCTTCGTGATAGCTTTGAAATTGCCTTGCCGGCTGCCTATTTAAACGTTGATTTGGATTTGTTGTCGCGTCTTGAAAAAACGGAAAAACGTTATCAAGCGATTAGTAAATATCCAGCAATTGAATTGGATATGTCCGTGTTAATCGCGCGGGGCGTGGCTTGGGCGGATTTGTGCGATTTCATCAAAGAAAAGACCGAAATGTTAAAGAAAATTGATTTGGTGGATGTTTATCGTACGTCGGAATGGGATAATGATGATTTACATTCCTTAACTTTGCGCTTGTCTTATCAGAGTGATATTGAAACCTTGCAATTGGATCAGGTTAATCAGTGGCACGAGGAAATTAAGGCGAGCGTGGTTAAGCATTTTAAAGCAGTGTTGCGCTAGGGGACGGTTATTCCGTCATCCTGGTGTAATGTAATTTCTTGGTAATGTGTCATCCTGGAAAATTTTTCTAAAAGAAAAATTTATCCAGGATCTCGCATACAGTAGGAATGTGATAGTGCGATTCTCCTGTAGGGGCGTTGCACTGTGTCCGCCGTAGCTTTAGCGAAGGTGGATTGCAACGCCCTTTGGTTAAAATCAAACAAAAATAACAAATAAAAATGTAATCGTATGTGGAATCTTGATCAGTGGTTTGTCTTTGCCGGCATTGTTTTGCTGGTATCAACAAGTGTCTTTTTAATTACGCTGTTGGCTTATTTGGTGCCGGTTTTGAAAAGAGTTAGAAAAACTCTGGATAAAACTCAACCGATTCTTGATGATGCCGCCATCATTACTGCTAATTTAGCGGAAATGACTGAAGGTGCGAAAAGTTTAGTGCAAGAAGGGCAGAATGTGTTTTTTCAAGCGAAACAAACCGTTCAAAGAGTGCGCGAAACCGTTCAAGATTGGAGTAGTCATTTGATGATGAGAGTGCTTGGTTTTGTGGTGGAGAAATTTACTAATATTTTTTCTAATCAAGTGGAAGAGGCGGCTAGTCCTCGCCCTAGAAAAACCAAAACTACTCGTCGCGTCGGTCGAAAAAGTCTTAAATAATCGGTCCTTTTGATTCTCTATGGGATTTGTCCATTTGCATCTGCACACGGAATACTCGCTGTTGGACAGCGTTATCCGGGTGCCTGATTTAATTAAAAAAATGAAAGAGCACGGCTCAAACACCGTTGCCATGACCGATCATGGCACGATGTTAGGTTTGTATCCTTTTTGGACAGAATGTAAAAAAAACGAGGTCAAGGGGATTGTCGGTTGCGAAGTTTACATGGCACGTGGTGCTCATAATGATCGGGAAACGGTGAACGGGAAGTTGCCACCCTATCATTTGGTGTTGCTTGCGGAAAATCAGGAAGGTTATCATAATTTGGTGAAATTGGTTTCCACCGGACATTTGTTCGGGTTTTATCGTCGGCCGAGAATTGATAAAGAATTATTGAAAAAATACAGTAAGGGCTTGATCGCCTTGAGTGCTTGTTTGGGCGGTGAATTATCATCAAAAATTTTGGATCACAAATATGATGAAGCCAAAGCAGCCGCTTTGGAATATCAAGAAATTTTTGGAAAGGAGAATTTTTTCGTGGAAATTCAACGCAATGGCATTGAAGAACAGGATAAAGTTAATCCTTTGTTAATTAAAATTGCTAAGGAAATCGGGGCCGGTTTGGTCGCGACCAATGATTGTCATTATTTGAATCGGGAGGATGCCAAGTTGCAGGAAATTATGTGGGCGGTCAGTGATGGCAAGAAGATTTGGGATGAGTCGCGGCGGCGGGCGTGGAGCGAGGAGTTTTATATCAAGAGCCCGCAAGAAATGGAGTTGTTGTTTTCTGATTTGCCGGAAGCGATTGAAAACACTGAAAAAATCGCTGAGCGTTGTCAGACACCGAAAATCAAATTTGATCGCGTGACGCCCAGTTATTGGGGCTTGCAAGAAGGTGAGTCAGCGCAAGAAAAATTACGACGAATGACTTATGATGGCGCGGCCAAACTTTACAAAGATTTTGATCAGCAGTTGATGGCCGAGCGTTTGGATTATGAATTGGGCGTGATTCACGATAAAGGTTATGATGAATATTTTTTAATTGTCGGCGATTTGATGCAGTGGGCGCGTCGTAATAATATTTTGGTCAACGTTCGTGGCTCCGCCAGCGGTTCGGCAGTGGCTTATTGTTTGGGTATCACTAACGTTGAGCCGATAAAATGGCAGTGTTATTTTGAACGTTTTCTAAATCCGGAACGTCCCTCGCCACCGGATATTGATATTGATATTCAAGACGATCGTCGCGACGAGTTCGTCAATTATATTGCCGATAAATACGGCGAAGGTTTTTGCGCCGTCGGCACGATTGGAAGAATGAAGAGCAAAGCCGCTTTGAAAGACATTGGTCGCGTGATGGACGTGGAGTTAGCTTTGACGGAAAAATTAAGCAAATTGGTGCACGTGGAATTCGGTAAGCCGAAAAAAGTCAAACAGATGATGTTGGATGATGCCGAGTTTGCTTCAATTGTAAATAGTGATAAACGTTTAGTGGAATTGTTAGATTTGGTTTCTAAAGTGGAAGGAATGGCCCGTCACGTTTCGACGCACGCTTGCGGTCATTTGATTACTCCTAAAGCGATTACCGAGTATATTCCGGTGCAGATGGAAACCGGCACGCGCGGTCGCGTCATTACGCAAGTTGAAGGCGCGCAGCTGGAGGATTTGGGTTTTATGAAATTTGACTTTTTGGGTTTACGGAATTTGACGATTATCAATAATATTATCGCCAGTATTAACGAGCGTCGGTCAGCCGGCAGTCCGGAATTGAAAGTGGAAGACATCCCTTTTGATGATGCGGCGACTTTTGAATTATTCAGTAAAGGTTTGACCACCGGCGTTTTTCAATTTGAAAGTAGCGGTATGAAAAAATATTTGCGTGATTTGCGTCCGACCGATGTGGAAGATATTTGTTTTATGGCCGCTGCCTATCGTCCCGGGCCGATGCAATATATTCCCGATTATATTTTGTGTAAGCATGGTAAAAAACAACCAGAGTATGTGGTGCCTGAAATGAAAGATATCGTCGGCAACACTTTTGGCTTCGCTATTTATCAGGAACAGGTTATTAGAATTTGCGTCGATATTGCCGGTTATTCCATGGGCGGTGCCGATTTGTTGCGGCGTGCCATGGGTAAAAAGAAATTGGAAATCATGCAACAAGAAGAACCGGTTTTTAAAGAAGGCGTTAAGAAAAAAGGATATAATCAAGCGGTCGCTGATCAATTATGGAATTACTTGTTACCGTTTGCCAATTATGGATTTAATAAAGCACATGCCGCCAGTTATTCGATTGTCGCTTATTGGACCGCTTATTTGAAAACACATTATCCGGCAGATTTTTTGGCCGGGTTGTTGCGTTCTGACGTCGATGACATTGAGCGTATTGCCATTGATATTCAAGAAGCGCGCGATATGAACATTGAAGTGTTGCCACCGGATATCAATGAAAGTAATGAATATTTTACCATTGTGGATGTGAGTGGTAGGCTTGCCGGCCGAAGCATTGGTGAAGGTCCGGAGAAAATCAGGTTTGGTTTGAAAGCGATTAAGAATTTCGGGGAGAACGTGGCGCGGGCGTTGATTGAAGAGCGCAAGGCTAATGGTCCATATCAGAGCTTTGAAGATTTATTGTCGCGCGTTAATCATCATGAGTTGAATAAACGTTCTTTGGAAGCTTTGGGCAAGGCCGGAGCGTTGAACAGTTTGATTTCTATGGAGAAATTATTGGGTAACATGGATAATATTTTGAGTTTTATCAAATCCGGTAATGAAGAAAAAAACACCAATCAAATGGGATTGTTTGGCGCGACGCAGTTGGCTAAACCGACTTTGCAGTTGGACGAATTTCCGGAAATTCCTTTGAAAGAAAAATTAGCTTGGGAAAAAGAATATTTGGGTTTGTATATTTCCAATCATCCTTTGCAGAATTATCAGCAACAGTTGCAAGATGATTTGATCGCTTACGGTGATTTGGGGAAATATGAGAATAAAGCGGTCGGCGTGATCGGTTTGATTAAGAAGGTTAGAAAAATCATTACTAAAAAAGGTGATCCGATGTTGTTTGTCAGTATTGAGGATTTGACTTCCACCATTGACGTGGCGGTTTTTCCGATTTTGTATCGTGAAACGCAAACTTTATGGTTGGAAGACGTACCGGTTTTCATTCAAGGAAAAGTTAACAATCGCAATGGTGAATTATCATTGGCGGCTGACAAAGCGGTGCCATTGGAAGGCGTTAATGTCACGCGCGTGCAGGAAACTTTACGCGTTCTTCATAATAAGTTAAGAGGTACCGGCGCGGCCGCCGCCGCGAACGGCTCCGCCGTTCGCGGCACGCCGGCTTTGCCGGCGGGCAACAAAGTCTATTTGTTGCTGGCGGACGCGCCAAACAACGATTTGGCCTATCAGCTGAAAGACATTTTTGATCGTTACGCCGGCGAGATTCCGTTGTTCCTGAAAATTCGTGGTAAAGTTTATCCGACCAAAACCAAAGTGCGTTATTGTGCGGATTTTTCCAATGATTTGCGTGCCTTATTAAAAAACGATGATTGTTTGGAAATGGAAATATTTTAAAAATATGAAAATCGCCGATTTGAATAAAAATTATGATGTGATTGCCGGCCAGTTCAGTGCCAGCCGGCAGAATTTGCGTTGGCCGTTGGAAGATTTATTTTTGGAAAAATTGAAAAATCTTGATCATCCGCGGATTTTGGATTTGGGTTGCGGCAACGGTCGTTTTTACGGTTATTTGCAAGCTCATCAAAGTGAATTTAAAAATGGTTTTGAGTATGTCGGTGTCGATCAATCCGCCGAATTGATTAAACAAGCGCAAACCACGCACCCCAACGGCGATTGGCGCGTCGGTGCTTGGCAAAATTTGGATTCACTGAATTTGGGAAAATTTGACGTGGTGGTCGCTTTGGCTAGTTTTCACCACCTCCCACGAGCCGAGCAGGGACGTGGTTTGGCGGTGCTCCGCAATGTTATGAATGTTGATGCGTATTTATTTTTGTCAGTCTGGAATTTGTGGAAAAGTACTCGCTCGAAGAATTGGTGGACTTTTGTCAAAGACCGTTTGTTCTTGCCTGATAAAAAATTCGTGGAAAAATATCAATTTGCCAAAAAATATTTAAGCACTTGGCAGGATACATTGATGCTGTGGCAGCAGAAAATCCCCTTATTTTATTATGCTTTTCGACAAGGTGAGTTGCGTCGTTTAGTGAAAAAACTTGGCTTTTCAGAGATTGTTTGTCAATATGAAAATAACAATTGGCGACAAGCTGATAATTTATATTTAATAGCTAAAAAGTAATGAAAAAATATGTTAAAACTTGATTGGAAAAAAATTAATAAAATTTATTTTTCCGGTATCGGGGGAATCGGTGTTTCTGCCTTGGCGCGTTATTTTAAAAAATCCGGCTACCAAGTACTTGGCTCGGATTTGAGTGCTTCGGAAATCACCGACGATTTGCAAGCCGAAGGAATAGTGATCAATTTATCACAGGATAAAAAAAATATTGATGATTCGCTTGGCTTGTTGATTTACTCTTCAGCCGTGCCAGCGACTAATCCGGAACGTCAAGCTGCCGAGAAATTGGGAATACCGCAATATTCTTACAATCAAGTTTTGGGTGATTTGAGTGAACGCAAACACACTTTGGCGATTTCCGGTACTAATGGAAAAACCACCACCACCGCTATGTCCGCTTTGATTTTGGAGGCCGGTGGTCTTGATCCTTTGGCGATTGTTGGTAGTAAAGTTAGTCAGTGGAATAGTAATTTGCGTTTTTCAGAAAGCAATTATTTTTTGGTGGAAGCTTGCGAGCATCAGGCACACATGTTGGAGCTTAGTCCAAAAACGATTGTTTTGACTAATATTGCGGCTGATCATTTGGATTTTTATGGTGATTTGGATAATATTATTGATCATTTTCAAAAATATATTGATAAATTGCCGGATGATGGCGTTTTGATTTATAATTATGATGATGAAAATCTTGCTAAATTAAAATGGCATAAGCGCAATTTTAAAATCATGACTTTCTCTTTTGATAATCCCGATGCTGATGTTTTTGTTGATAAATATCAGGTGAGGGCCGGACAACAAGATTTTTGGGTGGTTTATCAAGGTGAAGATTTAGTGCGTATTCATTTGCATGTTCCAGGAAAATTTAATGTTTATAACGCCTTAGCGGCGATTACTTTGGCTTTATCTTTGGGAATAAAAAATGAGGCCATCAAATCCGCTTTGGAGAGTTTTGCCGGTACTTGGCGACGCTTTGAAAACTTAGGAGAAAAGGATGGTGTTTTGTATATTTCCGATTATGGTCATCATCCGGACGCGATCCGTGGCACCATTCAAGCGGCCCGTGAATTTTATCCTGAACGACGGATAGTTTTGGTTTTTCAACCGCATCATCATAATCGGACTCGCATGTTATTTGATGGTTTTGTGACGAGCATCGCCGGAGCCGATGTTGCCATTGTTAGTGAGATTTACAAGGTGGCGGGGCGGATTGATAAAAAAGATTTGGCGGTCAGCTCCAAGGATTTGGTCAAGGAAATTTCTAAAATAAATTCTGATGTTTCCTACGCGTCGAATTTGGATGAAACTTTCAGCTTATTGCAAGACGTGGTTCGCAGTGGGGACGTGGTGCTTTTGATGGGCGCGGGGGATATTGTGAAGTTAAATAAGAGAGTGTTGGAGTAGGGATATCAATTATAATTTAAAAATTGAATTTTTCAGATTATATGATAAAAAAAAACACAAAATTAGCAATTTTTGAAGAAAAAGAGCTGCGTCGAACTTGGCATAACGATCAGTGGTATTTTGTGATAGAAGATGTTGTTCAGGTTTTGATTGATTCCAGTGATGTTAAACAGTATATACAAAGAATGAAACAAAGGGATTTGGAGTTATCAAAAGGGTGGGTACAAATTGTACATATCCTTGACATAGACACAAAAGGTGGTAAACAAAAAATGAATTGCGGGAGTTTGCAGGGAATTTTTCGTATTATTCAATCAATTCCTTCTCCCAAAGCAGAACCGTTTAAACAGTGGTTAGCCAGGGTGGGGCAAGAGCGTATTGAGGAAATTCAAGATCCGGAACGTGCTATTGTGCGCGCTAAGCAAATTTATGAACAAAAAGGTTATAATGATGATTGGATTGCCAAACGAATGCGCGGAATTAATATTCGTAATACCCTAACTGATCAATGGAAAGAGCGGGGAGCGCAAGAAGGTTTTGATTTTGCAATTCTTACCAATGAAATTTACAAAGGAACTTTTGAAATGGATGCCAAGCAAATTAAAGCTTTCAAATCTTTAGATAATCCTGATAATCCCCGTGATCATATGTCTGAGTTGGAACTTATTCTCACGATGCTTGGTGAGGCGACCACCACCGAAATTACTACTAGCAAAAATGCGAAAGGTTTACCGGAACTTTCTGAGGCCGCTAAAGAAGGTGGAGCCGTTGCCGGTAGAACCAGAAAAGACATTGAAACCAAAACCGGGAATAGTGTCTTATCAAAGGGGAATTTTAAAACTGGAAAAATTGAAAAGAAAGTATTAAAATCAAAGAGTAATAAAAAATAATTCCGTAAAATCCACTTTAACTTTTAAATAAAACTTTATGGCAAAAAATGTTGTTTCCGCTTTGTGCTTGACCTTAATGGTTTTGGTAACCGGCGGGGTGCTTGGTTTTTATTATTATGTCGGTTTGGAAAAAGATGTGGCACCGGCAAGTATTGTGACAAATAATGATTTACCAAAAGATTCAAATGTGAATGAGAAAGAATCAGTGGCAAAAAGTTTTTTCTCCCATGATGTTCTAAATCGGGTTTCCTATTGTGAAGTGACTAATTTTTATGCTCGTGGTTGGGACGATTCTACTGGTGGTAGTTGCGTGTCTTCTGAATCTCGATGGTCAGCGATGGATTTAATGGATGTGGATTTCAACTCAATTTATTTATCAAATGAAAGATTGGATTACCGCGTTGTTTTAAATGGTAACAGTAAAATTGTGGCCGATATTAAAGATCGTTTAGCCAATAATCGTTTGTCATTAAAAGAATTTGAAGGAAAAATTGATGGTCGAGATGCTCGAGAGAAGGTGATTTTACATGGTGTTTTTGATCGTCAAAATCCAAAAAAGGTTTACATTTTGTTTTCTTATCAAGGACAAGTTATTGAGAAGTCGGACTTAATTAATAAGGGTGAGGATGAAATTGCTTCTTATGTGATAGAAAATAAAATTTACAAATACGATTTGTTTGCTGATAATTTTGAAATTGTTTATCATGTTAAGCAGGTTTATGGAGATAAGGAAATTGTGCTTGCGGCTGATGGCGTGGCAATTGGTTCTGCTTATCTCAATGGAATCAATGAAAATAATGATTTGTTAATTGCCGGTTCCCAAACTTTTGGGATGACTGGTTTGGGAGGCGGTCCTTATCAGTTTGAATTTGAAGAAATTTCACCTGGACTAGACTTATATTTAATAAAAAGTGGTTCTGGAAAATTGTCTAACTATAAATATACTCAAGATAATGATTCTTACAACGCTGATTTGTATCGCTTCTTGTTGTTAGAATATTATCCAAAGTATTTTGAATTTGAGTCTACCAGTGGTGGGCCGGAAGATTATAGTAAGTTTTAATTGTTCTTGATATTAAAAAATCGCTTGCCAGGTTTTTGAGCGAGCGATTTTTTGTTTTAAATTAAAAAAATTGTTATAATGGTAGCAAGAAAAAAATAACAAAATTTTATGTCCGGTTTATTTCATGCTGGTAAGCAAAAAGACGATCCATCGTCACATTCTGCCGGCGGGGGTTTACCACAGTATGATTTGGAAATGGCCTATTTGCAAAAATTAACCATGGCTAATACCGCTTGGGATAAGTATTTGGGTAGGGAGATTGGTCGTGTTAAAGAAGAATTGAAAGGAATTAGTTTTCCTGAAAAAAGCGTCGATCCCCAGCATTTATTGTATGGTTCGGTTTCCATGCAAAACATTCAATCCGCTAGCGTTTCATCCAGTGATCATGATGATCAAAAAATTCGTTGCAAATGTGTTGGAATTTTTAATCGTTTATTTTTGGAAAGATTGAAAGAGCTACGTTGTGAGTTATGGTCAGCGATGGAAGATTGTAAATGTGGCAAAAATCTTGAAGCAAAGGGTTTGGCATCAAAAGTAGCTGATAATCCGGAATTGACTAATATTATTGCGTCCGCTTTGGATTGCGTGATTGAATGCAAGCAAATGGATTATCAAAAAGAGCCGGACATTTATTTGAAAAATTGTGATAAGGTTTTGAAAGGATTGCGTGATTTTGAACTTAATCTAATTCCGGTGATGGAAAAATTTTTAAGCGAAAGTAAAAAAAATTCCGTAGAAGATAAAGAGAGTGATGGTTTTTGGAGCAAGATCTTAAAGAGTAAAAAGGAAGATAAAAATAAATTTGAAAATTACCAAAAACACATTTTGGCTGATTTAAAGAATGATTTGATTAGAGTTTATCATGATGCTTTTGCTCGAGGAAACGTGGTATTGGAGAATTTAGCCGGTAAAATCAAAGTTGATTCTGGCAAGGATTTTGATTTGAAAGTTTTATTTGGTCTTAATTTTGATGATGTTAAAGTTTCCGGTGATGAATGTATTCGTCAAAATAATGTCTTTGATTTTGATTTAGGGCGTTTGGAAGATGCTTTTATTTTTGTTTCTCATCGGGAAAAACATGGTAATGGTTTAAAAAAGAAAGTTGATTTTGATGAAATCAGCAATTTTTGGCGAATTGATGTGATGCGCGATTTGTTGAATTCTAATCAATTACCGGCTGCTGATTTTGCCAATAATTTAATTTATTTATTGAAAAAATATAAGTTGTCCGATTGGGGACCGGTAATCAGTTTTTCTGCTCGTTTTGCTTATATGAATAATAATCCGGTAATCAGTGAGAATTTGCCGATTTATAAAAGATTAAAGGAAGCACAAATTAAAGAAAAATTAGCTAAACAATAATTTGCATTGACAAAAGACGTTTTTCTTGGTAATTGATAATTGGCCGAAAGGAGGCTGTGCATGTCAATTTCATTTGTAAATTTTGATTGGTTGGGAAACAATGGTAAGCTCGTTGTTCAAAAAAAATCAACAGAATTGCTGAGCGATTTTGTCGATTTTTTGGGCTTGGGGGAAAGAGATTTGATTATCACTTTCCATTCCGAGTTTTCCGGTAACGAGATGCCTGTTGGTCAGCGTTTTTAGGTGGCGACCACTGAGCAACAGTGTGTCTACTTGAAGATGAAGGCCGGCTCTAACAGCCCGGTTTTGCAGGTTTTGTTTCCTCAACCGGCGAACATCAGCTTCAGTCCGGAAATGGACTGGGGGAAATACATTTTTTTGGGAGTTCGCCTATTCAATAGCTTGACCAAGGTTTTCAACTATAAAACCGGTCTGGTCAAGTTCCGTCGTTTGTACAAAATTTTTTCCGGAGCCAACTTTCGGGTGGCTTCGTTGGACGAGCGCATCACCGCTTTGGTGGGCCACAAGAGTGCGGTCAGCGCGCAAATGCTTTTGTACATGAAGACGGGGAAAAATTTTTATGGAAATCCCCAAAACCTGGAGGGGAGTGTCACTTTTTGCTGGTCCGAGGACTTTCATGTCTATATGAAATACTTTGGCCAGTATCACGAGGACTATGTCACTTTGCTGGGCATTTCGGTGGAAGGGGCTGTGTCCAATGGTGAAGTGGCGGTGAGCAAGCTGATCAGTCGTCCGCCGACGATCGTTCCGGTCGACGGCTTACGTCAAGCTTACGAAGCCGCCTTGGCAGAGTTTGATACGGCGGAAGAGAACTTCCGTTCTTGTGGCGCGGATTTGGAGCGGCTCGCTCGGGATATCAAAAAAGCCGAGTTTGAGCGCAGTGAGCTCGAGTCCCAGCTGAACACCAAGAACATCGAGGTGCTCAGTCTCAAAGAGGAACGCGATGAACGGGAAAGTGAGCGTTCGTCCCTCAAGGATGAAGTCGTCCACTGCCGGCGGCGCTTGAAAATGGCATGCGAGCGTTTGCAGTCGCGCGATTTGGAAGCGGCTCGCCAGGTCAAGTTGGAGGAGTTACTGAAGCTCTACAAAGGGGAAGAATCCCGTTTGCTGGACTTGCTTCAGAAAAGATAAGTGAATCAGTCACGAACGTTGCCACAGCAACGTTTTTTTATTGGTCCTCGCTCGCTTGACTTTTCTTGTCTTTTTCTTTTGAATAATAAGTGGTTCTTTTAACCCACAACTCAGGAGTTTGGCAATGTCGAAGTTAACGGCAATTCAAAAAAGTCAGAGATTGAAAAAACGTTTAGAGCAAAAACTGGATAAGTTGACGCTCGCTCGTTTGTTGGCCCAAAATCGTTGGGAAAAGGGATTTCAACGATTTATGAAATCAGCCACGGACTTGGCTAGTTTGAAAATCACCCAAAGCAAGCGGGCCGATCGTTTGCGTCAGATCATTCATGACTGGCCGAACGACCATCAGCGCTTGATGAAAGTGAGAGAAAGCTTGGAACAGCAAATTAATGGCGTGGTTCAGCAGTTGCGTCGTTGTGATGACCAGCTGTTTCAGTTGGAAAACGCGGTTGCCCAATTGCAACAGCAAAACGATGCAATCGTTGATAAGGTTTTTGTCCTGAACAATGAAGTGGTGGCAGCGGCTCACGCCCGTGATGCCTACCTGATGAGCCAAGTTTTTACCTATTTGCGTAAGCCTGATGGAAGCTTGCGTCGTCAGGTGACTTTTATCAGTAGTGATCAGTTGCGCAAAGTGGTGGCCATGGTTAATTCCATTAGCTACTTGGATGCGTCGCTGGCGGAGCGGGCGGAAGAGGAAATCAATGATTTCTTCGCACGCTATCAGGTTCCACTGGTGGCCGATCCCTTGATGGCCAAGGTCACCGAATTGTTGAGGAACGTTTTGACATCGAAGCGAAACTTTCAGGTGGGACCGGCTCTGTACGAGTTCCTGACCATGAAAGTCGATGAAAAGCTTTTCCCCGAGCTGGTACGTGCTCAGCAGTATCTGAAGGCGAGTTTTCGCTCGGAGAAGACTAATAGTTATGTGCGTATTTTCAGTCGGCCGACGGTCACTGACAAGTGGCAGCCGGTTCCACAAAGTTAGGGGGAAACATGGCACACGACCGATCTTTGAAATGGTTGACAGTGGCAGTGAGCTTGGCTTTGCTGACGAGCATTGTCCTGTTTTTACTGACGTTTCTGTTTCAGGAACCGGTAAAAATCTCAATCAAAAGCACGTCGCCCCCGCACTCAGCGACGGCCGGACAATGATTTCGAAGTAGCCTGTGGATAAGTCTCAGTTAGGGCGTCGTCACAATTGAACGACGCTTTTTTTGTGGCGGATTTTGTTACCATAACAAAAGGCTTGACGGTCTATTGACTTTTGTTAAAATATATCGTAATTTAAAAATAACCTAAAAAATTATTATTATATCTACTTTTTATGTCTCAAACGAAAACACAAAAATTAGACATTCAGCAGATCTTGAACGATCTTTTTTCGTATTTGAATCCTCGTGAAAAAGAGGTCTTAAAACGTCGTTATGGTTTGCAAGGAAATGATCAAGAAACCCTGGAAAAGATTGGTCAATCTTATAATATTACTCGTGAACGCGTGCGCCAAATTGAGGCCAATGGTTTGCGTAAATTAAAGAAGGTTGATGCCATTCAAAAAGTGAAAATCGATTTGGATTATTTGTCTGATTTAGTGCAATCGTTATTGTTACAGGCAGCCGGTTTGATGACTGAAGGTGATTTGGTTGGACAGTTGGCCGGAGTGCATAAAAAAATCAATGAAATCGCTTTAAAGCAATCGGTTAATTTCTTGTTATCTTATGTTTTGCAAGATCGTTTTGATCGCATCAATCGTCATGATAAATTCCAAGATGCTTGGAAGATTAAAAATTTGGATTTTGCCGTTTTAGATAAGGTGATTGACGCTTTGGTAAAAATTATCAATGACAACGGTCAACCGATGTCCGGTGAAGAATTAATGAAGACCTTTCAAAAAAGTGATTTTTACAAGAGTAATGAAAAAGTTTTATTGGAATTATGTGATTTGAATCATGATAAAAAATTGACTTTGGATGAGGTCTTGTTCTCTTATGTCAAAGTGTCTCAAGGAATTAAGCAAAATTTGTTTAATCAATGGGGCTTACGTGATTGGAAAATTGTTTCTCCGAAAACCATTAATGATAAAATTTATTTGATTTTAAAGAAAAACGAAAAGCCGATGCATTATCGAGAAATCGCCGCCGGTATCAATGAAGCGGCTTTTGATAAAAAGAAAGCTTGTGCTGCCACCGTTCATAATGAATTGATTATTGATAAGAAGTATGTTTTGGTCGGTCGCGGGTATTATGCTTTGCGTGAATGGGGTTATGAAGATGGCACTGTCGAGGAAATGATTGAAAAGATTTTGGGTAAGGCTAAAAAACCATTGGCCAAAGATGAAATCATTAAGCAAGTTTTGGATAAGAAGTTCGTCAAACAAAGCACCATTTATTTGGCTTTGTTGAACAAGAAAAAATTTAAAAAAGTGGAACAAAATAAATATTCTTTAAAATAAATATTTTATGAGTGATTTTCCGAGGAGTTTTTATATTACTACGCCGATTTATTATGCCAGTGGTGATCCGCATGTCGGACACGCTTACACAACAATCTCGGCGGATATTTTGAGTCGTTATTATCGCCAATTTATTGGCGGAGACAAGGTTTATTTTTTGACCGGTACTGATGAGCATGGTGTGAAAATCGCTAAAAATGCTGAACTGGCCGGTTTGGCTCCTCAGGTTTATGTTGATCAAGTGGCTGAGTCGTATCGTCAATTATGGCAGGATTTAAATATCAGCAACAATGATTTTATTCGCACGACTGAAGAAAGGCACGAGAAATTCGTGCGTTTTTTTGTGGAAAAATTAAAAGACAATGGTTATTTATATGAAGCCGAATACGAAGGTTTGTATTGTGTCGGTTGTGAAAAATTCATTGCCGAGAAAGACTTGGTAGATGGCAAGTGTCCTGATCACCAGCGTGCTCCGGAAACCTTAACAGAAAAAAATTGGTTTTTTGATTTGAATGGCAAGCACAGCAGCCGCAATTTGTTGTTGGAAGTGAAAGATTTGATTCACAGCGGTGAACTGAAAATCTTACCGGAAAAAATGGAAAAGGAAGTGCTTGGTTTGTTGAATCAAGATTTGCCGGATTTTTCCATCAGCCGTAACAAACAAAACGTCAAATGGGGTATTCCTTTGCCTTGGGATGATAATCAATTGATTTATGTTTGGGCTGATGCTTTGACTAATTATTTGTCAGCGGTGGATGGTAGTGATTGGTGGCCGGCACAAGTACAACTTTTGGGTAAAGATATTTTAAAATTTCACGCGATTTTTTGGCCGGCAATGCTTTTGGCCAATGGTTATGCTTTGCCAAAAGTGATTTTTTCGCATGGTTATTTCACAGTGGACGGACAAAAAATGTCCAAAACCATCGGTAATGTTGTTGATCCGGTGGAAATGACCAAGCAATATGGTAGCGATGTTACGCGTTATCTTTTATCAACTAATTGCCCCTTCGGCGACGATGGTGATATCAATCGCGAGCAGTTTGTAGAAAAATATAATGCTTTTTTTGCGAATCATTTGGGAAATTATGTCAATCGGATTTTGACTTTGGCTCATAAATATTACGACGGAAAAGTGCCGGCACGAGATGTCAGTTTGGAAAAAGATTGGCAAAATCAAGTGGATAATGCCTGGTTAGTTTATCATCAAGCGGCCGAACACGTGGAATTGGAAAAAATGATTAAGGTGCCGACGGAGTTGATTCAATCTGCTAATGAATATATTACTAAATTGGAGTTATGGAAAGTGATGAAAGAAAATCCGGAGCAAGCGGCCCCACATTTGTATAATTTGTTGGAAGTTTTGCGTCACAGTGCTTTGCAATTATATCCGATTATTCCCGAAGGCGCGTCCAAAATTTTGGAGGCGTTGGGGGTGGGTATTGATGGGCAAAGTGCCTGGGGCGGTTTGGCGAGTGGCCAAGCTTTAAATCAATTGGGAATTTTATATCCTCGTTTGGAAAATAAACAATAAATTTATGATCACAATCATTATTATTAGCGTGATTTTGTTGGCCAGCGTGGCGTTGGGTTTTAAACAAGGTTTTATCAAGGGTTTGGGAGCGTTAATTTCCACAATTTTAAGTTTAAGTGTCTTTTTGTATGTTTTCCGTCATTGGGCGAGTGCTTCTTTTGTGAAAATTATCTTGGTGATATTTTTATTTTTGATTTTTTATTTGTTGTTCAAGTTGGCCTATTGGATTCTAGAAAAATTAGTAAAAATTTTATTTGTGATTCCTTTTATGAAGGAGTTGGATAAATTTTTTGGTGCGTTCATTGGGATTTTTTCCGGTATTTTAGCAGTTACCTTGATTGATTTCTTGATTTTACAAACTACTTGGTTAAGTTTTCTTCCTTGGGAATATAATGGCTTGTTGCAGGTTTGTCTAAAAATTGGTAAATTAATGATAATCGGAATCTAGTTTGTCATTCCTTTAGTATAAATTTTATAAAATCAAAATAAAAGTATGTATATTGATACACATTCCCATGTCAATTTTACGGATTTTAAGAATGATTGGCAGGAAGTTTTGGAAAGAGCTTTGAAAAATGATACTTGGGCGATTGTTGTTGGTACCAAATTATCCAATAATTTGCGGGCGATTAATATTGCCAAACAATATCCCAAAGGCGTTTACGCGGCAGTGGGCGTCCATCCGGTGCAGTTGCGTGATGAAGAATTTGAGGAGTTTGATGAAGCCAGTGGTAAGAAAATCACTATTAAAAGTCCGGCTGAAAAATTTGATTTTGAGACCTATCGTGATTTAATCATGAAATCAATTAATGAGGTGCCGGTGCAACGTTCTTTTATGCGAAATAACGCTTGGGGACGAATCGTAGCGATTGGTGAAACTGGTTTGGATTTTTATCATTTACCGGAAGACATTACTGCTTTTAAAAGAGAAGAGTTAATTGATGAACAAATTCAGGTTTTTAAAGAACATATTCGTTTGGCCAATGAAACGCAATTACCTTTGATTATTCATTGTCGAGGGAGCAAAGCTAATCCTGATGACGCTTACGATAGTATGTTTGATGTTTTAAAGCAGGCCAAATTGCGTTATGGCACTCAAGTAAAAGGGGTAATTCATTGTTACGGTGGAAATTTAGAGCAAGCCCATAAGTTTTTAAATTTGGGATTTTATTTGGGTTTTACTGGTGTGATTACTTATGACAAGAGTAACAAATATGAGAAAATCTTGCGTGAAGTACCTTTGGATAAAATTTTGATTGAAACGGATTCTCCATATTTGAGTCCTGATCCTTACCGGGGGCAAAGAAATGAACCGCTTTATGTGAAGCGCGTGGCCGAAACAATTGCTAAATTTAAGGGAATTACTGTTTATGAAGTGGCTAAAGCGACCACTGCTAATGCTTTGGAATTGTTTAATTTGCGATATTAGGGTTGTCAATAATCATTTCGGGGTTGTCTGAAGGGAAAAACGTTGGTAGTTAGTAGTCATTCCGGAATTTTGCCCCGGCACGTGAGCTGGCAAAAATAATAAATACTAGCCGGGGAAAAATGTCCGGAATCTCGTGATAGCACGATTCTCTACGTTCACGAGATCCCGGACAAAAATTTTTGAAAAAAATTTTTTCCGGGATGACTACATTGCAGCCGGGATTTTCCGGGATGACTACATTGCAGCCGGGATTTTCCGGGATGACTACATTACAGCCGTGGGTTTCCATGATGGCACTGCCCCAGGATGACACCCGCTACCTTAATGTAAGAGTTTCCGCTCGGTGTTTGAAAATTCACAGCACTTCAATTTTATGCTATAATAAAATCGTCTTAAAAGGGACGATTTTATTGTAATTATAAAAATAAATTTATGGATTTGAATACTAATCCACAGGAACAAATTCCCGTGATGCCCAAGCCTGAACAGTTAGCTGACAACGTAAATGCCGGCGTTTATGAAGCCCCCGCTCCGGCCACGCACCCGGTCGATTCAACGCCCCACACGGTCGCCGAGGCAGAAGCGGCGATTGCCGCGATTGAAGAGCCAAAAACGCAAGAACAAATGTTTGCCGAGCATCTTTATAAAATCGCTATTTCAGATAAATTGTATTCAAGTTTGCCGGTTTCCAAGCAAAAACTTTTTGTTGATAAATTTCATAAAAAGGTGATTGAAGATTTTTTTAATAATCATTCTGACCAGACTAAAAATATTCAAACAATAACTGAAGATTGGATGAATTTTTTTGAGAGTGAATTTGGTGATGAAGATCATCCGGAAATTAGCAAATTTTTTCTTGCCCAGGATATTGCTAATTCATTAGACATTATTATTAAAACTTTAGAAAAAAACAGTTAATATAAAAATAAAAATATAATTTATGATTTGGGCGACCAGTACTACGTACTTTGATAGTGCGGCTACTGCTAATAGTGGTTTTGACGCACGCAATTGGTTTTCCGGAATGGAGTCAATGGAATGGCGTTTGCCATTAACCATTTTTTTGGTGGCAGTTGGTGTTTTTGTTGTTTTGTATTTGATTATTATGTTAAGTCGTTTGTATGCTCGTCGCCATCGTTTAACACCGGCCCAGGCTCGAAAAGTTTTGTTGCGCGTTCAAGTTCCTAAATTTCTTGGTAAAAATACTGAATCCGGACAAGCACCCAGTGCTCAACAAATTCAAGAAGCAATTTCTGTCACGGAAAATATTTTTAATGCCATCGGTAGTTTGGAAGCAAAAAAGGGTTTGAAAACGTGGTGGTTGGGACATGATGATGAGGTTGGTTTTGAAGTGGTGGTGAAAAATAGTATCATTTATTTTTATGTCAGTGTTCCTAAATATTTGCAAAATTATTTGGAAGAGCAAATCCACGCTCAGCATCCTTATGCTTTGATTGAAGAAATTGACGATTATAATATTTTTCAGCCAACTGGCGTCGCTTTGGGTGCTTATTTAAAATATGTTAAAGATTATATTTATCCGATTCGTTCTTATAAAAAAATGGAAGGTGACCCGATGAACTCTTTGTTGAATGCTTTATCAAAATTTGATACTGAAAGTGGCGGGGCGATTCAGATGATCTTTCGTTCGGCTGACGGAGCGTGGCATAAGCGCAGCACAAAAGTTGCTTCTTTGGCTCATCAAGGAAAGAAATTGGAAGACGCTTTTGCTGAAGTCAATAAAGGACCAATCGCCAGTTTTTTCGATTGGTTTAAAAAAGAAAAGAAAGATGGTGAAAAAGATACTTATCGTTTGACCAGTAAGGAAGATGAAGCGGTCAAGGGAATTGAGGAAAAAACCAGTAAGGCTGGCTTGGATGTAAATATTCGGGTGGTGGTTTCAGCGGCCAATAAAAGTTTGGCCGAACAACGTTTAAATGATTTGTTGAATGCTTTTAATCTATTTAATATTTATGAATATGGTAATGGTTTTAAAGCTGAAAAACCGTCTCGTTTGGATTCCTTAATGAATAAATTTATTTTTAGAGAATTTGATGAAGGTTACAAAATGTTGATGAACATTGAAGAAATGGCTAGTATTTTTCATTTTCCATTAGCCTTTACCGATGCTCCGAACATTGATTGGCTTTTGTCCAAGAAAGCACCGGCACCGTTAAATACGCCGACTGATGGTTTGTTGTTAGGGGAAAATGAATATCGGGGAAGATTGACCCCCATCCATATCAAACCGGCTGATCGTCGTCGTCACATGTATGTGATTGGTATGACCGGTGTGGGTAAATCCGTATTTTTGGAAGGTTTGGCGATTCAGGATATTTTAGCTGGACGGGGAGTGTGTTTTATCGATCCCCATGGTGATGCCATCGATACCATTTTGGCACGTACTCCCAAGGAAAGAGCCGATGATGTTATTTTGTTTGATCCGTCAGATTTGGATCGTCCGATGAGTTTGAACTTGTTTGAATTTGACAGTACCGCCCAAAGAACCATGGCCGTTAACGAATTATTGGCGATTTTTGATAAATTATATGATTTGAAATCAACCGGTGGTCCGATGTTTGAGCAATATTTTAGAAACGCCGCTTTGTTAATGATGGAAGACCCGGAATCCGGCAATACGATTTTGGATTTACCGCGTATTTTGGCCGATGATGATTATCGTCAGATGAAATTATCAAAAGCGAAAGACGAAGAAATTAAGAATTTCTGGATTAAGCAGGCACAAAAAGCTGGTGGCGAAGCGTCTTTGCAGAATATTGTGCCTTATATTACTTCCAAGTTGACGACTTTTATTTCCAACGATTATATGCGACCGATTATCGCTCAGCAGAAAAGTTCTTTTAATTTTGCGGAAGCGGTTAATTCCAATAAGATTATTTTGGTAAAATTATCCAAAGGTTTGATTGGTAGCATGAACGCTGATTTGTTGGGTATGATTGTGATTGGTAAGATTTTGATGGCGGTTTTGAGTAGGGCCAGTATCCCTGAAGATCAAAGAACTGATTATTATTTATACATTGACGAATTCCAAAACTTTTTAACGGACAGTATTGAGGTTATCTTGTCTGAGGCTCGTAAGTATAAATTGAATTTGATTGTTGCTCATCAATATATTGGGCAGTTGATTAATAAAGGGGATACTCGGTTTAAAGATGCGATATTTGGAAACGTCGGTACCAAAGTGGCTTTCCGTATTGGTGTGGAGGATTCGGAGTTTTTGGCCAAGGAGTTTGCTCCGGTTTTTAATGAAAGTGACTTCTTGAATTGTCCGAAAGCGACTTGTTATACCAAGCTTTTAATTGACAATGCCAATCCGCCACCATTTAACATGAAGGTGCCGTATTACGATAAGTATGCTACGGCTAATCCGAAAATCGCCATGGCGATTAGAGAATTGTCTCGCTTGAAATATGGACGAGATCGTGCTATTATAGAAGAAGAGATTCGCCAAAAGCAATTGAATTTAGATTTATAATTTTTTAATTGCGGGGCGTTAATATCAAAAAGAAAAAACAAAAATTTAAATACAAAAATTATGGTTAATTCAAAAACAAAAATCCCGGCGGATTTGCAGGATTCTTTGTCCGAGGAAATGGAAAAGGACAAGGAACTTTTAGATACCGTTGATGAAGAGTTGTCTAATCTTGATTCCAAACAATATGATCCGCAACGTTTGGCATTGATTAAATTTTCTTTGGAAACTATTCGCAACAATGTTGATAAGGTTTTGCGTTTAATGGATGAAAAATATGAAGTTAAAAGTGATGATTTTATTACGGCTGGAATGTCGGCTGATACGAATATTGAATCAGCTTTGGATACGCAACGTTCGGTGGAATTGCATGAGCCGGAAATGATTAACGGACAACGTGTGGTGGAAGGGGTTTTTGATGGGAACACAATGATTGGTTCTGATGGTAAGCAATATACAGTACCGGCAAACTATGCGTCCAAATCTAAATTGGTGGAGGGTGATATTTTGAAATTGACGATCACCAATGCCGGATCTTTTATTTTTAAACAAATCGCTCCGATTGAACGTCGTCGTTTGATTGGAACTTTAGAATATGATGAGATGAAGCATCAGTATTATGCTGCTTTAAATGGAAAGAAATGGCGTTTGTTAACTGCCAGTGTCACTTATTTTAAGGGTGAGGCGGGGGATGAAGTGGTATTTATTATTCCGAAAAATACTGCCAGTCGTTGGGCGGCGGTGGAAAATGTTATTAAAGAACATGAAATCAGTGGTGTTGATGAAGATGCACAAACCGGTCGACCGGTTGATTCACCAAATCCGTTTGCTAATCAAGATATTGATTTTTTGGGAACCGGTGAGCTTTAAAATCGAGTTTATTGGCTAATTTTAGCTAATAAAATACCTTGACAGAAGATTGGATTTTGATTGACTTTTTCATTTTCTTAATTTATACTACTTATAATCCTGTGAATGCTTTAATTTAAGCTGAATTTTTGCTTTAAATATGCCAGGAAAAAATTTTTTAGAAGAAAGTTTAAAAGTGATTGCCACTTGCCCGGTTTGTCAGCAGAAATATAATCAGCAGACAATCAAGGTAGTGGAAAAACAAAGCGATTCTTATGTTTTTCACATTACTTGTGATAAATGTAATAGCGCTGTTTTGGCCTATGCGGTGCAAACGCCAATGGGTTTAACAACAATTGGTTTGTTAACGGATTTACAACTTTCCGAAGTTAAAAGATTTTTAAGACAAGCAATGATCAGTGAAAATGATGTTTTGCAAGCTTATCAGGTTATTACTGCTAAAGGTGAAGATTTTGCTAGTTTATTAATGAATCAAAATAATTTTAATAAATAAACAATTATTTATGGAAATGCAACAATTAACAGTTAAGAAGCGACCGGTGCTTGGAAAAACCAACAAAGCGATTCGTTTAGTTGGTTATATTCCGGCGGTGATGTACGGTGCTAAAAAAGAAAATCTTAATTTGATGTTGGAATTGCGTGCTTTAGAAGCGGTGATGCGTAAACGTGACAATGTCAATGCCCCTTTGCAATTGAATATTGAAGGTGATGGCAAAGCGGAAAATGTCAGCGTGATGATTAAAGACATTCAACGTGATCCGATTAAAGACACCATTATTCACGTGGATTTCTATCGCGTTTAAAAATTTTGGAAAATAGGGTACAATGGTAGGGGCGTATTGAATACGTCCCTACTATTGTTTTTAGGAGACGTTGGTTATTACGCAATAACGTAGTATTGTCATTCCGAACTTGCTGTGCCTGCCATAGCGAAGCGACGGTTAGTTTCATGATAAAGGGGTTTCTGTCATCCTGAACTTGTTCCAAGGCGGGTTTTAAGTCATCCTGAACTTGTTTCAGGATCCCTTAATTAATCCTTATTGTTTCCTCCGTCGTTTAAGGAATGA
>DYGC01000013.1 GCA_020724925.1 Candidatus Paceibacter sp.
AAAAGATTTTGCATTGTTGCGCGAAGCGATCGGCGCCATTCGCAATGTTAAAAATGAGTATAAAATAACCGCCAATAACGTGGAAGTGCGTTACCAAAGTGCGGAAAAACAAAGTTTGTTGGAATCTCATAAGGAAATCGTGCTTCGTTTAGGAAAAATCGCTGTTTTTGAACAGCTGGAAAATAAAGATGCCAATGCTATCAGTAAAATTTTATCCGGTGCCGAGATTTTTGTTAGCATGCCTAGTGATTTTGATGTGGAGAAGGAATTTGCCAGAGTAAGCAAGGAAATTGCTGATTTGGAGAATTTGTTGCGTGGTGTGCAAGGGAAACTTGCCAATACCGAGTTCGTGGGGAACGCGCCGGCTGCCGTGGTGGACAAAGAAAAAGCTAAAGCTCAGGATTACACCGAGCGTTTGGAAAAATTGGCTGGTGAATTGAAAAAATTAGATGGTTTGAGATAAATAATCCTTTAACAATATAGGGCACGGCGGTTTGTCGTGCTTTTATTTTTGTGCTAAAATATTGTTAACTGAGCGAAGTATTTTTTATTAATAAAAATAAAATATGGTGTGGCGAGATTTGATTAGTAAAAATATCATTACACACTTAAAATTACAGAATTTGGAGGAGTCACAACGTTTGATGTTATTAACTGATATTGCGGATTTGTTACAAAAACAAATTATGGTGCGTTTGATCGAATTTTTAAACGAAGAAGAAATTGGTGAGCTTTTGCATTTGTTAGAGCATAACGATGATAAGGCACTGTCAATTTTCTTGGATGAAAAAGTTCCTCATTTGGAAGAAATTATTTTTGAGGAACTAGGAACGATTAAAAAGGACTTGGGTGACTTTTTAAATTAGTAAGTATTTATGGTAGAAAACATTAATAATTTGGTATTGAAAAATCAGGTAAATTTGAGCCAGGAGCAAATTCGGCAATTGGCTGATGGTTTTTTTTCAATTACCAAACGTGCTTTAGATAAATATCGTAAAAGTGCTGAAGATAAACAAGACAAGAAAGGACTTAGGGAGGTGGCTGTTTTGGAAAATTTGTTAAATCTTAATTATGAAGAACTTGGTGATAGTGTTGATGGTTTAAAACGTTTATATGAGGGTTGTTACCCAGCAATTTTACGAGCTTTGCGTTATGCCAATACTTGGAATACCGAAGAACATGCTAAATTGTATGCTCAGTTGGAGGAAGTGCTTTCCAGTGCTCAACGTGGTCCGGATTTTGATTATTTTGTTCGTTACTTTTTGGAAAAAAGTGGTCAGCCGGTAAATAAATATCAGGGAGAAAGTATTGAGCAAGCTTTGTTTTCTTATATTAAAGGACAAAAATCTGAGGTGGAAAATAAAAAATCGGAAAAACCAGAAAAACGTCACGATGCTCTGTTGGCTTTGCAGGAAGAACATGTTTCATTGGGTGAGAAGGCGGAAATAATTGATGGTCTTGATCTTGAATTAACGTCTGGTAATTTAATTAAGCACAGGGAAAATGCTTTGCCAAAATTGCGCAGCCTTCCTAAAAATGAGCGATTGATCCCCAGTGATGAGATTATGATTAATCGTAATCGTTTGGAAAAAATGCGGGTTGAGCTTTTTGAAAAACAAGAGGATTTGGCGAAAATCGGTTTACTGTCTGGGATTTTTCAGTCTAAAAAGAAAAAGAATTTGATAAAGGAAATCGCTGATTTGCAAAAAAATATTGGTGATTTGGAAGCTAAAAATAAAATTAATGAAATTCGTTTTGTTTTGAAAGAACGTTCGGCTGCTTTTGATTTAAGAGTTGATAATGCCCAGGAAGAAAAACCGAAATCTCCGGTCAAAAAATTGTTTGCTTTTTATGAAAAGTTTTTCATGAAAAAGATTTTACCTGAAAAATGGCGTGCCAAATTGGAAAAGCAAGGTTTTCTGGGGAAATTATTAGCTAATGCCTGCACTTTGAATACAGCGATTAGTTTTTCTTTGTTGGGGGGCGGTTTGGCGGTTGGTGGTGCGAGTATTGTTGGTGCTAGTATTTTATCAGGTAGACGTTTTTTGAGTGGCACCGCAACCGGTGTTGGTAGTTATAATTTATTAAAATTAGGTAGTAAAACTTATGCCCAAACTCATGGTTGGGATAAACATTTGAGTGAGACGGAGATTAAAGGATTGTCGCTTGATCAAACCATCAAGTATTTAGCCCATTATGAAGCCAATGTTTTGTTTGAAGGGCGTAAGGTTGATGGTGATCCTTATTATAATAGTTTGACGGAGCATTTTTCTAGTATTTTGGATGAATCAAAAGCCGCTTTTATTGATGAAAAGAATTTAGAGTTTGATGAGCTTGCTTGGAAAAATTATGGAATTGAAAAGGTTGCGGAGATTGATCTTAATTTGCAAAAGGCGCTTAAGGCGAAAAATATTAAAGAAAATCGTTTAAAGGGGGCGGCGGTATTGATTGGTATTACGGTTGGTTCCGGCTTGTTCCAAAAGGCAATTAGTCATTTGTTCAATTGGGGAGAGGCCCCAGCGGCAGCAGGCAGTCAGGCGGAAGCGGTGAGTGATATGGGGGGCACGGAAACTTTGTTAGCGGAGCAGGAAATTCCCGGGTTGCCAGAATTGCCACCGGCTGAATTGGATTTAATGGCTGAAAATCAAGTTGATCAAAGTTTAATTCCGGAATTGGCCGGTGATAGTTTATCGGTCACCCCTGAGGTGCCTGCTGATTTATTTCCGGCAGAAGATATTTATAATCCGCCACAACCGGCCATGGACAGTATTGTTGAGGCATCTGGTCAAACCGCGGAAATGTTAAAACATTTGTTTATTGAAAATCATCCGATCATTGAGAGTGCGGGGGGTGATATTTCCGTAGTTGGCGATAAAATTAAAGTGGTTTTTGATATTTATACGGGGGGCGATTTTGAGTTGAAACAACAAGCTTTACGCCGAGTGATGATGGATGTTTTTCCGGTTAAAGAGGTTTTGGATGCAGATGGTTTTAGTTTTGTTGATGCCGGGCGAGTGGAAAGCAATGTGGCGACTTTCACTAAATTATTGGAAGCTCGTCCTTTTCATGGTTTTGATCCTAGCGTGGTGAAGGATATTATTAAGATGGAGGGAAATCAATTAGTTATTTCTGATTATGCTCGTTTGGAGAAAATTTCCGCCAAGGCTTTGGAAGTTAGTAAGACTTGGGTGCCTGATATGTCCAGTGGTTTTGTGCGTGTTGCCAAGAATACTAATGAAAAAATTTGGGAATCACTTTTAGATACAAAATTGCAAAATATTAAAACTTAAAGATAAAATTTATGACAGAATCAATGATGCCGGGCGGTGTCGAAGTTCTTAAGACCGATCCTGGTAAAAAGGCCAGGGATCGTCAGCTAGGAAAAAAGGGGAGAAAAAGGGGCGGTGTTACCACTGGAAAGGATTTTGAAAAACAAAAACCAGATGAAATTAAAGAACGTTATAACGACAGCATCAATGAAGTAAAATCGATGCTGGCTGCCGAAGCTTTGGATAGCGAAGACATAGAGAAAATTTTTGATTCACTAAAAGCGCATCTTTTTTCTTTGAAGGAAAAGGGAACAATTTTAAATACAGAGCAATTGGCAGTACTTGTCAGGGGTATCTTGTTAAATAAGATAAGGACCGAGAGCGTGTCCGAAAATAAAACTTTTGAAAAATTTCGGGAAATTGCCACAAATCGTTTAGATGAGCCAAAAATCATTAGATATCAATATGGTGAATTAGCTTATGGCTGTGATGTGGGTGTTCCTAAACCCAATAAGGTCGCTAAAGAAAATGAAGATCGTGTAGTGGCTGATACGGAAAATAATTTTTTTGCGGTTATTGATGGCGTTGGTGGTCACGATTTTGGTGACGTGGCAGCTCAATATTTAGCGGAAAGTTTATTGCAGGGTGAGTATAGCGAGGCTGGAATTAAGCAGTCGTTTGCCCAGGCGGTTGATAAAGTTGCTAAATATGCACCATGGTTGGAACATAAAGAAGAATTAATGAAGACAGGGAAGCTCTCAGAAGAGGATATTGATTCTCCGGATGCTTGTGTAGTGGCTTGTAAATTAGATGGTAACGAGATGACTGTTTTTTTAGCCGGTGATACGCGTTTGTTGATAGTCAGTAAGGATGGAAAAGTTCGATTTAGTACTTTTGATCAAGGTTTGTCTCATACGGTTGCCAGCACTTTTGGTCATGTGGTGCAAGGAATTTCACATTTAAGGGTGGAGAAAGTTACGCTTGAAGACGGGGATCGTGTTTGTTTGATGAGCGATGGCGTTACTGATAATTTCAGTCAAGTTTTCAGTTCTAATTTGGGGTTAGAAAAAGAACAACTAGATGTCTTATGGGAATATTTATATGTTGATGGACAATGGGATCTTTTGGAAAAGAAATTCCCTGGTTTTAAGAAAAATAATCAAGCTATGATTGAAGAAGCGTTAGCGGCAGTCAAGAAAATTTATGATGCCGGTAATGATAATTTGGCAGAATTAATTAAGGGAAAAGCCACGGAAGAACTTTTTTTTATTTTGTCGCGACACTTGAATGTGAAAATGAATGGTGGAAGAAGCCCTTTTGTTTCTTATGATTTGTCTTCGGGAAAACCGGACAATCGTTCATTTTTAACTTTTACTTATGAAGCAGTAAATGACAATGAATCTGGCCCGCAAGTAGAAGGCACAGCAAGTACAGCAAGTACAGCAAGTACAGCAAGCGTTGAATCTATTGTAGCTTCTGATTCTGGTGCCGGAGACGGCGCTGAGGTTAAAACCGGTGCTGAAGCCACGAGTGAACAAATAAAAGAAGTCTTGGCTGAGCTGAAGCAACCGGAAGAAGTGGTCGAAGGGGAGCGGGAGCCTACACCGACCGGAGAAACTGAACCATCAAAACCAGCGGCGGAAAAAGATTTAATAATTGATAAACAATTGCAAGCGTTTGAAAATTTGAAAGATAAATTAATTAGGCAAGAAGGTCATTATCAATTTTTGAAGTCCAAACTTGAGCGAGAAATTTTGGATCTTGAGGAAGCTAATCATAAAATCAACGATTTTACCGCTTTTGAATTAGATGCTAAACGCTTGGATAAAGAAGATGCTTACCTGAAAACCTATGGTGATTATTGTCGCACTTATACTTTAAATATTCAGCGTTTGCGAGAGCTTGATTCACAATTGAAGCGAGCAAAATTTTTATATCAGGATTTGCATGAAAAAAGAGAAATTTTTGAACGAAATTTAGTTGGCCCATTATCGCCAAGTCGAATTGAAACTTTGAAATCTTTTGCACAGTTATGGGGAGAGGAAATTGAAGGCCAATTTGATTCGCAAACAATTGGTCCAGCACTTGAGCAAGCACATGTGGCTAAGCAGTCGGTTTCAAAAGTGGAAACCACTGAAAACAAGGAAGCCACTGAATTGCCGGTGCAAATGCCGGAAGCCCGTGCGGAAAATAAACATCGTTTACGTGTGTTGTTTACGGAAAAATCTGGTAAAGAGCAGGGCGAGGCAAGCGGTGAAGCTAAATCAGAGGTTAAGTATATTGATATTCACGCTGAAGATGGACGGGAGTTTGCTTCTATCAGTACTTTTGATGACCGAGCGCGCGATGAGTTTGCTAATTATGAGACTTGGCAAAATTCTTTGTTAGAGAAAGGTAAATCACCCAAGGAAATTAGTAATTACGATCGTGAAATTATCAATAAGATTTTCCGCCTGGATTTCTTGGCACAAAAAGTGGATTTCACTTCCTTGGAGGATCAGGACTTGGCAAGACGATTGGATGCTTGGTATTATCAAATGCATCAAAAGATTTCCAGTAAATATGGAATTTTATTACCAACCATTAAAAATTCTATTCCTCTTGCTTTTGATACTGATGGGGTGGCCTTTGTCCCGAAACAATATTGTGAGAAGTTAATGTTAGAGGGTTATAAGAATTGGCAACCATTTTTTGAGAAGATATCGCAATCCACATCTCACCCACTTGAAGAATTTGATGCCTTGGCTTTTGTGGAAATAACTTTATTGGGTAGTGTCTTGAAGGATGCGACTATCAATATTAAACAATTAACGGCGATTGCCAATCGTTTAAATAATTTATTAGGAACACATAAGGTTTTGAAAGAAGCGACTTGGTTATCTTTATCTAATAAGGAGTGGGCGGAAAGAGAATTCCCTGGTTTGACTATTGCCAAAAATCGTTCGTTTCAGCGTTTGGAACTGAAAGAATTGCGTAAAAGATCATTGGCTTTAGGGGAGAATGCACAATCGGGAATTTTTGAGTTTTCTTTAAAATACCATGATTTGGATTATCATAGTGAGACTGATGAGGAAGTTGGTGATTGGAAGGAGTATGCCAAAAAAGAAAAATTGGCCCAAGATTTCACAAGTTCATTTTTAGAAAAATTGAAGAAATTTTTAGAGAAGTCTGGTAGTTTTGAGGAAGAGTATGAGAAATGGGAGAATAGTTTATACATTGAGCTTGTTCCCTTGTTGTCTTTTGCTAAGGTCAAGAACTTGCAAGAGGTGGTGACGGTCTTGTCCAAGCAAGCAGATTATGTTCGCTCTAGTAAACCAAAAATCGCAAAGTTTTATGATAATATCATCGAGTTTTATAAAAATAATTAGTTGCTTATAAAAAATCTCCCCCAATGGTATCCATCGGGGGAGATTTTTTATTATCGTTAAAGACTATTTTACTTTTTCTACTAAGGCTTTAAAGACATCAGGATGTTTTTCTCCCAAATTAGCCAAGACTTTACGATCCAATAAACAGTTGTTCTTTTTTAAAGCACCCATAAATTGGCTGTAACTCATTTCAAATGGCATTAACGCGGCACTGATCTTGATTTGCCATAAGTGTCGGAAATTGCGTTTTTTGGCACGACGATCGCGGAAAGAATGTTGGTCAGCTTTCAAAATCGCGGTTTTCGCTTGTCGGATTAAATTTTTGCGACCATATTTAAAACCTTTCACCAGTTTTAAAATTCCTTTTCTTCGTTTATTGTGGATTACCCCTCGTTTTACTCTGGACATAAAATTCTATTATTTAAATGATTATTATTTAATTAAGGCTTTGATATTGTTAACCAATTTCTTGTTGTTTAATTCTTGGTCACGGCGTTTGTTGCGTCCGGTATTACCACATTCACGAGAATTAAAATGATCTTGTCCGGCAGTTTTTTTGATTAACTTTCCGGTTTTGCTGACCTTAAAACGCTTGCTTAAAGCTTTGTGTGTTTTCATAAAAATTAAAATTTATCATTAAAATTAAAACAAAATAATTTTTTTGGGCTAACAATGATTCTTACGATTTTGCCCCAATAATCGCTGTGATTAAACGCCCAATTTTTTGGGGGCTTTGTTCCACATTTATATTAATGTTTTCTTGGATTTTGTCAATATATGATTGAATTACGCCAATTGCCATTTCACTGTGTTGGGCTTCCCGTCCTCGTAATAGGATATCTAATTTTACTTTGTGGCCTTTTTCCAGAAATTTGAGGCCTTGTTTTACTTTGGTATTAAGGTCATTCTCGTCAATTCTTGGTGATAAACGCATGCCTTTGACCTCGGTTTTCTTGATCGATTGTTTCTGTTTTAAAATCAATTTTTTTTGTTGGTAACGATAGCTGTCGTAATTGATTAGTTTTACTACCGGTGGGTTGGCCAAAGGAGAGACTTCCACTAAATCCAATTCCTCTTCTTCGGCAATTTTTAGGGCTTTTTCAATATCCATCACTTCATTAAGACCATTATCTGGATCAATAAAACGAACCTCCGGAACGCGGATTTCTTGATTTTTTCGTAATGATTTAATTTCAATAGCCGGAGCACTTGGCTTACGACGACATTTCTTCATTGTGAAATTGCTTAAAAATTAGTTTGGCCCCACTTCGTCCATGCTTCGCTAACGCTACGCAGGACTTCGCGGGGCATTCTTCTACTTCTCATGGCCGTGCCATTTAATTTATTGTTTTTTCCTTAAATGGCAGTGCCGGCCGAAGCCTTGGCGAAGGCCGGTGGAGATGGGGAGAGTTGAACTCCCGTCTGGCAAGGATATTTGCAAAGTACTACATTCATGTTTTGTTTCCATTAATCAATTTAAGTCAGAAGCAAACAAAGAGCTTAAAGTGATGATCTGTTAGGTTTTAGACTGAATTCTTACAAATCGGTTAAATCCAGCTTATCCCGATAATATGACACCAGAGCTCCCCGCACGGGAATTGAAGAGTTGATGCTGTAGGTTAAATTTAAGCTACAGAAGGAACTAATGACAAAGAAGCAAAAGCTTGTTTGACATTAGAGAAAATGTTTTTAGCATTTATAGTTGCGCTCGTTATTTTACGAGGATGAGCTCCTCGGAATGCACTTGGCAAAGATCGGATCTTACCATCGAAACCCGACATCCCCTAAAATCGCTGTTTTAATTGGCGACTAAGGTCTTTTTTGATGTCTCTCTCTTTAAGGTATTCCTTCTTTTCAAAGAGTTTTTTACCCTTGGCTAAAGCGATTTCTACCTTAATTTGATTCCCCTTATTATATACTTTGAGGGGGATGGCTGTCAATCCTTTTTCTTGTATTTTTCCGATAATTTTATTGATTTCTTTACGGTGCAGTAATAGCTTGCGGCTTCTGGTTGCTTCATAAACAGCTAATTGTTCGGGATTGGCTTTTTTGTAAGCAGGAATATGAGCATTAATTAAAAAAATCTCTGGTTTTTCTTGTTGTTTTATGCTAACGTAAGCATTTTTTAGATCGATTTGACCTTGCTTGATAGACTTAACTTCCATACCGGTTAAAATAATACCACTTTCCCAGGTATCAAAAATCTGATACTCAAAATTGGCTTTGGTATTTTTAATGCTAAAATTCTTTTGAAATGTTAAGTCTTTTTTTGCCATAATGATTTGTCATTTGCCGGTAAATCCAATATAATAAAATTATAACTTAGTAAATCATCTTTTATGAATGATATCAATAAAAGTCTTAATAATCAACGTTTTGACTTAAATATTCCGATATCTACCATTTTGAAGATTTTCTTGGCAGTGGCGGTAGTGTGGTTTTTGTATTTGGTTAAAAATATTTTGTTTTTATTGTTTATTGCCTTATTGGTGGCCTCGATTGTTAATACCGGTGTTCGTTATTTGCAGAAATATATAAAATATCGAACTTTAGCGGTAATTTTGTTGTATTCTTTGTTTATTTTGTTTGTGATTTTAGTTTTAGTTGGTTTGATTCCCTTGTTAATTACACAAATCGGTGATTTGCACCGTTCGTGGCCGGAGTATAGCGGGCGGCTGTTGGCGATTTTTCCAACGGCTTGGCAAGCGACATTATCTGATTTTATTGCCTTAGATAATATTGATTGGCAATCAACTTTGGGGAGTGTTGTTTTAACTATCAAGGGTTTTTTTGGTGGAGTCTTTAATTTGGTGGTGGTTTTTGCGTTGAGTTTTTATATGTGTTTGGAAGAGAATGCTTGGGGGCGAGCGATGGGATATTTATTGCCTAATCGTTATGCCAATCAGGTAAGACGAATTTATAATAAGGTGGAGCGACAGTTAAGTCAGTGGTTTCAAGCACAACTTATTTTGTGCTCGGTGATGGCGTTGTTGGCATATATTGGTTTGATGATTCTTGGAGTAAAATATGCTTTATTATTATCAATTTTGGTTTTTGTGGGAGAAATTGTCCCTTATTTGGGACCGATTATTACATCGGCGTTGGCGGTAATTTTCTCTTTTGTGCAGGGGCCGGTCACAGCATTGATTGCTTTGATTTGGTTTGTCATTATTAATCAGGTTGAAAATCATATTTTGGTACCTAATATAATGAAAAGAGCAATTGGTTTAAATCCGATCATTACTATCACTTCCTTATTAGTTGGGGTGCAGTTGGCGGGGGTGGCGGGGGCGTTGTTGGCTATTCCAACAGCCACGATGATTCGTGTGGTTTTGGAAAATTATCAATCAAATAATAATTAAATTATGTTGGAGTTGCATGCCCAACCGTCCGCGGTGGATGTCAAAAAACAAGTGGCAGAAGCTTTGCCAAAAAGATCAAAATTATGGTTGATTCTTTCTTTGTTTATTTTTGCGTGTTTTTTTATGGCGGTGATGTGGGGATTGTTGCGCTTGCGTTTTCTATATTTACCGTATTTCAGTTCGTGGATTGGTGGGGACGTGGTGGCGACTTATCAGTTATCGCCTGATTTGCCAGAGCCCGCACCTCTCGCTTGGTCAGATTGGCAATGGCAGGATTCGTTGTTGTCGGTTACTTTTACAGAAGAGCGGGCGACTGGGTTTTTACGGCAATATTTGGGTGAGAGGTGGCAACTGACTTTTCAGGAAAAGTCTTTTGAGTTATTTGGGCCGATTTATCCATCTATTAACAATCAGAATTATTGGGGTGAGGCCAAAATTAATTATAATGAGGCTGGCCTTCACATTAACCTTAATGGTTTGGCGGTTCCCTCTGGATTGAATAATTATTTATTAAATTATATTATATCTTCAGATGAGCCACGCACTGAATATTTTGAAAAAATTGAATTGCTTGATAAAAAAATTAGAATAAGTTTTTCTCAAGAGCAGCAAGCGGTTTTAATGAAGAATTTTAAGCCGGATGATTTTTTCAAGGGGCTGATTCAATATTTAATTTACGAAAATTAAGCTATGTTTATTGTTATTCGTTTCTTGATTTACACTTTACCATTGGTGGTTTTTTCATTCTTTTATGCCATTAGGACTTGGCCACATCAATTAGCGGTGGCGGGAGCAATCATGTTTATTTATTTATTGTTTGTTGCTTGGTATATCGTTAGAAATAGCGTCCGCAAACAAAGTGATGATATGACTTGGCGTGAATTGTTGAATTATTTGATCACCCCTTCCTTTTTGTTGTTTGGGGCCAGTGCTTTTATGGTTTTTATAAATGATATTTTGGCCTATCGTTTGTTTGCGGTGGGGGTGGCCTTAATTTTGTTCTTGTTTTTGGAAAACGTTTTTATTTATTTATATTATCCTCATAAATACGTTTTGTCGTCTTTGGAAAATGTGTCGGCTTATTCCAATTTGTTAAGTGCTTTTTTTGTGAATAGTGCTTATTATGGTTTATCGGTGTTTTTGCATATTCAATCGAAATGGTTGTTTGCCGGTGTTTTTGTGATAAACATGATTTTGTTTTTGCAAACGATTTTGATTAATAAATTAAAACTTAAAAACACGTGGTTGGCGTTTCTTTTAGTGGCGGTGCTTTTGGGGGAAATGGTTTGGGTTTTACAATATTTGCCGTGGAGTTTCTTGGTTAAGGGCGCGGTTTTGGCGACGAGTTATTATTTATTATCTAATATGTTTAGATATTATTTTTTGCAGTCTTTAAACAAAACAGTGTTGTATCGACATTTGTTGATTTCCGGTGGAATGGTGGTGGCGATTTTGTTGACAGCTAAGTGGCTATAAATTTTTAAAATATTATTTTATGGAAAACAAACCTTTTTTAGTGGTTTTGGCAATTGGTGTGATTATCAGTAGTGTGGCTGCCAATTATTTGTTTAATCGTTATGTTTATCCTTTGCCGGATCAGTTAGCAGACGCGGGGTTGGTTTTTGAGTTGAATGATCGTCCTGGTGTTTTAGTCGATCAGGATTTAAGTGGTGATGAGTCTTTGCTCGAGGATAATATCCCTTCACCGGTAATTTCATTGGACAATAATTCTCCTTATAAATATTACAGCGAACAAATCAAGAGCATTTTACCGCAATTGCGTCGTGGCATGGTTGCCTTTACCAATAAAAATAAAAATACCGGTGAGTTAAATATAAAAGGCTATGGTTTGGTCTTAAGCAATGATGGTTGGATTATTACTTGGCCAGATTTGATGGTCGGCGAAACAACGATTTTAGATTCAACAGGAAAAACTTTATTGGTGGAAAAATATAAGGATGATCCATCAACCGGTTTGCGATTTTTAAAAGTACAAACTGAAAATTTGTATGTTTTGAAATTGGCCAATCAAGATTCAATTTACGAAGGAGATTTTTTGCTGGCGGTTGATTTAAACAAAAACGTCAAAATTGGTCATTTGTTTAATTTAAATTATTCAGCGGAAAAGGCACAGACTTTGAGTGTTGTCCAGAAACGTTACGGTGTGGATTTTTCAGGAAAGGGTTTATCGCGTGGTTTGCCGATTTTCAATCTCGAAGCCGAGGTCGTGGGTTTGGTGGATAAAAATGAGAATGGAGTTAATAGTGTTTTGCCAATTTATTACGCTTATAATAATTTGGATGAAATTTTTTCTGATAAAATCAGCATTTTAAATTTGCCGATTGAGTATTCTGATTTGGCTTTTCAATTGGTTTCCGCTACCGATAAGAGCAAGGGGGCATTATTGTTAAAGTCGGCTGTTTTAGTTGGCCCTGACAAAAAAAGTGTGTCGTTGTTTAAAAATGATATTATTGTTAAGGTTGATGGTCAGGAATTAAATAATAAGAATGGTTTGTTTGATATTTTATCTCAATATGCCGATGGACAGGCGGTGGAATTGGAAATTGTACGAGCCGGGCAAACAGTATTGGAGACAATTATTGTTAAAAGAAAATTCTAATAATCGATTGTTAAAAAATAAAAAGAGCGACTATCCAGCCGCTCTTTTTTTTTAAGATTTTTCACGACTCATGGCGAGTCAACCACCGAAGTGGAAAAACCTAGTCTTTTCCTCGACAATTTTCACGATCGCAAATCGCGACCAACCCCCATCCGGAGGAAAATTGTATTAAGAGGATAAACAACCTTGCGGTTGTTAGGGTGTTGTGTACAGTTATCCATCCGGATAACTATTGTCGTTGCCCTACCATGAGGCAGACGACTACACTCGCGCGAAGCAAGATGTTTATGGTCATAAACATCTGACACAACTGTCTTTCAATAAGAAAGACTAATAGCGATTTAACCCGACCCAGGTTAAATAGCTAAATATTTTTCTTATTTTCAAGAACTATTGAGATTATAGCAAATTTTCAAAACATGGTCAAATGGCGCGGATTTGTTGGGGATTTGTGTGGTTTGTGAGAGCGTGGAGAAGCTATGTTCGGGGGAGAGTGTCATCCTAGAAAAAATTTTGTAAAAATTTTTAGGAATTTATTTTGACGAATGTCATGAGAATCTCGCATATAGTAGGAACGTTCCCACTCTGTCTGATAATTAATACAATTGCCAATTCATGCGTTCTCCACCTTCGCGGGGACAGGCTTGGTAGGATGTTTGAGATACCAGTTGAATTTTGTAGTATGATATTGTTTCACACAAGAATGCTCGTTCCTACCATATGCGAGATCCTGGGTTCGCTTGTTGCACAAGCGCCCCAGGATGACATAGCCCCAACCCTCACTTTTCGCAATAAAAAAACACCTTGCCGAAACAAAGTGTTTTTAGTACCCCCGCTGGGATTTGAACCCAGGACGCCCAGCTTAAAAGGCTGGCGCTCTAACCAACTGAGCTACAGGGGCAAGAAAATTCTTTTCTATTATATAGAATTTTTGGGAATTGTCAAACAAAAATTTCTCTAAAAATTATGGCTTTTTATCATTTATTTGTTTTACCGGGACTTCAAATACCCATTTTACTTTGCAGGGTATTTCAAATCTGGCTTCACCGGCTTTTACAAATTGCTGATGAATCATTTGTCCGAGTTTGTTAAAACCATAAACGTTTAAGTCAACTTTTACTTCTTCGTTGGTGAAGTGTGCAAGTTTTTCGGTTTTCCTACAAAGATAAGAGCGTTCCAGATTAAATACTAAAATATGTTCATTGAAATCCGGGTTTTTATGTCCATCGTAATAATTAAAATCAGTGATGAAAAACATTTAATCGTGGTGGCTGAATAAATTGATAAAATTTTCAGAGCGTAACAGGACGTAAATTTTCGCTAAAATCGCTAGCCCAATTAAACCTAATAAACCATTCATTAAATAGTTTGGTTTAACCGGTTTTTCGGAAACGTAAGCGTCATCAATCAAACGAATATCCACGATGCCGTCTTGGGCGATATATTCATTGCCGTTCGTAACCAGAATTTCCGCTAAGGCCTTGGCGATGAGCGTGGCTTGCGCGGCGTTTGGGTGAAAGACATTGATATACAACAAACCGGAGTTGTAACGCATGTAAGCACTGACACTTTGCCCCCACTTTTCTTTTAAGCGTTCGGTGTTATCCGTCGGGAAATAAGAAAAATCAATTTGGTAATCGGGATTTTTTAATTTTTCAAAAATTGATGAAGTGCTTAAAACTCCAATCAAATTTTCACCGATTCTTTCGGAAGTTTTGATGGCACTGTAGGCATCTAGGCCCTCGGAGCTGTGGGGAAGAAGAATCAAACCGACGTTCGCTTGGTATTGCGGTGTTTGCAAATAACTGTAGCCCAAGCCCAGTAATAATCCGAAAATCGCGAAGCCGGCAATCAGCCATTTGCTTTTCAATAAAATTTGAATGATGGTTTTCAGCATATTTTTGAATTTATATTAGATTGTCCATTGATCGTGAATGATGCCGACCAAATACCATTGACCGTTTTCTTCGGCAAAAACCAAACGCAAACTGCGCCAATCCATACCTTCGTATTGCGGCTCAAAGCCGGCGAAATGATATTCCATCACGTGAGCGCCGGCGTAAAATTCCAAAGCGTTATCCAAGGAGTTGCCTTGGCCCAAGCGCTTATCAAAAGAGTTTTCCGGAGCGCGAGTGAAATCCAAATCCCAAATGTATTTCTTGTAATAATCAGTGAAATTCAAATCAATCGGGAAGCCGGAACCATCGGCAGAACCCCAGACGCGAGTTTTGTCTTCTTTTATCAATTGCAAGAAATCATCGGCGGAGAAATGTAAGTCATCTTTGGAAACATAGGCGTAGGGGCTGAAACGAATCCCTTGAGTCGGGTGAATTTTCAAAGCTAAACTTTCAAAATCTTTATTTTTTAACAAGGCTAAAATATCAGAGCTGAGATTTTTGATAGTGTTTTCCATTTCCGCCGGATTTTGGACGACCGGTTTTTCTTGCGGAACGTTGTTGTCTACCGGTTTATCAGTGGAATTTTTAGTTCCCCATTGGCAAGCACTCAATCCGAAGATCGCCAGAACGGTGACAAAAATTGTCAGTTTTTTCATAATAAAAATATTGTTAAGAAGACTTAAGCTTATCTATAGCATAGCTTTTTGGAAGAAAATATTCAATGGTGGCGTAGTATCAAGTATGATATAATATTATCAATATTTTTAATTGTGATTTTATGAAAAAATTATTATTGATTTTGGCTTTTTCAATGTTGGTGTTTTTTCCGGTGAGTGCGTTCGCTTGGGATGATTGTCCGCGCGGTGAAGTTGATTGTACCGGTGAGTGTGGATTGTTTGTGGATACAGATAATGATGGCATTTGTGATCATTCCCAGCCGGCACCGGAGGATCGGGACACAGCGCTTACGGCTACGGCATATTCTTCTCCGGCGGTGTCCGGCATTGAACCGATTTCCGAAACAGTCAGCACGGAAGATTTAATCAGTGGCACTGATTTGAAAACCATGACCGTGTCGGAAGTGGCGGCGGTTTATGGGATTGATGCCAAAGCTTACGCCGATGCTTTGGGCGATTATTTAAATTCTAAAGTGAAAAGCACTGACGCTTTTCAGATTCTAAAAGATAATTACGGGTTGGAGCCGAGCGCCGCCAAGGATATTGCCGTTTCTTTGGCGAGTGGCGTGGTGGCGGCGCCGGTGGAGAAGGTCAGTAAAGAAATTAACGTTTATCATTTATTGCCGATATTTGGCGTTTTGGTGCTTTTGTATATTTTGACTCATATTTTATCCAAGAAAAACAAAATTACGGTTGCCACGCACCGCAAGATTTGGAATGTTTTGTTGACTTTGACGTTCTTGGCTTCGGGTTTGTTGGGTGTTTTGTTGGTAATTCGTATTAATTTTGGTATTGCCATTCCCTTGCCGTTTAATATGTTGTATTGGCATGTGGAGGCCGGTATTGCCATGACGGCGATTTCCATTTTTCATATTATTTGGCATTGGCCGTATTATCGGGGATTGGTTTCTAAAGTTTAATTTAGCCTCACAGGGAATATTTCTCGCCTTGCAGGCGAGAATATAATCTGCACTCGCTCGCCAATGAAAAATAAATTTTTCATTGGGCTCGCTTCGTTTGATTAGCGAACTCATAGGTTTCTCGCAACCTGTAACACAACCAATAAAAAATCCCCCGATGGGGGAATTTTTATTGGTAGCCTCACAGGGAAT
>DYGC01000014.1 GCA_020724925.1 Candidatus Paceibacter sp.
CCACTCCTCCCAAACACGACTCGCGCGCCACGCTTCGGCGTGATGGCGCGTTTCTTCCTGCATGCGAGCGTATGATTGCGCGCTCAGTTGCGACGCTTGGGCCAAAACTCGCGACAAACTATTTTCATCAAAAGAATTATAAATAAAACCGTTTTTCCCATCTTCAATCAATTCCGGCACGCCCCCCACGCCCGCCGCAATCACCGGCAAAGCACGCGCCCCCGCCTCCAAAATAACGGTTGGCAAGTTTTCCTGAATCAACGAAGAAAACAACAAAAAATGATGATCATCATAGAATTTCCATAATTCCGTCTGACTGACGCGTCCATAATATTTGATGCGCTCACACTTTTGCGCGTAATTTTCCACTACCGCCTGCAACGGCCCATCACCGACCACACTCAAATGATAATTTTCATTGGCCGCCACCATTGGCAAAACCTTTTCAATTCCCTTGGCTTGATTCAACTGACCGACAAATAACAAACGAATCGGTTTTGACCAGACCAAGCCACCAAAACCTTCCCGCTCTCGGTAATTCTCATCCGGAACGCCATTTTTAATGACTGTAAATTTATCAATCGGCGCAAAATTATTTTTTTGATAATAATCAGCCAAAAATTTTGACGGACAAATAATTTTTGAAACACCGGCAAACAAACGACTGGTTAAACGAGCATAAATTTTTTCCAAAAAATTCAAAGGGCGAGCTTTTTCCAATAAACCGCTGGGATGAAGCAACTGCACATCATGCAACAACAAAACTTTTTCCTGCTTAATGAATTTCGGGGTTTGATAAGACAAACCGGTCAAATTATGTAAAATCACCTTTTCAATTTTATATTCATTTAAAAGTTGGGCGATTTGTTGAGCGGTTTTTCGTCCAAAAATATCCCGCAAGCGCCACAACGCCCGCGATAAAAAATTATGTTTTGGCAAATCATAATAAGGATAAAAATTATTGGCCCAAATTCTATAAATAAAATAATTATCATTGATTTTCTCCAATCCGGCGGTTTCCTTGCTCACCGCCGAAGTCACCACCAAAACAAAATTACTTTGTGAAAAGTATTCCGCCTGCCGACGTGCCACCTGCTCCGCTCCGCCACGTTCGTTAGGCTGATAAAGATTGTTAAGAATCGCTATTCTCATAAAAGTTCATCAATCACTTTTTTTAAAGACTCGACGCTTTTTTCCCAAGTAAAATTAGCTTGCATTCGTTGATAAGCGGCCTCGCCCATCTGCTCTGCCAAATTTTTATTACTAATGATTTTTTCAATTTTATCAGCCAAATCACGTTCATTTCCTGGCTCAAAAAGATAACCGCTGACACCATCCTCCGCCACCGTCCGAACGCCGGCAATGTTGGACGTGATCACCGGAGTGCGCGTGGCCATCGCTTCCACCGACACCAAACCAAAAACTTCTCCCTTGGTATCCCACGACGGCAAAATATTCACCGAAGACACATTATACATAATATTCAATTCCTGATCTTCCAGTTTTGACAAAATTGTGACGACGTCATCAATTCCCAATTCTTCCGCTAGTTTAAGATAATCTTTAGCTAAAGGTCCGCGCCCCACGAGCATCAATTTCCCCAGTTCTACGCCCCGGTCACGCAAGAGCTTAACCGCTCGCAACAAAACCGGCACGCCTTTAAAATAATGACTAATATCCATGCCTCCAACAAAACTAATCAAAGGTTTATCGCTTGGTAAATGATATTTCTCGCAAAATGAATTTAAAACCGATTGGTCAAGTATTGGAAAAAATTTCTTATTATCAACGCCAAAACGCACCTCTCTGAATTTATCAGTGAATTGATTATAAATCGGGGTCAAACTGGAATTTTTAGCAAAATCCACTGAAGAGCACAAAATCCGATCAGCCTTTTTAAACAAATAAGGATAAACAAAACGATTATAAAATTTAAAAATATATTTTTTTAAACCTTTATCAATGACCGCATCATGATGATAATACACCAAAACTTTCGGCTTCTTTTTGGAAAAACTTAATTGCCACAACAAAGGTTCCACTGCCCCAAAAAACGGAGCGTGAAAAATCACCACATCGGCTTCGGCACTGTATTTTGTCAATGCAGGCATAAAACCGGCATTACCAAAACGTGGCCAAGCTGACAAAAAACGCACCTTAGAATCATCACTAGCGTAATCATCCTGATATTTCGGAGTTACCAAAACACTATCCCAAGCATATAAATCTTTTAAATATTTTTTAAAATTATAAGCCACCGCCCCAATACCTCCCTTATACGGCGGATAAGTGCAAACGATTTGTAAAATTTTCGGTTTTACCACCATAAAAATAAATTCTTAACCAGCCACCAATAGGCAGCAAAGCATGGATTAGCTAAATATTTTAAAATTGGATTATTAATTTCCTGATGGTCAATAATACCAACCGCCCGGTGATACAAAACTTGTCGATCGGAACATTTTCGCAAAGACTGAATTCTTTTTCTAATTGTTAAAATTTCTCGCCAATTTTTTAATGAAAAAAAGAATTTTACGGATTTCCACTTTTTCCCTGACCAACCACGCATCATTGCATACAGCCACTGTCCCAACTCCATTCCCAAGAACGCTGGAAAAATCAAAATCAAAGTCGGCCAACGATAAAACCACATCATCGTTAGCCAGCGATTTCGTTCCATAAAGTCCAAGCGTGACATGCTACTGTTAAAAGTGTACTTATGATAGATTTCCGATTTTGGCACCAACACATTTCGTCCACCAGCATACCAAGTCAACAAACCCAAATAAACATCTTCATGATACATCCATAAATACTCTTCCAAGAATCCAATTTTTCGCAACCACCCCACGCGAATCATCACGCCCGCCCCGGACGGATAAGTAATTTCCCTGATTTCATCAGTTAAATTATCAGTTTCCAAATTCCCACCGGCGTAGCCAAAACCCAAATAATGATAGTAGTTTCCGCGACTATTGATTTTACTGTGATCGCTAAAATACAAAATTTTTGATTGTGCCGTTTGAATTGTCTGATCATTTTCCAGAGCTTCCACCAACGGTTGAACAAAATCCTTGTCCACACCGACATCCTGATTCAGCAAATAAACATAATCATAATTCTCCTCCACTGCCTGCCGCAAACCACGATTAGAATTAACACAAAAGCCCCCATTAGCCAAAGCCCGCTTGGTTAAAATTTGGGAAGGATATTTTAAATCGACAATCATCTTTTGAAGTACTTCAAAAGTATCATCCGGCGAATTATCATCCCAAATCACTACTTTATACAAATCTTTAGGATAAGTAATTTCATCCAAAGATGACAATAAATCCGGCAAATATTCTTTGCCTTTAAAAATTGGAATGGCAATTAAGACTTTTTTATCAAACATACATTTTTATAAAACAGTATTATTTTGACTTGTCGAATCTGATTTTTCAGAATCATCTTTTGAATAAACATTATGTTTGGCAATATAGGAAACCAATTGGCTGATCTGCCTGTCCATTTGATTCAATTTCAAAATCAACTTAAAAATTAATAAAAAGATAAAAACGATTGCTCCATAAATCAATAAATCCGCACCACGCCCCGTGCCAAACAAATTAGCCAACCAATCAGCCACGCCCGGCTCAATCGCCACCACTAATAACGCAATCCAGGCGATAAACCATTTGATAGAAGCTAGCCACTCTAAATTGCCTCGACGAATTTGCCAAAATAAATTTAACAAACCCAATAACGACAGAACAATTAAAACATATTGCAACAAAGTCATATTTTAAAACTTATTGATAAATAAATCCCAAACTATTTTCCAAACATCCTTAAAACCCTGGCCTTTTTTTAAAGAATACTGACTATAATTAATTTTAACCGGAATTTCCTGATATGATAATTTATTAATTTTAATCAAACGTAAAATTTCCGAACAATGAGCCATTCGATCATTTTTCCAGGTCAACTTTTGGGCCGCCTGCCGACTCAAAGCCCGAAAACCATTTTGCGGATCATTATAATTAACACCCAAAACCAAATAATTAAAAATTTTCGCTCCGGACAATAAAAGCTTACGATGCCACGGCATGGTCAATTCGCCACTATTGGCTAAAAATCGTGATCCCAAAACCACGTCCCTACCACCGTTCAAGCTCTCTACAAAACGCCCAATATCTTCCACTGACATCTGCCCATCAGCATCAAAATGAACTATGATTTCCGCCGCTCTTTCCACCGCAAAATCAGTGCCCGTCCGCAGAGCCGCCCCCTGCCCTCGATTAATGATATGCCGTAAATAAAAAACCGGATACTTCTTAACGATATCCGCTGTTTGATCACGAGAACAATCATCTACCACGACAATATTAAAATAATTGGCAGCCAGCAATTTTTGCAAAACTGATTCAATCATGCCGGCCTCATTATAGGCCGGAATTACAATAAAAACCCCCGAATTCTTCATAGCATTTATTTACTTTCAAATTTTATCAGGCCCATCTTAGAACGGGTATCTTCAATGGTTTTCATCAAACCAACCCGAAAATCAATGACCGGAAACCACCCGATTTTTGACCTAACTAAGCTCAAATCCGGAACCGGCTGTTGCTTCATAAAAGGTAAAGGTGGCTCTACTTTTAGCTTACTATGAGAGTCTGTTAAAGACAAGATTAGGTTAATAACATCAACCAAACGATAAGCATTGGGACTCCCCAAATTAACCGGCAACTGATAATCCGCTTTATTCATGGTACTAATAATCCCACTGATAATATCATCAATATAAATAAAAGACGACACACTCTCACGACTACCATATAAAACGACATCCTTATGATTAATAGCATTTTGAATGACGTCCGGAATTAAGTGCCCAAAACCAACGCCCATACGCGGTCCAAAAGTTCTAAAAATTCTTCCAATATGCACTTCAAAACCATATAAACCACCATAATTGACCACCAAACTTTCGGCAAAACGCTTCCCTTCCTCATAAGCAGCCCGAGGACTCATTGTATCAACCGCTCCAAAATCATTTTCCGAAACCAAAATCGCTTGATCTTCTGTTCCACCGTAAACCACGGAGGAAGAAGCAAAAAAATATTTTGCTTTATACTTGGCAGCGATTTCCAAAGTATTGATCACCCCCAAGCTATTACTCAACAAAGTCATTTCTTTTAATTTTTCAAAATCTTTAGGAACATTCGGACAAGCCAAATTATAAATCTCCTGCACCCCATTTCCTTCTAAATTAAAGCCTGACAATTCCGGAAAATCTTCTAAATCAAAAGCATCATTAATATCCAAACGCAAATATTTAAAATTCTCATACTGTAAAAAAGGACGAATATTATCCACTGTTCCGGTCACTAAATTATCAGCACAAATAACATTGTCGCCTCTTTTCAATAAAGCTTGGCACAAATGCGAACCAATAAAGCCCGCCCCGCCAAACACCACTGATGTTGTTGCCATAAAAATATTTTTATTTTTAATTATTCCAAAGTACCAAAAGGGATTTCCAAACGATGCAAATCAATCATGTTTTGCGCATCGCCATCATTCAACAAACGAGCCGGCTCTTCCCCTTGATTATAAACTCGATAATTCCAATACTTCACTTCAATTGGCGGATTCATCAAAACCGGTTCGATTTTTTTTGCATAAAGCAAACCGGCCACGGCAATGCCCAGAAAAGTAATTACTAAAAGTCCTTGATAACCCAAATCTCGATCCCAATCCATATGATTAATCTTTAAATGTTAGCTCTTCTACCACCATAATTTGTCGATATAAACTATTTTCTCGCTTCTTTTTATTACTGGCGGTAATTTTCAACAAATTAATGCCGTCATGTAATTTCACTTCTTTTTTAAAATAACCACTATCGTCATTTAAAACCGTCTCCCCATTAATACTGACATCTATCCCAGGATCAGTCACCCCCTCAATCACGATTTGTCTTTCCTTAGTAATCAAATTATCCAAAGGGGCGATAATTTCCAGCTTCGGTGGCTGCAATGAATAATAAAAATTACCGGTAAAATAAACACCAATGCTCAAAACAATCACCGCAAAAATACTATTTAAAATAATTCTTGGAAAATTAATCAAACTGCTAATGCGGGACCACAGCGATTTTTTCTGTTCCAAAATATTTTTAACATGAGTTTTTTTCTTGCCCAACTGACCACAAATATCTTTTTCCGCCAAGTACATCGACCACAAACGCTCACTATTTTGCGACAAATACTCGCTGTATTTTTTAACAATTTGATAATCATAAGGGGCTTCTGGAAAATTTAAATAATCCCCGCTTTCCAACATTCTTAAATATTTAGGATGCACACTTAAATCCATTGCGATTTGACTCAAACTCAAATTTTTACTCTTACGAGCACCATACAAAATACCGGGAAGATTTTCGTTTTGAGTAATAATTTTTCGTTTTAATTCAATCATTTTTGTGTCTTTAAATAAAAGAATACCCTATTTATTAATTGTATCACTAGAAATTTGCTCATTCAATATTTCCCGAGGCTTCGCTCCCTGTGCCGGCCCCACCACCCCGTTCTCTTCCATTAAATCGATTAAACGCGCTGCTCGCGTAAAACCAATACGCAAACGACGTTGCAAATAAGACGCCGAAGCTTTTTTAGTTTGACAGACAATCTCAACCGCTTGCTGATATAAGGGATCATCACCATTAACATCACCGATGCCGCCAAAAGTCTTATCACTGGCGTTAATTTCATGACCATTATCATTATTCACAATTTCATCTTGATAAGAAATGGGTACTTCTAAATTTTCTTTCAAAGTCAAAGAAATTCTTTTAACTTCCTCATCGGAAATATAAACACCTTGAATACGACGCGGTTCACTTTCGCTCGGATCCTGGAATAACATATCGCCTTTACCAAGCAATTTTTCCGCTCCGGCCTTATCTAAAATAGTGCGGGAGTCGGTATTGGAAGCAACACTAAAAGCGATGCGTGCCGGAATGTTGGCTTTAATCAAACCGGTAATGACGTTCACCGAAGGACGTTGCGTGGCGATAATCAAATGAATGCCAACCGCTCTGGCCATCTGTGTTAAACGCACAATATAGGCTTCCACGTCCCGACCGGCAGTCAACATAATATCTGACAACTCATCAATAATAAACACCAAATAAGGCATTTTTTCTTTAGCAATGGTGTTGTAACTGGCAATATCACGCTTTCCAAATTTTGATAAAATCGTATAACGTCTTTCCATTTCCGAAACCGTCCACTTAAAGGCGTTCAGAGTGCGCGGGACATCGGTAATCACCGGCGTCAACAAGTGTGGAATACCATTATACAAAGTCAACTCTACCCGTTTAGGATCAACCATAATAAAACGCAAATCACTGGGCTGATTTTGATATAATAAACTGACAATAATCGCGTTTAAACAAACGGATTTTCCCGAACCGGTTTGACCGGCCACCAACATGTGCGGCATTTTGCTGATATCGGCAAACCAAGTTTTTCCAGCCACATCCTGTCCCAAAGCGATTTGCAAATTATTTTTACGATTAGTATATTCTTCCGATTCCATCATTGGTTTTAAACGAACAATGCTTGTTTGTTTATTGGGCACTTCCAAACCGACATAGGGCTTGCCGGGAATTGGCGCTTCAATGCGCAACGGATAAGCAGCCAAAGCCAAGGATAAATCATCTTGCAAGGCGGTGATTCTTGATAACTTAATCCCCTCCGCCGGCTTCACAGAAAATTGTGTCACAACCGGACCAACTTTAATGTCCTTCATCTCAACATCAATCCCAAAATTTTGAAGAGTTTTTTTAATTTGCTGGCTACGCGTTTTAATATCTTCATTTTGTGGCTTAGCACTTTGTTTATCCAAAATATCCAAACCCAAAGATTGTTCATAATTTAAAATTTCATCAGTTTGATAAGGAAACAAAACTTCATTATCATCAATCTCAAATTGATTTTTCTTTAACAACTGATTATCAGAGGCTTCATACACCGGAACTCCAACAATCTCTTCATCAGAAGCTAATTGATCATCCGCTTCGCTCGCTTCTTCATCAGCCTCTTCTAAATCTTCATCCGCTGCGTCATTAAGATCTAAAACTTCGGCATTGCTCGCCATTAATTCAGAATCCAATTTACGATTGGTCATTTCCATCACAGCCGGCTCTTGTTCAGCGTCAAAATCCAAATCATCGGATAATTCTTCTTCCGCCTCTTCCTCAACTGCCGCTTTTTTACTGGTAAACAAATTTTTAATACCCTGTCCGATCGTCACGAACAAACCGCCCAATGACACCAAAAACCACCAAATTCCTTTAGCCAACCACTCCAAAATATAAGTCTTTTTGATTAACTGATTCAAAGACATCTGCAAAGTCAACATCAAAGAAACAATCAACAAAGTGGTTAAAATAATAGCGGTCAAAATATTACCAATTGATTTCACTAAAATAATCATGGAGACAAATCCCAAATAACCACCGCCTTGATAAACCGCAATTTTATCAATCAAGGCGCCCACATCGGCAACCGGTAATTTCAACCAAACCCAATAAGTCGCCAAACCACAAGTACTGAACATTAACAAGAAAGCCCCAAAATAATGAGTAAACCGCAAATTAACGCGATTGTTTTTATAATTATGCCAATATAAGAAAAAACTTAACATCAACAATAAACCGGCAAAAAAGTATTTACCTAAACCAAATAAAATACTGTAATAATGATTGATAAATTTACCGACGGCCCCGGCCAAATTAAAAAATGAAAAAAAGCTGGCCACCGCAAAAACAAACAATAAAATCACACTCAAACTCCGATTGATCTCTCGGCTGACCATAAAAAACTTTTTCCATTTACGTTTTCTAGACATAAAACTTGTTTTTTTGTTTAATTTTAGGCATTTTATAACCATTAAAAAGCCTGGGCAAATTGGCCCATTAAGACATTTTTATTATAGCACATGATAATTGATAAAAAAAGACCAAAATTCCTTGCTTTTTGTGCTATTTTATGGTATAATATTATGTAGTGAGATAGTTCTTTAAATACCCAAAAGTTAAGTTAATCTCACTAGTCAAACTTAACTTTTAACCCAAAAAACGAAAGGAGGGCGATATGCCCATCAAAAACATAAAGTCGAAGGGATTGTTGAAGAACCGCCACGAGCCGCTGGTGCTCGCCGGAGCGGTGGCCTTCACCCTGCTGGCGATTGCCAGCTGGGGCTGGTTCTGGGAAAAGATTTTCGCCGGTATGCTCGTGGCGAGCGCCGGCTATCTCAACTGGAAGTTAGGATATTATTGTTTGTGCGAACATAATATCCGCCTGGTGGAGAAAAAACGGGTCTCCTGGAGTGAGGCCTGGGACGAGTTCCTGGCCGGCTTCAACATCCATGAAGCCCGCTGGGTAGGCTATTTTATCCTACTCAGTGGCTCGGCCACGTTTCTCATCACCAAAGATGGGGACGTGGCGGCCATCGCCACCATTATCACCACACTGGTGTTGTTGGCCGTGTCTATCTTCGGATACACCCGGCCGGTGCCGACGGTGGAAACCCCGGAGATCTTGACGGGAACGCATCTCCAGAAATATCTGGAGACCGTCAAGAAGCAAAAAAAGAAATTCATTGAAAAACGCCGCGGCGTGCGGCGGCGAGCCGCCGGAAGCATTGCCTTCGCGGCTGGGCTCCTGGTCTTTTTCTGGGGCATCTCCCAGAACCTGGCCTTCAACCACCAAGGATACTCCAATATTCATGGAGTGCTGGCGGTTGGACTGGTCGGCGGCGTTTACTTTTGGGTAAACGGCGTGACCTGGTTCTCAATGGTACCTATTTTATGGGTACCGTTCTGGTACGGGTTAGAATATTTTATCGGAACTCAGTTGCTCCCCTGGGGAGACCTGAATTCCGGCTTCGCACAGGGTTATCTGCCGTTCTTTCTGGCACTTACCCTCGCCCTCGAGACCTACGGAGGTTACGTGCGGCGCAAACTCTTCAAGGTGGCGGCCGGCGATCGGCCCTTCTTTGAAGACACTGCCGTCAAACGGCAGTGGTAGCAATCAACCCACTGGGCTGGTTTTTCTCCAAGAAAAACCAGCCCAGGGAAAACATCAAACCATTTATCATAAAAGCCCGTCCAGGAGAACGGGCTTTTATCATTTTTAAAACTGAATTTTATAACATTGTGATACTGGCCACACTATCGCCACTATCAATACGCATAATTTTTACACCTTGCGTATCACGACCCAAAACAGAAATACTGTTAAATGGCAAACGAATCACCTGCCCTTTTTCAGAAATCACAATTAAATCTTCATTTTGGACACTAACGCTGTTCACGATCATCGCGTCCACAATCGGACCAGTTTTATCAGTAACGTGGGCCGTACGGATTCCAATACCGCCACGATTTTGCAACTTATACTGACTAATATTAGTGCGCTTACCATACCCCTTATCGGTAATCACCAACAATTCTAAAGTGTTCTCTTTTAATTCTTCCAAGCTCATCACTCCCAAATAAACAATTTGATCATTAGATTTCAACTTCATACCACGCACTCCATTAGCAACGCGCCCCATCGGTCGTAAATCACTTTCTGCAAAGTGAATCGCTTGTCCTTGAGCAGTCGCCAAAATCACTTCATCCGTACCAGTACTTGGTTTTACCCATTCCAGACGATCTTCATCATCTAATTTAATGGCTACTAAACCGCTACGACGGACATTAGAAAATTTATCAATTTCCACTTTCTTAATCACCCCCCGGCGTGTTACCATCATCAAATATTTCCAACCCTCCAAGTCATCCATTGATAAAACACTGGTTACTTTTTCCAATGGTAATAATTGCAAGAAATTAACCAATGCCTGACCCTTGGCAGTTCGGCTGGACAACGGGATTTCATAAACTTTTAATTGAAAAACCCGGCCCTTGCTGGTAAAGAATAATAAATCATTATGGGTATTACTGGCAATTAAATTTTCCACCAAATCCTCTTCTCTGGTTTCAATTCCGGTAACGCCCTTCCCACCACGATTTTGCAATTTAAAATTATCCGGAGCAATTCGTTTGATATAACCGGCACGAGTAATCAAAACCATGGTTGGCTCATTAGGAATCAAATCTTCCTGCGTAAATTCGCCAATCGCCCCCTTCACAATTTTGGTACGACGATCATCACCATATTTTTCCTTAATATCAATAATCTCTTTTTTGATGATTTGTAAAATCTTCTTTTCAGAAGCCAAGATACCTTCCAATTCTTTAATCAAACGCAATTTTTCAGCCAATTCATCTTCAATTTTTTGTCTTTCCAAATTCGCTAAATTTTGCAATTTCATTTCCAAAATAGCCACTGCTTGACGTTCACTCAATTTAAATTTCTTCATCAAGCCGTCCTTGGCCGCTTCTTTATCTTTAGATTTTTTAATCAAAGCAATCACTTCATCAATATTATCCAAAGCGATTTTTAAGCCTTCCAAAATATGAGCGCGTTCCTTGGCTTTAGCCAATTCATATTCAGTACGACGACGCACCACAACCTGACGATGTTTAATGTATTCTTCCAATATACTTTTTAAATTCAAAACTTGTGGTTGCAAACCATTGACCAAAGCCAACATATTCACATAAAACACATCTTGCAAAGGCGTATGTTTATACAACAAATTCAACACCTTTTGAGCATGTGCTTCTTTCTTCAACTCAATTACAATACGCATCCCATCACGATCAGACTCGTCACGCAAATCCTTAATGCCATCAATTTTTTTATCTTTTACTAAATCAGCAATTTTTTCAATCAAAACTGATTTATTAACCTGATAAGGAATTTCCGTAATTAAAATTCTAAATTTACCTTTGACTTCTTCAATTTCCGCTCGGCCACGCATCACAATTCTTCCCCGACCATGCGTATAAGCCTCGCGAATTTCTTTAATATTATAAATAATACCACCGGTTGGAAAATCCGGGCCTTTCACAAATTGCATCAAATCTTCAACAGTAGCATCAGGATTTTCAATTAAATGAATAATCCCTTCAACTAACTCACTTAAATTATGTGGCGGAATCTTAGTGGCCATACCGACAGCAATACCCATGGCACCGTTCAACAATAGATTTGGTAACTTGGCCGGCAAAACAATCGGTTCTTTTACTGATCCGTCATAGTTTGGCAAAAAATCAACTGTATCTTTATCAATATCATACATCATTTCTTCAGCAATCCCCCGCAACTTGGCTTCGGTATAACGCATTGCCGCTTGATTATCACCATCAATCGAACCGAAGTTTCCTTGACCATGAACCAAGGGATAACGCATAGAAAAATCCTGGGCCATACGCACCATCGCATCATAAATAGAGGCATCACCATGAGGATGGTATTTTGCCATCACCTCACCAACAACGTGAGCTGATTTTCTAAACTTGGCCGAAGCACGCAAACCAATCGACCACATCGCATATAAAATACGACGATGCACCGGCTTCATTCCGTCTCTCACATCTGGTAAAGCACGAGAGACGATTACTGACATCGCGTAAGACAAATAGGATTGCTTCATTTCATCAACCAACGAAGTTTCCTGAACTTTGCCTAAATATTTTTGAATTTCATCCATAAACGCTATTCTCTATTTATTAATTATTTTAATTCATTAATGATTTCACTTAATTCCGCCCCGGAATCAACTTTATCTTGTAAAATTTTTAAAGTTTCTTGCTCTTCCGTGCTCAAATTTTCCGTCTCCATGTTTTGTAATTCCGCTCGCCAATCCATGGCTTCTGGACCACTATCTTTAGCATTATCAATCAAATTTAGAAATTCCTGAAACACCTCATCCTGCACCGGATTAGACAAAGCTTTATAAAAATTAGCCCGACTAATGTTCCACCAGAAAACCACAATCAATAAAACAAATACCCCGGATAAAACATAAACCCAAACCAAGAATCGATTTTGTTGTTCTTGCTTAACATTGGCCTCTGCTTTCCAATTACTCTCTTCTTGCTCTTCAAGTTTTTTTTCTTCCTTTATTCCCTTATAATCTTCCAAGTAATCCAAGAATTGGTGTCTTTGTTTTTTGTTTCCATCACTCATAATTTTATGCTAATGGTTTTAAAATTTTGACAATCACGTTTTCATTAGTCAATTGACTAGCATTAATTTTTAAAGAATTTTCCGTCGTGTACTCACCCAAGCCCATTTCTTTGGCAAACGGTTGTAAATCATCAATATCCATATTGGAACCGGCAGTCTTATAATGCATCGGAATAACAATCTTCGGATCAATTTGTTTTATCAAATGAGCGGCCTTCTTGGCGTCCAAAGTATATTTACCACCAACCGGAATCAATAAAATATCCACGTTCTCCAAAGTTTCCAATTGCTCGCTGGTCAAATCACAACCCAAGTCGCCCAAATGCGCGATAGTCACTTCCTCGGCTTTGATTTTATAGATGACGTTCTGCCCACGCTCCTCGCCCTTACTTTCATCATGAAAACTGGCCATACCCTGCACAAAAACATTTTTAATTTCGTATTCCCCCGGAGAATCAATAACCATCGTGCCATTGGTAAATCGCAAAGCTTCAATATTATTATGATCCTCATGTTGATGTGTCACCAAAGCAAAGTCGGCCGTTAAATTGGGCAATTTTAAGCCAATATTAGCACTATATGGGTCAATAACCACACTGACGTTTTCACCGTTCATACTGAATTGGCATTGAAAACAAGAATGACCATACCAGGAAAGATTCATATTGTAAGTCTTATGTTTTATGAAACAATTATAATGCAAAACTCAAGAAAATTCAAATTATTTTCCCCATTAAGCAAAGCATTTTTTAAGCCCTGTCAAGCGGTTTTTTCGTGGTTGCCCAAACCGAAAGCATTTGTTAAAATGAAAACATCATTAAACAAAACTTTATGGAATATTTTTTATTGATTTTAAACGTGGCGGTGGCGATTATCCTGGGCATTATACTCTGGAAACTCTTTGCCAAAAAGCCGGAAAATCCCCAATCCGAGCAGTCTTTATTATTATTACAAAATCAAATCGGTGAAAATAATAAACATTTGCAAACCGAACTGAATCAAGTCCGCCAAGAACTGCAAAACCAACTGCAATTTCTCAATCAAAATGTCAATCAAAACTTGCAAAACAATCAACAAAGTTTGCAAAAACAATCTTTATCAAATACCCAAATTTATAAAGATATTACCGAAAAATTAGCCAAACTGGAATCATCGAGCAATCAAATTGTGGATTTTTCCAAGCAATTGCAAGATTTGCAAAACATTTTAAAAAGCCCTAAACAACGCGGTATTTTGGGTGAATATTATTTGAATTTAACTTTAGAAAATGTACTGCCGCCGGGATCCTACGCAATGCAACACAATATTGGTAAAAACGATGAGGGACAGGATTTGATTGTGGACGCGGCGATTTTCATCAAAAATCAAATCATTCCGGTGGATGCCAAATTTTCTTTAGAAAACTATCAGAAATTATTGGACCTACCCGCCAACCACGAAAGTCGGCCGGCCCTTGAACAGAAATTCAAACAAGATTTGAAAAATCGCATCAACGAAACCGCCAAATATATTCGTCCGGATTTGGGAACCATGGATTTTGCCTTTATGTTTATCCCGGCCGAAGCGATTTATTATGATTTATTAATCAATACGGTGGGCGTCAGTGGGAACACCGGCGATTTAATTGAGTACGCCGCCCGTGACAAGAAAGTTATCATCGTTTCGCCGACCACCTTTTTAGCCTACTTGCAAACGGTTTTACAAGGCTTACGCGCCATGCAAATTGAAGAATCAGCCAAAGAAATCGGCAAACATGTTCAAAAACTGCAAAAGCACGCTTTAGAATTTAATGAAAACTTGGATAAACTGGGCAAACATTTCAATACCGCCATCAATACTTACAACCAATCCCGTCAAGATTACCGAAAACTGAATAATGACTTGATTAAGCTAGGCGGAGAAAATACTGAAGAAATCGAACCTTTTCTTTTAGAAAAAGCTAACATTGATTAAATATGATTGATAAACTCCTAGCCAAAGAAAATGCGGAATTTACGATTGATGATCTTTTGAAATTA
>DYGC01000015.1:0-7791 GCA_020724925.1 Candidatus Paceibacter sp.
AAGCTCATCCACATCGATAAAGATTGCACTTCGTCTTTGTCCACTTCATGGTGGTAGCGGATGCCGCCCTTATATGGACCGAGCGCGCTGTTGTATTGGCTGCGGTAACCGGTGAACACTTTAATTGATCCGTCGTCCATTTTTACCGGAATGGAAAATTCCAAAACGCGTTCCGGCGCTTGCAACAAAGCGCGAGTGTTCGGATGAATGTTTAAAATATCCAAAGCTTTATTCAACTGTCCCAAGGCGTTTGTCCAAGTACTCATATATTTTTGAATTTAAAATTTTAATTATAATCCCAACAACTCATCAATTTTTTCTTGATTAAAACCGATGATAATACTGTCATCAATCCAGATTTGCGGCACGCCTTGTTGACCGGAAGCTTGCACCATGGTCATGGCCGCTTCGTAATCGGTGGAGACGTCAATATCTTGAAAGTCCACATTTTTGGATTTTAAATAAGCTTTAGCGCGGTGGCACCAAGGACAAGCTTGCGTGCCGTAAACTTTTACAGTCGCCATATTGTTGATTTGTTTAGTGATTTATAAATACTTTTGCAATAATTCTTTCAAGCTTTCAACATTGCTCATGCCGGAAATTTCTTCCACGATTTCGCCGTTTTTGAAAATTTTCAAATTGGGAATACTCATGATTTGGTATTCGCTGGCTTTGTCCAAATTTTCATCAACATTGATTTTGGCAATGACGGCAGTGTTGCCCATTTCTTCGGCTAAATTGTCCAAAATCGGACCCATCATTTGGCATGGGCCGCACCACGGGGCGTAAAAATCCACCAAAACCGGTTGGGTGTGAGACGGACTAATGACATTTTCTTGAAAGTCAGTGTCGGTAACAGTAATAGTTGGCATAGTTTTTTCTTTTATGGTTTAAAAATTAGTTTTAATATTTCATCGCGATCTTTATCGTTGCTCAGAAAGCATTGATTAAGATGTAGTTTCAGGAAATCTTCCGAGGCGCCGTTGAGCGACTGTTTTACTGATTTTATTTGATTGAAAATTTCCGTGCAAGTCTTGTTTTCTTCAATCATTCGGTTTATTCCTTCAATTTGTCCTTTGATGCGCTTGAAGCGAGTAATTAAAGCTTGTTTTTTTTTTGGATCAGGTAGTGGGCAGGATTTTTTAGGCATATTCATCAAAATTATTTTTTAGTTCTTTTATGTTAGCATAGGGGTGGGGGGTATGTCAAATCTTTTGATATTTTTCAAAATTATAAAAATAATGTTGGTAAATATTCTTTAATAAATAATGATTGGCTATTTTTTGCCACCTTTTGTATGGACAAAAGGTGGCACCAAAAACTGTCGCCCCGAGCCGAGCACGGATAATTTGGGGTTCATTGTTCGTTTCCTCGCAAACTCGTCACCGTTTTGCCTTTAAGAAAGGCAAAACGGTTGACTCAAACAAAGTGCTCGGATTTTGGCTTCGCCAAAAGCACTCCAATTCACCACCAAATTATGACCTCCGCTCGGCAAGGGGCGACATAAACCCAATTATTTAATTTTTTTTATATAAAAAAATAAATAAAAAACCGGAAACACGAGGTTTCCGGTGATTGCTGAAATCGAGGGGAGGCTCACTCATCGTCTTTGGGACACATGGTGACCACCCGGAAATTTTTCGGAGCTCGAGCGTTCAATTTCTTGATTAAGAGCTCCGTTTCTTTTGCTTGCGGGAGTTGCTTTAGATAACAGTATTGGATTACCCAAAGCTGTTTGGCCGCAAGCCGTTGGTATCCTTCAGGTAGAGCACTCTTGGTGAGCAGTGCTCCCAATCGGATTATCGATTGTTTCAGATAATCCTTGCGGGTTTCATTTTCAAATGAAATCCCGATGTTCTTTAACTGGACAGCTTCCTTGTACATGGAAATCGCCTCGTCTTTATCTCCGATTATGGAGTAAAGATGTTTAGCGGTTTCGTATATGGGGAAACGCCCCAGTTTTTCCTCCGAAGTGTTATTTTCCGGAAGAATGCCGTCAACCTTGAGCTCAGCCTTTGCCGGCTTGGCCAGGTTGTTAGCTGCTTGGATCACCGGCGTCACCAGGGGCGTGGTGCGGGGGGCGACCACGGTCTTGTTCTCCGGGGACGGCGGGGCAGTTTTCTTGTTCACAATCGCCAAGAAAACGGCCGCAGTCATGGCAACGCAGGCGATGCCAAAGACCAGCAGGAAGGGCAGGCCCCAGAAGGAGAAGGGGCTGACTTTCTGGTTGGGGGGCGCAATTGTTTTCAATTGTGCCTTGCCACCCAGAAAGGTGAGGGCCACGCCGTCGTCCAGGTCGATCGGCAGTTGGGTTTTGGTGGACGGCATCGAACTTTTGTCTTCAACCGTCAGCCAAAACTGAATCGGCAACGAACCCCGATTTTCCTTGGTGATGGGTTTTCCATCAGGAATCGGGGGGATCGTGTTTTGCGATCCCATTTTCGGCACGAAGGGAATGACCGGGACCGGTGATTCCGTAGGGGCCTGTCCCAAACGATTTTCAGTTTTTCCTGACATGACCAACCTCCTTGGTGCGCTGAAGACATTCTGAACGCGTAGCGGTGAAGAACGTCGAAAGCGACCTTGTTTTTTTGTGAAATAACCTTTTTTAAATTACAATATTTCCCCAAAAATGTCAATCTTTTCTTGACCCCATTGGTCTTTTTGACCTATAATTAAAACGTAGCACTTGATTTTAAATTACTAAAAAATTATATGCCGCGAATTCGCCCTCTCAAACTGAAAGTTGATCCGGTGGAAGGCAGCAACGGCTTGGTCTGGCGTTTTGTTAATACCGCTCGGCCGACTTATTTATTCCAGTTGGATACGCAACAATTAAAACGTTTGATCAAATTATGGCATCGTGAAAAATCAATTGGTGATGATCATTATCAGCAAATTATTAAATTTGATACTTTATTACATTTTTACGATGACGCCCTTGGTTATTTTGTGGCCATGTCCACACCGATGAATACTTTGTGGAATGTTTGGTTAAAAGATAACAGTTCTAATCAGATTTTGTGGAAAGGAGTCAAGCGACTTTTGAAATTATAAATAAATTTTTATGAATAACGCACGTTTACGTCGTTTGTTTAAATTGGATCCGGGAGAGGAAATTGTTTCCGTTTACCAACAACATAAAATTCGTTATTTTTGGTATTATTTTTTATTGGCCGTCTTTGTCGTGACGGCTTTTTTGATTGCGATTTTTTTCGGTGATGATTGGGGCTGGTGGGCTTGGACTTTGGTAATTGTTTTTATTGTTGGTGCTTTGGGAGCTTTGTTTATCAGTAGTTGGAAGTGGAATAATACGGTTTTTGTTTTGACCAATTATCGTTTGATTGATGTCAGTCAGCAATCTTTATTTAATCGGCAAATCGCCATTTTGGATTTGGATAAGATGGAGGAGATTTTTGTAGAAAGCAATTGGTTGATGAAAGCCTTGTTCAATTGTGGATCTTTAAGAATATTTTTACCGAACGGAACAATGTCTTTGCGTTTTGATTATTTAGCTGAGCCGGAAAAAACTCAGGCCGCTATTTATCGGCAGGGACGTGGGGTGCGGACTTCCAATGATCCGCAGGATGAAATGTTACCGGAAAATTTGAAAGAATGGGAGGATTTGTTGCGTACTTATGATAAGGACGCCTTGGCGGACTTGGTTTTGCGATTGCGTCATGTCGGTGGTTGGCGGGCGTGGCAGGAATTTTTAAGAAAAGAATTAAAGGAAAAATAAATTTTTATGCCTTTGTTAAAACAACATCAACTGCCGGATCGTTATTATAGTAGTATGAGAGAGGAAGAGCTGACGGGGATTTGGAAATTATTGAACAGTCAAGCTTTTTTTATCATTATGACAGTGTTGTTGTTGGTTTTTTTGTCGTCTTTTACCAGAGATTTTTCGCAAAAGCGTAACATTGATAATGAGGTTCAGTCTTTGCAAAATGAAATTAAACTTTTGGAAGACAAACATACTTATGAATTGTCATTGATTAATTATTATGATTCGGAAGAGTTTTTGGCCTTAGAAGCAAAGAGCGTTTTGGATATGAAGTTGCCTGGTGAGAAGGTGGTCGTTTTAACGGAAGGTGAGGTGGAAAAAATTTTAATGGGAGAGTTGCCTTTTGAGTTGCAAAAAAATGAAAATAATGATAATTCTACTTTAAATGTTCAGAATTCGACGACCGATAGTGTTTCTCGTTGGCAGAGTCAGGGTCGTTTGTGGTGGGGATATTTCTTTGATTAATAAATTAATAATGAAAAACAGTATGTCTAAAAAATTTGTACTTGGTTTATTGGCCGGCTTGGTGTTGTTCTCGGCAATCGCTTTGCTGATTTTTAATTATGGTTTGAAAACTTATAATTGGACCAGCCCAACTGTCCGGGCGATCGTTAAAGTGTTACCGTTCTCGGCGATGAAGGTTAATCGTTATTCTTATAGTTATTATGATTATTTGACTGATTGGAATACCATTCAGAAATTTATGATTGATAATGGGCAAGTGGAAGGTATGGATGAACTTTCTTTAAAGCAAGAAATTTTGCGTAGTGCTTTAGAAGTTTTAATTATTGAAGTGATCGCTGATCGTTATGATGTTTCTTTAACTGATGAAGATTATGCTGAAACTTGGAAATTGGTTTTAGGAGTTGATGAACCAACTGAATCTGATTGGCAAGCTTTTGATAAAAACTTGCAAGATGTTTATGGTTGGGATCGTGAGACCTATGAAAAACGAGTGATTCATTTATATGCTTTGTCGGAAAAAGTGACAGAAAAAATTAACAATGATGAAAGTTTAGATACTAATAAAGTTGCCAAAACCACGATTGAGGAAATTTTTCAACGTTTACAGGCTGGTGAAGATTTTGCCACTTTAGCACAAACTTACAGTGATGATCCATCCGCGTCCGAAGGCGGTGATTTGGGTTGGTTCACGGCTGAGACAATGGTTCCGGAATTTGTAGAACAAATCATTACCTTGGAAAAAGGGCAAGTTAGTGAGATCTTTAAAACTCGTTATGGTTATCATATTGTGCGTTTGGATGATACTCGTCAAAATGAATTGGGGGCTATCGAATATAAGGCCGCTCATATTATAAAATTGTTCGCTTCCATTGATGATTTTATCAGTGAAGAAAAAAACAAAGCCAGCATTGAAGTTTATATCAATGGCGTAGAGAAGGAATCTTTGCTATACTAATAGATAGCAATTGTTTGATATACAATTGAGCCACTAGTCAGATTCGAACTGACGACCTCTCCCTTACGAAGGGATTGCTCTACCAGCTGAGCTATAGTGGCAAAACATAAAAATTATAAAGTAAAATATGAAAAAACTCAAATTTTTCCTGTTCGTTTCCTTTTTGTGTTGTGGAATGTTATTGAATCATAATGTTTTGGCGGATAGTGTCAAGATCCCGATGGACTATGGGATTTTGGCGGTAGAAAAGGGGAAAAGTTTGAATTTGAATCGTTCTTTGGTGACAATTCAAGTGGTCAATCCGACGCAAACAATTAATGTTGATTGGGCTTTGTATATGCATTATGGATATTCTTTCCCGAGTAATTGGCGTCCGGTATCACAAGTTTTTGAATGGAATTCAAACCTTGGGGCGACTATTGATTTGAAGGTGGCACCGATCGTGGCCGGAGTGGCGGACATCAATACCATTAAAAAATTGTTTTATTTTGATGAAAATCAGCAGGCTTGGTTAGAGTCGGCTGATTTTTCAGTTAGCTCCTTAAATAATGTTAATTTTAAAGTTTTGAAACCGGGGAAATATGTGATTTTGGCCAATGACATGATGTCTATCGGTGATGCTTCCTGGTATAAATATAAAAATTGTTTGTGTGCCGCTTCGCCTGATTATCCTAAGGGGAGTAAATTAAAAGTGACTGATTTGGATACTGGTAAAAGTATTGTCGTAACGGTTAATGATTGGGGTCCAGAACGTGATATTTTCCCTAATCGCGTGATTGATTTGGACGTGGTGGCTTTTGAGGCCTTGGGTTGGAGCTTAAAACATGGTATATTAAAGAATATTGAGGTTGTCCCTTTAAAGTAGTATGTTTTTTGGACAAATAAAATTTAAAATAAAAATATGATTAAGTTGAGACAAGTTTCAAAATTTTATGACCCGGATGTGGTGGCGTTGAATCGTCTATCTTTGCATATTACTCCGGGTGAATTTGTTTCAATTGTCGGTCAAAGCGGTACTGGAAAAACTACTTTGATTAAACTGTTAACTGCCGAAGAGCGAGCGGACGAGGGACAAATTATCATTGGTGGTTGGGATATTAGTGATATTCATAAATCCGATATTCCGATTTTGCGTCGGCAAATTGGTATTATTTTTCAAGATTTCAAATTATTACCCAATAAAACAGTAGAGGAAAATGTTTCTTTTGCTTTGCAGGTTTGTGGGGTTGGTAGTAAGCAAATTAATTCTTTGGTGGATTCGATGTTAAAAGTGGTCGGTTTGGAAGGTAAGCATCATCGTTATCCATGGCAATTGTCTGGCGGTGAAAAGCAACGTGTGTCTATCGCGCGCGCCATGATTCATCGTCCAAAAATTTTGTTTGCTGATGAACCAACCGGTAATTTGGATGTTTTGAATACTAAAGAAATTATTGATTTGTTGCAAAAAATTAATCAGTTTGGCACGACCGTGGTTTTGGTGTCTCATGATCGAGAAATTGTTAATAGTTTGAAAAAGCGGGTAATTACGATGGAGGCCGGGCAGGTAGTTAATGATCAAAAAGTTGGTCGTTATATTTTATAGTTTTTCAAATAAAAAATAAAAGATAAATATGATTAGTTTTTTCCGCATGATAAAATTCGCGGCCCAGCATTTTTTCCGCAATTTTGGCTTGTCTGTAGTTTCAATTATTATTTTATTGTTGGCCTTGATTTCCGTGAATATGTTTTTCGGTTTTAATTATGTGGCTGATCGGGCGATTCAAACGGTGCAGGATAAAATTGATTTGAGTTTATATTTTTATCAGGGGATTGAAGAAAGCGAAATTGCTCATGTGCAGGAATATTTGAATGCTTTGAGTACGGTGAAGTCAACGGAGTTGGTTAGTGCTGAGCAGGTTTTGGCGAATTTTCAGGAAAAGCATAAAGACAATCCCGATATGATGCGTTCGTTGACTGAAGTTGGGGGCAATCCTTTCGGGGCGATGTTGATTTTAAAAGTTAATAGCATTGAAGATTATAATAGTGTTATCGCATCTTTGAATTCCGATGTTTTTAATAAGTTGATTGAAAAACGCAGTTATGAAAACCATGAAACCGCGATTCGTCAATTGGAGAGTTTTTCTCGTAATGTGAAAATTGGTTTATTGGCATTTACCTTGTTGTTTATTTTTATCAGTATGTTGATTGTTTATAATACTGTTAAAGTGATGATTTATAATCATCGGGAAGAGATTCAAATCATGAAATTGGTAGGGGCGAGTAACAAATTTATTCGTTGGCCATTTGTGATTGAAGGAATGTTTTCGGTGTTGATTGCGGTGGCTTTGACGATTTTTATTGTTTATCCATTTTTATTGAAATTTATTCAAATGTATTTCTCCGGTTTGAACGTTGATGTTTTGTCTTATTTTCAAACAAATTTTTATCTCATATTCGGCGGACAATTCTTGGGTGCCTTGCTGTTGAACACCTTTAGCTCTAGTATTGCTGTCGGACGATATTTAAATCGTTAAAACGTGGGTGGCGCGCCGTCATTGATAGCATAAAACGTTTTTAAAGGGCAAATTGTCATTTGCCCCTACAGGAG
>DYGC01000015.1:7801-14389 GCA_020724925.1 Candidatus Paceibacter sp.
TTTTATCAAAATTGTAGGGGCGTATAGCTATACGCCCCTACAATTTTGATAAAAACGTTTTTTTATCCTCGCAATGACGGCGCGTTTTTGTTGTTGGCCAATTGACAATCCACCCCCTGCCTTTTATAATATCAATTCAGTTCTTTTTTAACCATGCTTCAAAGGAGGATACTATGAAGCAGCTTGATTTGTCGGCAGTTCATGAAACTTTTCCATTATTGAGGTTCGCTTGCGATGAGGCGGGTGAACAGAATTACAAGAATTTGCGTCATTGGCATGAATTTTTGTATTTTCGAGATCAACAGATTGGGGTCTCTCAACGACTTTCGTCTTTGTGTTATGTTTCGGCGAATGAACCATGGTACCAGTTTTTAGACGAGCTCCAGGGTGATTATGGTTTTGTGGCTCACCATCGGGATGGTAGTCCGGTTCTTAGTGCCGAACTGTTTATTGATCCGATGGATAAATTCAGTTCTGCTTTGGAATCGTGGAGAACTGAATGGTTAAGGAGTATTGAAAAATTTGTTCCGCCAGAATATCAAGAAAAAATCACTGAAGACGATGGGGCGGTGTCATTCACCGAAGATCCGTGGGAGCTTTTTCATTATTCAAAACCTCGTTCCGGTGATTTGGAAATGGATCGTTATCGTAGATGGCTGGCACGGCGGGATTGGTTTCTTACCAATCTGGCGATGTTGCTTCGGGTTTACCGGAAGCAATTTAATACGGCCGGCATCAGTCAGTGGTTTGATGAGTATCTGACTGTTAATGGCAGTTTTCATGAAAATGCTTCTTTGGGTGGACTCCTGACTCGACAGTTGCATTGGGAAGGACGAAATATTCCTATCTATTGTAATTGGAGCAAAAAGAGCCTGGGATCATTGCTTTTCAAGGTACTACGTAAGCAGTATGGTGATGACAAAACCCTTTGGGGAAATATTTTTGATATTGTTCGGGGGAGATTTGTAGTCGCTAACCAAGCTGACCTTGAGGCTGTGGTGCGATTTATTAAGGAATATTTTCCTAATATGCCTTTGACTGTGCTTAGGGATAATCCTTCATCTTCCTCGGATTGGAAGGCCTTGTATTTTAAGGGTTGGACTCATGGTATAAAATTTGAGCTTCAGGTCCAACTTATCAATGATTACCTGGCTGCCAGTCGTGGTCATAGCGAGGTGAGTCATCCTGCCTATGAGATGAGGAAGATGTTGTCTCTGATGGAGATAATGTTGCCTCCTCCAATGTTGGAGAGGTTTTTCGGGATCAGTTGGGAGAAGTTTTGTGCGGAGTACGTTCTTTACAATAAAGAGCGTTTTAGGATTTTGGAGTAGGAGTGTTTCGGTTTTGTTCGTTCAGGGAAAGCAATTTGCTTTCCTTTTTTTGAATTTAAATTTTTAAAATTTGCGTTGGTTTTGATTTTATGCTAAAATCTATTATGTATGATAAGCTTTTTAAAATATAAAAACAAAAAATTAATAAAACAAGAAAAATTTATGACAAAAATGAAAAATTTTCTGGTCTATTTCGCGGTGATTGCTTTGGTGGTGATGAGTTTTCCATTACATAAAGCGAGCGCGGCCATTACCAGTGTCTCTTGGTCCGGTACCAATATTACCGGCAGTTCCATTGCAATCAGTACTGAGTTGGGTAACGGTGGTGATTCTACTGTGAACTACACAACTGCCGCCGCTTTAACCGCTGATGGTGACACTTTGTATTTCGTGTTGAATGGTGCGGTGGTGACCGCCGGTCAAACTTTGGCCGTAGCTGATTTAACGATTGCCGGTTTAACTTTGGAAGCCGCTCCCGGTACCCACGATAACGGTGCCGCCGAAGTGACTATTACCAACGGTGCTTCCGGTAACTCTAATCCGACTATCAGTGTTGTTTTAGATAGTAATGCCAGTGTGCAGCCTAACTATACCGCCGGTGCCAAAACTTTGGTAATTGCCGATGGTCAGTTGGAATCTTCCGCCACTCCCGGAAATTATAATATTGTGGTGATGACTTCCGCTGAAGTTGGTTTGGGGATGTTATATGTCGGTGATGATAACGATGTTTTAGTGACAGCGACCGTTACCCCGACTTTGTCTTTTATTATTCGTAATTCTGGTGATGCTGCTGATACTAACGAATGTCCGTTGGGTATTTTGACTACTTCAGGCGTGTCCACTTGCGCTTATCGTTTGGCAGTGGCTACCAATGCCAGTGGCGGATTTCAAGTGCAAATCAATTCTGATGGTACCTTGAATAGTGGTGCCAATGATATTAATGCCATTGCTGAAGACGGGACAGTCACTGCCGGTACAGAAGGTTATGGTATTGCCGTGACCGGCGCGACCAGTGGCGGTAATAACGGCTCTGATGTTTATAACCAACCGGTGACTGAAGATGGTAATTTTAACGATGATGATACTCCGGTTCCGGCTGTAGCGACAAATTTTGTGTCATTTACCAATACTTTTGTGTATGTGCCATTCGGTACGGACGGTGATTTGACCGATACCACTTTGGTGACGCACCGAGCGGCGATCAGTGCCGGTACCCCGGCCGGTTTGTATGACCAAGTGGTGACTTATACCGTGACCGCGACTTTCTAATTGTCATCCCGGGGCTGAGTCCGTAGGACGAAGAGCCCGGGATCTCTCAATATAAAAAAACCGCCAGCGCGCATCCGCCGGCGGTTTTTTTGGTTTGTTTGGTATTGGTCGTGGCAATAGAGTGTCATTGCGAGCGATAGCGAAGCAACCTCGTGAAATAATTATTCACGAGGTTGCTTCGTCGTCCCTAACGGGACTCCTCGCAATGACAATTGTTGTTCATATTTTTCCCCATTTTTCAATTTGGAGAAAATCTTATTTTTTGCTATAATTACTACGTAGGTGGAAAGGGTTTGTTGTTTACAAAAACAAAGAAAAAAGTGTGTTAATTCCAGCCTTTAGAAAGTTTACAGAAGTCTTTTTTGTATGGCGAAATGTTTTCATTTTTGCCGCGTTTTTATTTGCGTTTTTTGCGGTTTCAGTAATTCCTACTCAAGCGGCGATTCGTGATTCTTTGACTTATCAAGGAAAAATTTTGGATGCCAGTTTGTTGCCGCCGGTGGATGGGAATTATAATATGCAATTTACAATTTACGATAGTTTGAGCGGTGGAAATTTATTGTGGACGGAAACCTGGAACGGTGGTAGTCAGGTGGCGATTAGCGATGGTGTTTTTACAGTGGAGTTAAATAGTGTTTGTGCCAATTGGACCGGTGCTTGTGCCAGTAACGGTGGTGTGAATTGGTCCACTGATTCTTTGTATTTGGAAATCGGTTTTGATGCTGATGGTAATGGTTCTTTTGAAGAAACTTTTGCACCAAGAAAAAGATTTACTGCCGTGCCCTATGCTCAGATGGCGGCTCGTTTGGAAACCGCCAGCAATGTTTTGTTTACCGATAACACCGATCACAGTTTGGCTTGGAATCAAGCGGCTGATCGAACTTTAACCGTGGAAAATACTAATGGTGCGAATGTTGCCAATTTGTCCGTGGAAGGTCAGGTGCGCGTGGGACAATTTGCAGTAGCTCCAACCGCTTTGGGAAATGGTGCTTTATATTACAATACTGGAAATCATAATTTGTATTTATATCAAAATAGCGCTTGGCAGATTGTCGGTGGTGGTAGCGGCGGTGGAGATTCAATTTGGGACGCCGATACCGACACTGGTATTCAAACCGAAGAAAGTGCTGATGAAGATAAAATTCGTTTTGATATTGGCAATGCCAGCGGTACGGCTTATCCGGATATTTTGATTCTGGATGGAAGCAACGGTTTTGTTTGGAATGATAGCGGGGCGGCTGCTTTGGACTTTCGTATCGAAGGTGATACCAATGCTAATTTGGTTTTTGTTGATGCCGGTGCGGACAAGGTTTCTTTTGGTAATAATGCGCCAGGGGCCAGGGTTGATATTACGGCTGCTGATGCCAATGCTTTGCGCATCAATCCTTACAATACCGGTGCCGGTAATATGGGCGAGTTGCAATTTATGGAATTGGTCGCCAATGGTAGTAATTATGTTGGCTTTAAAGCACCGGATAATATTACCACCAGTTTGGCTTGGGTTTTGCCGAACGCCGATGGTAGTAGTGGGGCGGTTTTAAAAACCGATGGCGCCGGTAATTTGGGATGGACGACTTCCTTGAAATCTTTGTGGGATGGTGATACTGATACCGGTATTCAAGTGGAAGAAAGTGCCGACGACGATACAATTAGATTTGACTTGGGTACCACCGCCGCCGACGCTTTGAAAATGACGCAAACCGCCGGTTTTGTCTGGAATGATTCCGGTTTGGATACTTTGGATGTTCGTATGGAAAGTGACACTGATGCTAATTTATTTTTCTTGGATGCCGGCAATAACAACATCGGCATTGGCGAAGCCGCTCCCGACAGCAACGCCAAGTTGGAAGTGGCCGGCAATGTGATGATGGATGACTATTTGTATTTCCAAAATACAACTACCGATTATTTACGTTTTGACGGTAGTAATTTTATTTTGAGTAATGATTTATTACCGAGCGCCAGCGGTACTTACAATTTGGGTTCTTCCACCATGCGCTGGGATAAAACTTACATCGGTGGAAATTCTTTGCATATCGGTGTTGATACCAATGACTATGATATTTCTTATGATACCGCTAATGCCGTTTTGATTTTCAATGAAGCCGGAGAAAATACGGATTTCCGTTTGGAAGGTGATACCCATCAAAATTTATTGTTGGTTGATGCTGCCAATAACCGCGTGGGAATTGGTATTGATACCACCGCTTTGTTTGATAACCGTTTAACAGTTGAAAATGGAACGACCGATGGTGTTTTGCGCTTGTTGGGACCGGATGATGCTACTTATCGTTATGGTGCTCGTTTGCGTTTTGGTGATGGCGATTATGTTTATTTGGATGAATATGCGGATGATAATTTGCAAATTTATGCGGAAGGAAATATGTATTTTAGTACTGCCACAACTGGGGGAAATATTTATATGCCGAAAGTTTATGATAATGTCGCTGGTTCACCGCGTCGTGCCTTGTATATTGATTCCACCGGTATGCTGGGTTATCAAGTGTCATCCGCTCGATATAAGGAACATATTGTTGATATGTCTGATATTTCTTGGTTGTATGATTTGCGACCGGTAAACTTTGATTATAAGGATCGGACGGAAACAAAATATGATAAACAAGGAAATGCTTATACGGTAACTGTGTCTGGTGGTGATGAAACCGAATATGGTTTGATTGCTGAAGAGGTGGCTTTAATTAATCCTGATTTTGTGAGTTATAACGAGGAGGGTGTAATAGAAACGGTTCAATATGATAGATTGGTGACACCAATGTTAAAAGCCATTCAGGATCAAAAGGCTGATATGGATCCTTTATTGGCGAGAATTCAAGTGATTGATAATGGTTTGGAAATTGCCCGTTCCGGAGCGGCTGATGAAGTTGATTCTTTGGTTTTGTATCAAGACAGTGCCGGTAGTGCCGGTTTGCACTTGGTTAAAACCAGTTCTGGTAGTTTAGGTCATCAAGCGGCCATTTATGTCAGTGGTGTTAAAAATTCTTCAGCCGGAGATAATGATGGTATTCAATCCGGTTATGGTTTGTATGTGAATAGTGAAATGACAGGAACTTCTAAAATATTGGGCGTTGAAACTGATGATATCACCGGCGGAAAATTGGCTGATACGGAAGCTTTTTATGTGCGCGCCGATGGGGTGATTAAAGGTTATGGTGGTAGTTCTATTCCAAGTTTAACGGAAAATGGGGAATTTGGTTTTTATCGTAGTGGTGGAACCAATCGTATTTATTGGCGTGCTAATGGTCAAACCGCTTATGTTAATCGTTCCGGAACGATTGCCGACTATTCCGAATTTTTTAAAACCAGAGATTTAACTTTACATGAGGATTGGGGGACTGTCGTTGTCACTGATAATGAGGGAAGTGAAATGAAAGTTTTGCGTTCGAATACTTACAAAGATAAAAATGTTTTGGGGGTCGTTTCCGAAGGCGGTACTCGTTACAATGATGATGAAGAAGGCATGCGTCACGAAGATCCGAATTACGTTAACATTGCCATGCTTGGTCAGTTGCCGGTGAAAGTCACCAATCAAAACGGACCGATTGCCGTCGGTGATTATTTAACCACTTCGTCGGTGATTGGGCATGCCATGAAAGCCGATCCGGGCGATCCGATTTTGGGTATTGCTATGGAGACGTTCAGCGGTAGCACCAGTTCTTCGGAAGGGAAAATCAATTGTTTGTTATCTAGAAATAATCAAGGAAATATTTCCACTTTGTTGAAAGATTTGCAGGAAAGAAAAACCTTAACGGCTGAGGAAGTTTTAGCGGTAATCAACAACGAGAGTTTTGCCGTTAATTATTTGGTCATGACCAAGGGTGAAGTGATGGAAGGTTTGAAAGTGCATGGTGAATTGGAATTGGATCGTCAGAATATCGGGTCAGCGGTGGTTTTGGCCGGCGAACAACGAGTGCGTGTTTATTTCCCGGAAAATTTCCGGGTTAAACCGATTGTCACGGTCAGTCCGGAA
>DYGC01000016.1 GCA_020724925.1 Candidatus Paceibacter sp.
ATTTTATAGAATTTATGAATATCGTTATCGATCTTCGTTGTTTGAATGATTATCCGTTTACTGGGGTTGGCAATTATGCAATTTCGGTGATTGGTAATCTTTTGAAATTGGACAAGCACAATAATTATTTGTTGTTTAATAACACTTATAAGGTGGAAAATGAAAAGTTGATGAATTTGGTAAGTGCTTGGCTTGAAAATAACAACGTTCGTTATTTTAATGCTCATTGGCCTAATAAATTTTTGAATTTTTTGTTGAAATTCAAATTTTTAAAGCTGGATATTTTTTTGAAAAAACGGGCGTTATTTAATAATGTTGCTTGTTGGTATTTACCAAACATTAATTATTTGAATTTGTCTAATGATGTAAAGTTATTGTTGACGGTGCACGATTTATCGTTTCACTTTTTTCCACAATTTTTTAATTTCAAACAGCGTCTGTGGCATTGGGGTATTAATTATTTATCTTTGTTTCAAAGAGCTGATTGTTTGTTGGCGGTATCGCGATCCACCTCTTTTGATTTAGAACGATTGGGGTTGGCTTCGGAAAAGATTAAAGTATTTCCATTGGGGGTTGATAAAACTAGATTTTTCAAGATTGATAACACTGAGCGTTTGCGTTTGTTAAAAGAAAAATATGATTTACCCGAGAGATTTTTTGTGTTTGTTGCTACCTTGGAGTCGCGTAAGAATTTACAACTATTATTGGCGGCTTGGTTGGATTTATCAGCACGTGATCGGCAAGCGTGTCCTTTGTATTTGATTGGACGAAAGACTGATTATTGGCAAAAATTATCACGTGAGCAGTGGGGGAAAAAACAGGAATATGATTCTTTGTGGAAAACTCTGGATATAAAAATCTTATCTTATGTGCCGGATGAGGATTTGCCAGTTTTTTATAATTTGGCAGAAGCGTTGATTTACCCTTCTTCTTATGAGGGATTTGGTTTGCCACCGCTTGAAGCATTGTCTTGTGATTGTCCGGTAATTATTGGTAGGAACTCGGCGTTGCTGGAAAACTTTGCCGGTGCGATTAGCGTTGATCCTGATAATTCAAGGGAATTGAGCAACCTTTTGTTTGCGTTTATTCATGGTAAAATAGAGAGAGCGGATGCTTTACCAAGAAATTTTATATGTGAAAAGTATTCGTGGTCAGTTTATGCTGAGAATTTATTAAATTTAATTCAATCTTTATGAGAATAGGAATTGACGCACGAATGTATGGAAAAGCGGCACGTGGTATTGGGCGTTATATTGAGGAAATGATTAAACATTTGGAAAAAATTGATCAAGATAATGATTATTTTATTTTTTTGGGGAAACAAAATTTTGATGATTACCAGCCCACGAACCATCGTTTTTCTAAAGTTTTAGCACCTTATCATTGGTATGGCATAAAAGAGCAACTTTTTATGCCACGTTTATTAAATTCTTATGATTTGGATTTGGTTCATTTTCCTCATTTTAATGTCCCTTATTTTTACAAGCGCCCTTATGTGGTGACAATTCATGATTTGATTTTGTGGTTTGATACGCAGAGTCGCGCCACCACGCTCGGTCCGTTGAAGTACGCTTTGAAAAAATTCGCTTATAAAATAATTTTGAAAAATGCTTTAAAACGTGCCAAGCAAGTGATTGTTCCCAGTGATTATACGCGACAAGATTTATTAAAAATTTGTCCGCACGTGGAAAATAAAATTTCTGTGGTTTATGAGGGTTTAGGGGGCGAAAATATGAATTGTTTTTTAGATGACAAAGAATTAAAAATCCGCTATAATATAACAAAACCATATTTGTTGTACGTAGGCAGTGCTTATCCTCACAAAAATTTGCAATTTTTGATTGAAAATTGGCGAGCGATTCAAAAAGAACATGATTACCAGTTGGTTTTTGTGGGCAAAAAGGATTTTTTTTATCAGCAGTTAGAAAAAATGGTTTTGTCTTTTTCTTTGGAGAAAGAGATTTTATTTGCTGATTTTGTGCCAGATGACATTTTAGCTTCACTTTATCGTTCGGCAGAAGCGTTCATTTTTCCTTCTCGTTATGAAGGTTTTGGCTTGCCTCCGTTGGAGGCACTGCGACAAAATTGTCCAGTCTTGGCTTTAGCTAAAACTTGCATCCCTGAGGTATTGCAAGATAAAGCGGTTTATTTTGATGAAAATATTGATTCTTTGTTGAATGCTGTCGCTAAAATATCGGAGGCGAGAGAAAAATTGTCGGGCATCGAAGCGTGGTTGGCGCGTTATTCTTGGGATAAAATGGCAAGGGAAATATTAAATATTTACCAAAAATAAGACAAATGTCTTTGTATCGAAAAACAAACAAAAAAACAAAAAAAGTTTATACTGAAGAGCAAGTGCTGAGCTTTAATGATTTAGCCAATAAATATCAGAAGAAGCTCGATGTTTTATTAGAAAAAGATGCTGGCATTCGTCAGGTTAATGAGGTTTTGGATGATTATAGTGAGGCTGTAGAAAAAGTTTTTATGATCGATGATGATAATCAGGTTCATAAAATTGTTTCTTTAGGTTCACCAAAAAAAATGTCACCCTATGTTTTAGATTTATCTTCGGTTGGAAAATTGCAAAAAAAGAGTGTCGATAAAGATTGGCGTGAGTATAAAAAAAGAGAAGCGGAATTAAGTAAATTGGAAAAAAATCTAAAAGCGGTTAAGGTTGCTAAATTTAAAAAAGACAAAAAACGTTTCTTATCCAAGGAAATGATTAAGCCTTTGGGGCCAAAGGCTGATGCCGAAGAGCGACGATTGGAGAAGAAGTTTCATGATGAACAATTCATTGTTTATAATCCGTGGCGAATAAAATTAATAAAATTTTATAGTGTTTTTCAATCTTTGGTAAAGGCATTCGCCTTGTTTTTGTTGTTTGTGTTCGCGGTTATTTTACTTTTTTTAGTTAATCTTCAGGATATTTCTCGAGCGGCTCGTTTGGGCGAAGAGGGAATTTATAATTTGGATAATATAAAAGAAGATTTGTTGCAAAGAGATTGGCAAAGTGTGGAAGAAAAATTGCGTGCCAGTGGTCGTTCATTTATCCTGGCACATGCTCGTTTGCAAGAAGTTAATCTGGTTAGCCGGGCGATTATCAAATTAATTCCGCCGTTAAATCGTCAATATTTAGCAGTTAATAATTTATTGAATGCGGCCGTTAATTTGGATTTGGCGGGGATTCGTTTTGTGGAATTGATTAGAAAAATTTTTACTGAGCAGGGGGAGAGAAGTTTTGATTTGTTAGTGAAAGATTATTTGGATAGTTTGTCAGGGGTGTCAATTTTGGTGGAGCAGGGTAATAATTATTTGCAAAAAATCAAACCATTGGATATTCCTGAGTATTCAACGCAAATTCAGCAATTGCAAACTTATGTTCCGTTGTTGGTGCAAATTAATAAACAGCTACTTAACAATCGGGAGTCAGTTTTGGATATGTTAGGTCATTATCACCAAAGACGTTATTTGGTAGTTTTTCAAAATAATAAGGAATTAAGACCGACTGGTGGTTTTATGGGGAGTATGGCTTTGTTTGATGTTGATCAGGGAAAGATTAAAAACATTGAGGTTCCCGGGGGTGGTTTGTATGATTATCAGGGGGGCTTAAAACAGTATCTGGTTCCGCCAAAGCCTTTGCAAATTTTGCAAAATCGTTGGTTTTTTCATGATAGTAATTGGTTTAGTGATTTTCCTAGTGCGGCCAAAAAGATCCTTTGGTTTTTTGAAGCCAGCGGTGGATCTAGTGTTGATGGTTTAGCCGTTGTTAACTTTACGGTCTTGGAAGACTTGTTGAATTCTTTAGGAAGTTTAAATTTAGAGAATAATGGTAATCAGCTTCTTGCTAATAACCTATGGTATGAACTGCAAAAGGCAGTGGAACTGGATTATGACAAAGAAGAAAATAAACCGAAACAGGTGATTGGTGATTTGTTGTTGCAATTGCAAGCCCAAATTTTTTCTGGTGATTCCGGAATGAAGGAGCAGTTTTTTAAAGTTTTGTTAAAAAATTTGTGGCAAAAGGAGATAATGTTATATTCTAATGATGAAAGCATTCAGTCATTGTTAGAATCTTATAATTTTGCCGGTAAGATTTTTGATAGTCAAAATAAAAATTATTTAATGTTGGTAACTACGAATTTGGGTGGTAACAAGACTGATAGCGTGATGGATCAAGTGGTTGATCATCAAACCGTCGTGGATAAAAATGGCCAAATCACCTGTTCATTGAATGTTAAGCGTAGTAATAAGGCTCAGGGAAATGAGGCATTTTTGTCCGGTGATAATGTGGCTTATATGCAAATTTATGTTCCCCAGGGTAGTGAATTGTTGAGTGCCTATGGTTTTACTGATATGCCTGAGGAAAAATATAAATTAATTGAAGATTACGCAGACAAGGATGTGGATCTGGATTTTATGGGGGCTTATGATTGGCAATCGGTTTTGGGGATTGATGTTCATGATGAGTTTTCAAAAACCGTATTCTCCGATTGGGTGATTACCCCAGCAGGCGAAAGTCGGGAATTTAGTTTAATTTATCGATTGCCTTTCACTTTGCAAGATTTATTGATTGCTAAAAATTCTTATGCTTATCGATTGTTGGTTCAAAAGCAGTCTGGTGATCTTCATACTACAATTGAGCACAGTTTTGTTTTACCTGATGGGTGGGCAATTAGTGATGCCTACCCGATTGCTTCGCAGCTGGGATTAGTAAAGAATTTAAATGGTGATTATCAAGTGGATTTTATTATCACGGAAAAATAATATTTGATTATGGCGAAAAAGAAAAAAAAGAAAGTTCATCAGGTGCACGAGGAACATCAAGAAAATCGTCCGATGGAGAAGATTAAACTCGATCGGCAAACGGCAGAAGAGCAGACGGAATTGTTGGAGAAAATTTATGCCGTTAAAATTAATGATGAGTTTAGCACCGATGATTTAAGTAAGTTTTATTATCGAAAACGCACTTGGTGGATGGCGATTTTCCGTTATTTTTTTATTTTGATGGCGTTTGTCGGGCTTGGTTTGATCGCCGGTTATTTTTATTTTACTTATGGCGGACAGTTTACCGGGAGCGAGGTGGCGGTTTCAATTACTGGAAATAATACGGTCGTGGCCGGAGAGGTGGTTCAATATGAAATCAATTATCATAACCGGGAAAATGCTAAATTAAAAAACTTGAAAATGATTGTTAAATATCCGACAAACTTTGTTTTGGTTTCTAGTACCCCGAGTACCATTGGCACTTCAAAAAATACCTGGGAGTTACCGGACCTTGGACCGAATAGTAGTGGGAAACTGATTTTAAATGGTTATTTTACTAATGATGCTAGCAGTTCGGAAAATATTTATCGTTTCTTTGACGCGGATTTTTATTATAATTCGGAAAATTTCAATTCTTTGTTTAATGCTTCCGGTCAGGCTCAGGTGGTCATTCGTCAGCCGGCAGTGCTTTTTGATATGGAAAGCTTGGGGCATTGGCAGGTTAATCAAAATTCAACCATGGTTTTCAATTATGATAATCAAGAAGCGGTTGATTTGAATGGTTTAGTGGTAAAAGCAAATTTGCCTGATGATTTTGTTTTGGTTTCTTCTCAACCGGAAATTAGCGAAAAGAAACAGCACGATGGTTTTTATGAGGTTTTTTGGAAAATTGATGAATTGTTAGGAAAAACTAAACAATACGTGTTATTGGATGGTTATTTTAAAAATGTGCCAGTTGATGGCACCGAGCTTCAAGTTTATGGGGAATTATTCATGTCCCAGGGCGAGCAAAAAACAATTTTGGCTGATGATAAGGTTGTTTTGTCAGTTGAGGGTAAGAATATTTCGGTGGGTTTAAAGGTTTTAGATCAAGTTTCTAGTCAGTCACTTGCCAATCAGGATAAGGTTACTTATAAAATTACCTATAATAATCAGAGTGGTATTGATTTGAAAAATGTAGAATTGGAATTGTGGGTTGATGATTTTATTACTAAAAATCCACTTTTACATGTTTTGAATTGGAATCGTATCAGTGACCCACACGATGGTTCAGTGCACCGTACTGATCCAGGGGCGAAAATAAATTGGGATAAAAGTAATATTGCCGGTTTCTCTTTGTTAAAAGATGGAGAAAAGGGAGAATTTTTTGTAACAATTGATCGACAGCCTCTAGATAAGTTTGTTAACTTACCAGATTGGCGAAAGTTTTCTATCAAAAATTATTTGCAATTAACTTATGAAGATGATGCCGGGTCACGGCAAATCTTACAAGGTCAAATTATAATTTTTGATTTTGTTGATGGTTTAGACTTGAAGTTGACAAAGATTGATTCCCTGGGGGAGAATGCTGATGGAAAGTTTTTGTATAAGTTAAATTATGATTTGACTCTTCCGGGGGCCAAGGCGGCCTATAATGTGGAATATCGTTTTAATTTGATTGATAAGGTTTATTATTTGGACTGGCTCAAGGATGGGAATTTAAATAAAGAGAATTTGTCGGTTAATTATAGTCAATATTATGATGAGAGTTCTAAACAGGTAGTTGTTAAGTTTGTTTCTACTGAAAAGTGCCTCAATTCCGTCTGTTCTTTTGCTATGGTTGTTTCTTCCCCAAATGTTTGTGAGAATCAGTCTTGTGTTGTTAAGTCAATCAGTGGTCAAGCATGGGTTGATAATCAGCGTTTGTTGGACCGATGAGGATTTTAATAATATAAAAAACCGGGTTTGTGCCCGGATTTTTTAATAGTACAAATGTTATATTTATTTTTTCTTCAGAATGTCTCGGATCTCGGTTAGCAAGAGTTCTTCTTTCCCCGGAGTTTTCTCTTCGGTCTTTTCTTGTTTGCGGCGGACTTTATTGAGTATTTTGATCATAATGAAAATGCTCCAGGCAATGACCAGAAAATCAACAGTGCTTTGAATGAAGTTTCCATAATTCAGACTAATTGTTTCTTTTATAACGGCACCATCATTGCCGATAATTGCGTCTTTCATCACCCATTTTAAATTGGTAAATTTAATGCCCCCCATGATAAATCCAAAGAATGGCATAATAATGTCGTTGACAAGGGAGCTGACAATTTTTCCAAAGGCACCACCGATAATCACGGCGACTGCTAAATCCATGATATTACCTTTTACAGCAAAATCTTTAAATTCTTGAAATATTTTTGGCATAGAAAATTTTTCGTTTTTTAGATAACATTGGTGACCGCTCCGTTAGCATCGTCGTCGTCACCTTTTATTTTCTTTTCTTCTTCAATCATTTGTTCGATTTTTTCTAACATTGCCCCTGGTTTTTCTTCAATATTTTTATTGCCTAACTCAGCTTTTTTAGCTTCTTTAGCGGCACGTGCCCGATCAGAGATAGCCGTGGGGGCATTGGCCGGGCTAGTTGTTGGTAGGCTGGGGCTTGCCGCTACAGGGATAGTTGGTACGGCTTGCTTGGTATTAACGACAGGTGTAGGGCTGGTTATGATCGGAGTGTTTTGCATCGGGGGCGGAGTGTTTGTTGGTGGCACAGCTGGTGTCGTTTTCGGTTCTGATGCCGGTGCTTGCCCTAATCCGACTAAATTAGCACTATCAACTAAATTGTCCGGATTTTGTTGAACATTTGGTCCCATTGGTACATCCGGAATATTCGTCATTAGGCTGGGCGCCCCTGCCGCCACCACGTTCGTGGCCGGAGGCTCGGGCGTTGCCGTTGCTGCCGTAGCAGTGGCTGGCACAGCCGGGACCGGAGAGACGATCGGGGAATTGGTAGGAGCGGGGGTGTCGGTTTGGATACCTAAACGGACATTTTCCAACGGATCCAATAAGATATTAACTTTAATGATGCCTTCTTCTTTGGTGCGGACTTCAATAATTTCTCCATGGTAACCAGAGCGGTTGCGTGACGGGAAGTGGAAATTTTCTTTATCAGTGGTGAGGTAATAACGGCCTGGTTTAACGAAAAAGCCAAAGCGCCCATTGTCGTCAGTGACGGCAGTTTCCACTAGTTTATTGCTGTCATAGTCAAATAAGCGGACAATCGCTAAATTGAGCGGTTCATAAGTATTGGCATTCAACACTGTACCCCACGGTGGTGTGGTGTCTTGCATTAACAACAAAATACCGATTTTTTCATTTTCCAAATCGATTGCTGACATGTAACATTGCATTGTTCCGTAATATGGTTTTGTTAAATCAAGTCGGAAATTATATTTTTTCAGTTTTTGTTCGCGGAACATGGCCATTACTTTGTCAATTTCATATTGTTTTACAAATTGCAAAACAGTTATTTCTTGGCCACTATAATCTTCTTTAATATCAAATTTTTCGGCAAAAGTGCGATTGATGCTCATGATGCGGTTTTGGTCATCAACGGCGATTAAGGAGTCAGTAATGTTATCAATAATGGTATTAGTTTGTTTTTGAAGTTGTTTATACAAGGTCATGTTTTGTTCAGCCAAAATTTCCGCCTCATGTCGTTTTTTACGTAATTCCAAAGTTTGTTTTTCGATTTCGCTTTCCAAAATAGTGCTGTAATTTTTCAATTCTTGTTTATAGTTTTTTAGAGTGGCCACCATTGAGTTAAAGGATCTGGTTAAAACACTCAATTCGTCGTGTCCTGTCGCTTCGATGTAGTAATTGAAGTTTTCTCTTTGCACCTCCTGTGTTCCTTTGATTAAATCTTGAATGCGATAAATTAAAATTTTTGCTAAAATACCATTAAAGGCTACAGAAAACACAATGATCATGGCATTGATAATTATCGCATGTTGAAAAATTTCACTGGAAATAATCGGGGCAGAGCCGTTTAGTTTGACGGCAAACGTTGTGTAATAAACATAAATTAACAAGTTAGCGATTGATAAAGGGATGGTAATGGCAATCACCTCACCGCCTAAAAGTTTTAGTAATAAATTTACTTTAAGTTTATTTTCATAATCTTGATCGTTTATGATATCTTCTTGGTAAGCCGGATTTTTTACTAATAATAAATAAGCAAAGAGTGGGGCGATAATTATTGCCAATAAAAATAAGATTTTTGACCAGTTGCTGGTAAAATCATAGTAATAAAGGGTGAAAAACGAAAAGTAAATTACTAGAGTGAAGGTAATGTGTAGGTTTAAACGATGTAACGGATGATATCTTTTGCTAAACCAAAAATACAAATTTTGAATGATAATTGTAATTAAAAATATAATAAATGGTAAGCCGAGGACATAAAGGGTAATTTGGGAGTAGGAATCGTTAATTGTATATTGGCTTAACCAATGATCTTGGTTTAAAATAAAAATATCTTTTTGTAAAAAAAACACCATTAAAGCGATGGTGTGATAGATTAAACTGACTAGAAAAAATATCGGGGAAAATCTAAAATACTGGAAAATCGCGGATAACAAATATGTCCCCACAATAATGCTTTGTACGATGAGAATAAAAATACTGGCGTAGGATAGGTAGTGGGCGTTTTCAAAATTGTTTAATTGGAGCATGGTTTGGCTAACATTGACCAACCAAAACATACTGACCATCAACCAAAAAGAAGCAATTAAATATTTGAAAACCGGGACAACATCAAATTTTCTTAAAAATACCCAAAAAACTAAAAATGGTCCAATTACTAAAACTATCTGCAGGATAATGGAATAGAGATAATCCGAGCTTTCTTGTATGTGATTTAATAGAAAATCAAACATAAAAATTTATTTTTAATTTTGCGTTAAATTTTTTATAATTATACCATTTTTATCTGGTCAAAACAAATTTTTTGACTTGGCGCAAATAATGTAAAAATAAGTTGTAATAGTAGATTTTTTTGTTGAAAATTTTCACCTGGCTGGCTAGGTACGCGAAACTATTTTTTTCAGTATTAAATCCTAGTTTAAAACGAGTGATACCTTCCCATTGCGGGTGTTGGCCTTGGTGGTTAACACCCCAAAAATCAAAATTCAGGCAGCCGGATTTTTTTGCTTCCAAAATACTGTGCCATTGCAGTAAAAATGGGGCCATCAAATTATGATATTGGTAATCCAGTCCGCCATGAACATAAACGGCGGTTGGGGGAACGAGGCTGACCAGGTTGCCAGCAATTATTTTTTTATCAAATTTTGCAAAAATCAAGTGCAAAATTTTTTTATCCAAAAGTTTTTTATAATGATTTTTTGAAAGTAAGCGAATTTTGTTGCGTTTGGCCGTGCTTTCCATGATTTTAAACCACTCATCAAAGCGTTTTCCTTGATCGTCCCATAATATTTCCACGCCTTTTTTCTCAGCAAGTCTTAAGTTATAGCGAGTTTTAGAATGCATTTTGGCCAAAATTTCTTCTTCTCCCTTGTCAATCGGGATGATAAAACTAGCACCCACTTGCAGACGGAGCGGGGTGGGGGTGCAGCCTTTGAATATTTTTTTGTTTTCTTCGGTGTTGATTAGGTTGCTGTCAAAAATGATAAAAGCCGGGGTTTCTTTAGTTATTTTTGCTAAATTATCAAAAAGGCACGTTAGGATTTCCTGTTTTTCTTTACTGGTTAAGCTTTCTTTCCAAACTGGACCAAATGGGGCGTACAAATAGCGGCTTTTTATTTTTAAAATCTTTTCCCAAAATAATAAACAGACCAAAACAATTTCTTTTTTGTCGTTGGTGATTTGTAAACGTAAAACCTCATCAGTGGGACGACTCTCCCCCCAACCCCACGCCTGCAAGAAGCTGGCCGTTTCGGTTTGCCCCCCCAGAAAGGTGGTCCATTTTTCTTGATTGTTGGCTATTTCCAAATGATACATAATTAACGATTTTGGTTATTTTTTAAAAACCATTTGATTTGTTCTTGCAAGGTCGCCAGTTCCGGCATGTCTTGTAAATTTTGATTGATGTTTTTCGTATCAAAACCAAGATTTTTAAGAGCTTCCACCAGTTCGTTGGTGTAACTATTTTCGCCACTATCATGGGGAATCTTGTTTTTCAGTTCAATCATCAGGCGTAAGGCGGTTTTTTGACCGACGCCGGAAATGCTTTTAATGGCATTGACGTTTTCTTGCTCAATAATTTCTTGCAGTTCTTTGAAATTATAGCGACTTAAAATCGCCATGCCAATTTTTGGGCCAATGCCGTTAACACTGATTAACTGCTCAAACCAGCGGAGGCTGTCTAAATCGGAAAAACCAAACAGTTGTTGATTATCTTCGCGAATGTGATGATATAAAAAACATTCCATTTCTTCTTGTTTGTTGGCATTCAGCAATAATGGTAGTGGCACGGACACTTTGTATCCCAAACCGTTATTTTCAATAATTACATAACTGTCAGTTTTAGCTAGGATTTTTCCTTTGATATAAGCGAGCATATAATTTAATCAATTAGTAATTTAATTTGTTTAATTTTGGAAGACAAACCTTTTTTGATAATGACGTGGCTGGCGGGAATCTTAAATTCTTTGGACAGTAGTTTGATGATTGCCAGATTGGCTTTGTTTTCAATCGGCGTCGCTTTAACTTGAATGATATAATAATCACCGTCTTTGCTCAGAGAGTCGCTTTTGGCATTAGTTTTAACTTTCGCCGTAATAATCATAACAAATTTGTGCCAATTCATTTAAATAATAATCATATTTGAGCCAGCCGTTCTCGTTGAGAATCAGTTTTTCTTGATTGTTTTCTTGAAAATCCACAGCCGGCCACGTCCCTGCCAATTTTTGCATTTGTTCAGCCAGCCCGGTTTCAAAATCTTTAAAATCAAGCCCGATATTCAAACGTAAACGTCCCATTAAATATTGTATAGTATTTTCCGCTTTTGTGAAAGTTTGTTTGTCCGGTGGATTTTTTAAATTATGATTGTTCTGAACGCTTTGTGCGTAAAGGCGGCTACCGGCGCTCGCACCGGCCCCCAAGTAATCATTGCCAAGCCAAAAATTAAGATTGTGTTGGGAATATTGTTTATTCTTGGCATAATTGGAGATCTCATAATGTTCCCAGCCTTGTTTTTTTAATTCTTGGTAGAGAAGTTGGTACATTTCAATGATTTGTTCTTGCTCCGGAAAATTATATTTTTGCTGATCTTTCCAGTCTTTGATGGGCGTGCCTTCGTGTAGTTCCAATTCATAAAAAGACAGATGGCTGAGCGGCAGTTCTTGAATTAGTTGCAAATCGGCACGTAAATCATCTAAATTTTGTTCCGGCAGTCCGTAAATGAAATCCAAACCGCAAGCCACGGATTTTTCTTGGCACAAAGTCACCAGCTCTTTAACTTTTGAAAAATCCGCTTTTCTTTGCAAAATTTCTTGTAAGTGGGGCTGAAAAGTTTGAATTCCCAAACTGAGTCGGGTAATGCCAAGATTTAGCAAATGTTTGAGATAAATAAGTGTTAGACTATGGGGATTGCTTTCCACGGTAATTTCACAGTGCGGGGCGATTGGCCATAATTGTTGAATATAAAACAAAATGTCAGACAGTTCTTGAATGGGCAGGAGCGTGGGTGTGCCGCCGCCAAAATAAATACTTTTGACTTGATGATTATTAAGCGAAAATTCGCGTTTTTTCTGAATCAGATCTTGTTGCAGGTACTGAGCATAGGAGTTTAGGGGGAGCGTGGCTTGGGGCGGCGTTTCACTGAAAAAGTGGCAATAAGGGCATTTTGCTTGGCAATAGGGAATATGTAGATATAAATGTAAGTCTTTCATCGCTTCAGATTTGATAATATTTAGCTCATTGTAATGGATTAGGCTTGATAATGCAACGCGTTTTGCTTGACCGCTCGCCATCATTTTGGTATTTTAGGTCTATCATTTCCGGATTTTCCCCCGGAAGATCAGAAGGAGGGTAGTCTGATGCTTTTCAACAAAAAATCCATTCCGCGCGAGATTCTGCAATACCCAATATTGTGGGATGACACTTCCCGCACGAATTTCAAGAAGGGCGATATCCTCGTGTATTGCCCCCGCCACGAAACGCTCCAGGTGCAGCGTCCCTACGAAGAGGACGATGTCTGCTGCAAGGCTCGTGAGCTGAAAATCGGGCAGGAGTCGCAGGAGGCTCGTATCAGCTGGGCGATTTCCGGCGATCCCTACAAGGTTTTCTCCCTGGTGACGATTGCCACCGGTTTCCGGCTGGAATTGCTGGAGGGGTCGGTGGAAGATAGTGCGAACGAGCTGAACGTTTATCGTTTGGTCTAGTTCGGCAGAAGGTGTTTGCGTAAAATCATGGCTCCAAGTGTTTCTTGGAGTTTTTTTGTTGGTGGTTGTTAGTCATTCCGGGGCAATGTCATCCTGGGGCTAATCCGAATGCAATGAGGATTAGAACCCAGGATCTCGCCCATAGTAGGAACGTTCTTACTATAATCGAGATCCTGGATAAAATTTTTCTTACAGGAAAATTTTTCCGGGATGACTACATTACAGCCGATTTTTTCGTGAATGACTACCTAGCCGGTACTTCCATTATGATCAGCAGATAACCGGACGGCCTAAATTGAAATATTTGCTTATTATTCAGCGTATAATATAATAGAGTGAGCAAAGTCATTAAAAGCTTTTATGCTTATTTTTTGCCAAGAAATGACTGATAAGACGGACGAGGAATTGGCCCTGTTATCAGTGGAAAACCAAAATTATTTCATGTGTTTGATGCAACGCTATGAATCCAAACTTTTAAGATATATTAAAAGAATTTCCGGTTTAAAACCGGAGGATTGCGAAGATTTGTTGCAGGATGTTTTTATTAAAGCATTTTTGAATTTGCGTGGTTTTTCAATTGATTTGAAATTTTCTTCGTGGGTTTATCGAATTGCCCATAATCATGTGATTAGTAATTATCGAAAGATAAAATCGCGGGGGATTGAAATTTATGAGAGTGAGGATCAGCCGTTTTGGGAAAATATTTTGTCTGATTTGGATGCTAGTAAGGATGCGGATTTGGCACTCTTACGTCAAAATATCAATAAGGTTTTAGATGATTTGGACGTAAAGTATCGTGAGG
>DYGC01000017.1 GCA_020724925.1 Candidatus Paceibacter sp.
AGCCCTTTTGGGCGAAAGCTGCTTTAGCTCGCTGAAGCCCTCTTGGGCGAAAGCGGTTTTAGCTCGCTGAAGCCCTCTTGGGCGAAAGCGGTTTTAGCTCGCCGAAGCCCTCTTGGGCGAAAGCGGCTTTAGCTCGCTGAAGCCCTTTTGGGCGAAAGCGGCTTCGTTGTTTTGGTAAAAAAAAAGAACTGCTCACATCATAGCAATTTTAAAACGACAAACCAATAGAAAAATTTCACGCTAAGTTAAGCGGATTTCATGCGCTGCTTGGATATGTTCAATAAAATCCCCAAAGCCAACAAGTTAATCAACATCGCCGAACCGCCGCTACTGACAAACGGCAACGGCACGCCGGTCATCGGCACCAGACTAAGCATTGAGGCGATATTAAAAAACGCTTGAATGATAAACCACGAAATAATTCCCACCCCTAACAATTGTCCAAAACGATCAGGTGCTTGATAACTAACTAAAACTCCTCGGTATGCCACGTATAATAAAAATAATAAAAATAAGACTGACATCACAAATCCTAATTCTTCAGACATTACCGCAAAAATAGAATCACCGGCTACTTCCGGCAAATATTGAAATTTCTGACGACTGTGCCCGTAACCACGTCCCATAAAACCACCACTACCAATTGCCAATGTCGCTTGATTGATATGATAACCAATTCCCTGTGGATCAATTTCCGGATGCAAAAATGTCATCAAACGCTGCGCGCGATAAGGCGAAAAATTAATCAACATCATAATACTAAACACTGCTAAAAAACCCATCCAAATTAAATGTTTCCACGCCCCACCCCCCACGAAAAATACGACAAAAGCGGTCATCACGATAATTGACATTGTGCCGACGTCCGGTTGCAAAATCATCAACAACATAATCACTCCCAAAATAAACAAAAATGGCATCAAACCCTCTTGTAAATTTTTGATTTTGCCACTTCCTCGATTCACCAACCACGAACTCAAATAAATCAAAAATGTCAATTTTACCAACTCCGCCGGCTGAAAAGAATAACCGGCAATGATAATCCAACTGTGTGCCGTACCATATTCAGCACGCAAACCGGGAATGAAAACGCTCACCAATAATAAAATTGAAGCGAACAACATCACGCTCGCCCAATCCTTCCAATAATGATAATCTACCTTACTTAAAACATACATTCCCAACAAACCCGGCAAAACACTAATCAATAACTGATGCTTCACAAAATAATAACTATCACCAAACAACTCATAACCAACGGCCGTTCCAGCTGACGCCAAAATCAACAAACCAAACAAAACCCAAATTAAAAAACTGCCAAGCAAATACCAATCAATTCCTTGTTGCCATTTTTTCCAACGACTACGATCAATATTTTTGTTTGCACCGATTCTTACTGACATCAGATTATTTTAAATATTCTTTAACCAACTTGCTAAATTGCTCCCCACGATCATATTCATTAATAAACATTCCAAACGACGCACAGGCTGGTGAAAATAAAACGATTCCGTAACCGGCTTGAGCCAACAGCGCCTCCCACGCCCCTACCAAGCTCTCGTACTCGCCGGCCACCAAGTTTTCCGCCCCGATTTTCAACAAAGCATCTTTAATTTTATTAGTCCCTTCACCTTTCAACAAGAAAATCGCCTTAGCATTATCTTTAGCCATCGCCGCCCAATCATCAAATTCCAAATTCTTATCCGAACCGCCGGCAATTAAATAAATATCCTGATTGGGAAAAGCCGCCAAAGCCGTAGCGCCGGCCACCGGCGTGGTGGATGTGGAATCATTATAAAATTTTAAATTGTTTTTTTCGCCCAAATATTGCAAACGATATTCCACGCCGCCGAAATTTTCCAAAACCGGACGCATCGCTTCATCGCTCAAACCGAGCGCGTGCCCGCAAGCCAAAGCGGCCGCCACGTTGGAACGATTATGTTTTCCCAAAATCTTGAATTGCCAATCTTCCGGCACATCATTGATACTAAACGATATTTTTTGAGCCTTCGCTTCATGAGACGTGTTCCGCACAAAATCATCATCTTGATTATAGATGTAAATATCAGATGAATAATCTAATTTTAGAGATCCCGGGTTCTCCCTTCGGTCGCCCCGGGATGACATGCTAGGTGGTTTTTGATAAAGATAAATATTCTTCTTGTCATTGGCGTAAGCTTCCATTGAGCCTTGGTAATAATTCAAATGATCCGGATACAAATTAGTCCAAATGGCGATTTCCGGACTGATTTTCGCCTCGCCAAAACCTTGCAATTGCCACGAAGACAATTCCAACAAAATCAAATCACCGGGCTGCACGATTTCCAACAAAGGCAATGTCGCTTTACCTTGCACATTACCGGCCAAATGAAAACGCTTACCGGTTAACGGCAATAAATCATTGATTAAAAACGTGGTGGTAGTCTTTCCGCGCGTTCCGGTCACCCCAATAATTTTCGCGTCTTCCGGTTTGAATTTGGCAAACAACGACTCATCCATTTCAATGGGAATATTATGCTCACGAGCAATCTTTAAATATTTGGATGATGGCGGCACGGCGGCGTTTTTCAGAACCAAATCAGTCTGAATAAAATCCTCGTCATGATGCTCACCCAAAACATATTTAATATTGGAAAATTCTTTCAATTCGTCCAGTGCCACGCGCAAAGCCTCATCACTTTTCAAATCAGTGACAATCACGTTCTTGGCATACTTTGCCAAAAACTTGGTGTCGGCGATGCCCCGTCCCAACAAACCCAAACCCATCACGGTGACGGTTTTGTCTTTAAAAAATGCTTGCCAATTTTCCATATATTTAATTTTAATTATAACCCCCAACTATCAATAAAAAATATTAATAAACCAATCACCGCGAAAACCATGGACAAAACCCAAAAACGCATCACCACTTTGGTTTCCGACCAACCTTTCGCTTGCAAATGATGATGAATCGGTGCGGACAAAAATACTTTTTTACCGTTTCGTAATTTTTTGGAAGTCAATTGAATAATCACTGAAACTGATTCCAAAACAAACAAAAAGCCGATTATCGGCAAAAGCAAAACCTGATTTGTCAACATCGCGATGATTCCCAAAGTGATTCCCAAACCCATAGCACCGGTATCGCCCATAAAAAACCGAGCCGGATTGATATTAAACCACAAGAAAGCCAAAAGCGTGCCAAGCAGCACGCCACATAAAGTCGCCAAATCATATTTTCCCTGAACAAAAGCAATCACGCCGTAAGATCCCAAAGCCACGCCCACCGTTCCGCCAGCCAAACCATCCAAACCATCAATCTCATTGACAGAAAACAAGGTCGCCACGATTACGAAAATAAAAAACGGAATGTACAACCAACCGATTTCCACGCTTCCCAAAAACGGCACGTGCAGTTGTGTCCATTCCAATTTATAATAAAACCACCAAGCACCAAACAAAGCAATTGCCGTGTAAATCAATAATTTTATGCGCATGCTCAAACCACCACCCTTTGGTCCAATCTTACGAACATTCAAATAATCATCAAATAAACCAACCAACGATGCCGCAAACAACGCCCCCAACGGCAACCACGTTTCCGCCCGACTTAAAAAATTTAATTTATCCAACCAAGCAATATCAGTGACAGCGGATAAAAATCCTAAAGATAAAGCTAACAACAAAGTAACCGCCCAAATTAAAATACCGCCCATGGTTGGCGTCCCCTCTTTCGCTTTATGCAAACCGGTAAAAATCGGCGTATCAGCACTGGCATCACGAATGTGTTTACCCATTTTATACTTATACAAAAAATGTGTCAGCAAAGGCGTAAACGCCATCGCCAACACAAAAGCCACACTGGAAAGAATCGCGATGCGAATCAACTCAAAAGTCTGCATAATTATTGTTTTAAATTAATATAAAGTAATAAAAAGAAAGCAATGTTTAATAAAAGTTCAATAATAAAAGTGAAAATAACTAAAATAATGGCATAAAATCTAGAAAAACGACTAGCAATTAACAATAAAACATTATTTAAGACAAAAATCCCACTAGCCAACCACAACAAACGCCATAAAACTTGAATTGAACCGATAAAAATCGGTCCTAATAAAACATCATAACGCAAAATACTCAAATCAGGATAAGTGAACAAATCAATTCTTTTCACTAAAAACCACCAGGCACCAAACCACAAAGTCACGACCGCTAAAAAAGCCAAGCCCCAAAAAAGGACCACCCACCAATTACGACGCCAAGCAAAGCTCACAGTATGATCCATAATATTTTAAATAAGCGGTAAATTAAATAAACGGAAAAACCATTCTACAATTGTATACATCCAGGAAAACACTGAAAAGTCACCGGCTATCGACAAAACCAACAAGACTACAAATAACCAATAACCATAACGAGCGACCAAGAAACGATATTTATTCGGTAAAAAATACGCTAACAAATTAAAACCATCTAACGGTGGCAAAGGCAACAAATTAAACATCATCAACAACAAATTTAAGGTTGCCAAAATTGTTAAGAAAATAATCAATAAATTTTCAAAAGGCAAAAACAACAATAACCCCTTCAATAATAAAGCGGAAATTATTGCCAAAATAAGATTGGAAAAAGGCCCGGCCAAAGCGATTAACAAAAAATCTTTGCGTTGATTCTTCAAGACCGCACCGTTCACTGGTACTGGTTTTCCCCAACCAAAACCCAACAATAAAAAACTCAAAGCCCCCAGACCATCGACATGTGCCACCGGATTCAAAGTCAAACGCCCCATCAAACGAGCCGTATCATCACCCCGCCAAGCCGCCGCCAAGGCATGTGCAAATTCATGCACTGAAAGGGCGATCAGAATGGCGATTATATATAAGAAAAACAATTGTGGTGATACTTTTAATAGATTCAACATAAAAAAACGATAAAGTTTAAAAAGCTTCTAAAAACATATACTTATAATAGAAAAAATTGACAAAATAATCAAGCTTTGCTAAATTATCCTTACTTTCTGAAAATTTTAGAATTTAATTGAAAAAATATGTCTAAAGTTTGTATGGTCTGTGGTCGCAGTGCTTTGAGCAGTGCCACTCGCAGCCACTCCAATGTTCAACACAAGCGCAAACAAAACGTCAACTTGCAAAGCAAGAAATTGGGCGGTTTGAAGTTAAAAGTTTGCACCAAGTGTTTAAAGACTTTCAACAAAGCGGAATAAGATTGTTGAGATAAAAAAAATACCACGAAATCGTGGTATTTTTTTTGTATATTAACGCTTACCAAATAACTCGAACAGAGACACCACTTGTCATTGCGAGCCCCGAAATAAATTCGGGGTAAACTCCGCGAAGCAATCTCGTCAGAGGTTAATTCACGAGATTGCTTCGTCGTTGTTAACACAACTCCTCGCAATGACAAACCAAGCTAATGGGTGGCATAAAAAAAACAGAAATTAGAAAATATTTCATAAAATTAAAAAGTTCCCCTTTTGAGGGAAGCTTTTTAATCGCCTTGCCGAACCTAGAACATCCGGCGTAGACCCAAGTGCTCACCGTACATGTAAATGTTTTAGCGGATTCAGGAGTTCGCACCCCCAAAAGGCTAATTGTTTTTTTATGGTGAACGGGCTAAAGCTCGCTGCCGACCGGCTCGCCGATCAACAATATGAGCTGCCGAAAAATTCGTGATCCGAATTTCTAAAAGTTCAGAAGGCTAAAATGATTATAGCAAAATTTATAAACTAATTCAATTTAAAGGTCTTGGCCATCTGATCAAAGGTTGAGAAATTGTAACGATCTTGCCAATGCGCACTGAAATATTGCAAACGATACAAAGTCGTCCCGGAACGATAAGTGTACAAAATAATATACTCATTCTCGCCGGTCACGCGACTACCATTAACGGTCGTGCCGCGCGGCGCGTACAACAATTCACGTAAAGCCGGCATACCATTGATAATAAAGACATCGGTTTCAATGATATTATAACCGGTCAAATAATATCCGCCTTTTTTCAAAGCTTCGGCATCACTCAAAGTGGCACTGACGCTCGTCCCCACTTTGTACGCTAAAGCGTAAGAATCAACATCCAAATAATTCGGGGTATTTAAGTTGGCAATATAATCCGCTTCTTCGGAAAAATATTTCCAATTGGGGTAAATATTTTTGGTGCCGCTCAACCACGTGCTCGGATAAGCAAAGTTAAAACCGTTTCCGCTGTAAGTTTGCCAACCGCTTGGAGTGGCAATTCCACTTTCCGGCAAATCATAGCTCACAACTTCACTGCTAGTACTAGTCGTGTTAGACACTGGGGTCGTGGGCGCTGGGTTGCTCGCCACCTCGCTGGTGTTAACATCACCAATCGGAATTTTAGCCAAATCAACATTACTAATACCCAAAGAATGAGCACGGAAAACATCCATAATATTTTCTTTGGTCACTTCACGGCGCCAAGTATCATCTTTTCCGACATACCACACTCGCCCGTGATCTTCAACCGCCAATAATAAACGTCCTTTGATGCGATTGCGCAATTCCATATTATAACGATGTTGGACGCCACCATATAAAGGCAATTTATTTAAATCAGCATTGGTAATTCCCAAAGCCAAACTTCTGAATAATGGCAAAGCGTTATCAACGGTCGCTTGGTAACGTTTTCCGGTCACCGGAGAGACATACCAAATTTTTCCGTGATCTTCCACTGCCAACAACATTCGTCCTTGTACATGTGACAATAAATTGAAAGAACCGCTCGTGGTGGTGGTGGTTGTCGTGGTGGTCGGTGTAGTGGTCGGCGTAGTGGCGGGCGTTAACAAAGAACAATCAACCACTTCCATCAAAGTAGCCCCGGTCCAACCGATATTTCCTTTATTGGTTTTGACTTTATACCAACCATCGGTTTCGGCGATAATCGGCACAACAGTACCGGCAGCCACGGTTTCCAACTTCGGCGTTCCGGAACACTCACGCTCCAAAACGTAAGCGGCGATTTTGTAACGTCCGCACCAATTACGCTCGTAAATCGGATCAACATAACATTCCCAAGCTTGTGCGGCGGGTGCGACTAATAATCCGAGGCCAAAAACCGCCAAGAAAAGGCGAAACATTGTGGAATTTCGCATACATTTTTATTTATTGATTAAAAATAACTTATCCAATTACATAACGATTAAAACGACCAATCATTTCACTTTTATTATACACATAAAAAAGGCGAAACAACAATGTTCCGCCTGAATGATTTTACATTAATGAACCGTGGCGTCGATCGCAACGCAACAACGAATATTCATCAATAATCGTCGATGAAGGTCGTGCCAAGCTGTTCAGCAAGAAGTCCGGCACAACCATGATTGGCTGACGATAACGCATCGCCCGATACATGTCCTGATTAAGTAGGCGCGTGGCACGGCCGTTGCTCATGACGTAGAGAGTCGCTCGCTCCCCCAAAGCAGACTCAGACTGGGGGACGAAAAGCGTGCCATCACGCAACTGAGCGGGCCCGGAGTCGGCGGTATTTAAGAAAAACGCATCTGCCGCGTGATCATATATCCCACCGAGTAATAAAGACGCATCACGCAATCCCCAACTGTGCATGGAATACACCGAGTTAAAGAAGTAGCGCCGTGCCTGTTCATCCGGTTTTAGCCAATACAAAACATCCGGATAACCGTTATTCCGATTTAACATATAGTAGGGGTGGAAAAACCACACTGGCTCCGGATATTCAAGGGCCGCTCCTTCCGGATAACAGGCCATCTCGTTAGCGCTGACATCCAGCACCTGCCCCCAGTCGTAGCGTAGTGAATAAAAAGCTTGCTCAGTTTTGATCCAATGTTTTTTGCCGTTTTTCAGCAAATACACTTTAGGATTAAAACGAGTCTTGATTAAAGTACCATCAGGATGCCAATTGCTAATGTGCCGAAAATTGGCATCAATCACACGCGAGGCGGCAGCGTAATACTGCCCAAACTGAAAATAGCTATCGTAACCACGAAACCAGGCACTATCCGCTCGACTGGCTTCATCAAAGCTCTGCATACGCAAACCCAGGTGCAGATGAACTCCGCCATCACCATTATGGGCATCATCATTAACATAGCCCAAAACCGCGCCGGGCAATACACACGAACCGATTTGTAAATTCAGAGGCGTCCCGCCGCGAACCTGGCTCTTTCTAAGATGACCATAAATACTCATGGCGTAATTGGCCCACTTCAATTCTTTGCGCGAGTTGATATAAGGAATCGGAGCGTGCAACTGATGTTCCACCACCGCCACTAATTCCCCATAACCGGAAGCCGGGCCATAATGCACCAAACGTCCATGCGAAATCGCTTTCACTGCCGTACCTTCCGGCAAAGCAATGTCTTCCCCCAAATGAATCTGATCAATATAAAATGCTCGTCCCGCGTAAGACCCAGGAACATACTGGACTTCATCCACCGGATATTGCCAGTAATAACTGACACCGCAAAAATTATTAGCCTTAAAAATCGGCTTATCCGGCGGCAGAGATTTATCAGGCGGATCCATGAAATGCACATTCTTCAAATCATCAAGCCAATCATCGCCGGGAAGATACTCAATAAAATCTTCCCAACTGAATACGTCTTCTTCCCAAGCACAAGACACGGAAAGCAGTGACAGGACCAGGAAACAAAGGCAATTCAAAAAAGTGCGCATGGTGGACCTCCTTTGCGCGGGGTTAAAAATCATATTTTGAGTTCAAAGGGGTGCATTGTTAGCGCACCCCTCGTCGCTCACCACCAAACATGAGAGTATTATAGCAAATCGAAGGTGAAAATAACCTAAAATTTTTCAAAGTTATCCACAGGGGCCGACATTCTAATCCACCCCATTAGCTTTTTCCAACAAAATTTCAGTTTCACTCTTATGAGAATCTTGGCTGTTTTTAATAGCTAATTGAATTTCTTCCGCTGTCATGGAAAATAATTTTAAAGCTTCTTCCAATTGCGGATCTTTATCCGGATTATTCTTATCCCATACATAATCAACAAAAATATCCGGTTTTACACCTTCTTTATCAATGTTTTTGCCATCAGGAGTTAACCACTTAGCAACTGTCAATTTTATTGATGAACCATCGGCTAAATCATTTAAATTTTGAACCGAACCCTTACCAAAACTGGTTTGTCCAACAATCACTGCCTTTTTATGAGCCTGCAAAGCACCGGCCACAATCTCTGAAGCTGACGCCGAACCACCATCAATCAAAACTACTGTTTTAAGATCTTTCAAATTACCAAAATTATAACTTTGATAATCAATCAATTCACCGGTACCGGAACGCTCACTGACAACCACCCCATTTTCTACCCACTCACTAGAAATCTCAATGGCCACGTCCAAATACCCCCCGGGATTATTACGTAAGTCAAAAATTAAACCAATACATTTAGGATTATTTTTAATTTCCGTAATTTTCTCCACCACTTTCTGATAAGAATCAGCGTTGAAATTATACAAAGCCAAATAAGCCACTTCTTTGTCGCCGACTTTTTCAAAAGAAAACTTTAAATTTGGTAAAACAATCACATCACGAACAATCTTGATTTCCAACAAATCATCGGCCCCATCACGAGCTACTGTCAAAACCACTTCCGTTCCTTTGGGACCACGAATATTTTTAATCGCTTTATCAGTTGACCAAGAATAAGCTTCTTCCCCATTAACTTTAAAAATACGATCACCTGATTTTAAACCGGCCTTATCCGCCGGACTATCAACAATCGGAGCAATAACCGTCAACAAACCATCTCTAATACCAATTTCGGCACCAATCCCATGAAACGAACCGGATAAATCCTCAGTAAATGATTTTGCAAAATCCGGATCAAAAAAGACCGAGTAAGGATCATCCAAAGCACTGACAATTCCTTCCAAAGCACCATAATACAAATCTTGATCAGTGACTTTATCTCGATCAACATAATTGTTTTTGACAATATTCCAAACCTGCCAAAACATCGCAAAATCTAAATTCTTGGCAGCCTCATTTTGCATTTTAGAAATACCAAGCAAATCATTATTTACCGGTAAATAAGCAGAACTTCCTTGATTCCAAGAAAAAAATAAACCGAATAAAAATCCGGCGATTAAAGATAAAATTGAAAAATACAAATACAAACTTTTTTGTTTAGTTTCTTCCATATTAATATTTTATTTAAAAATAAGCACTTAACGTTTTTATATTATAGAAAAAAATCTAGAAATTTGCAAAAAAAAGACACGGTATGGTAATAACCGTGTCTTTTCTAAAAGGGTATTCCCTATTATCACTTAAAAACATCCTAGCACAGTTTTTTCTTTTTGTCAAATCCAAATGATTAAAAGATTACAACTTCTTTGATTTTTTAGCTAATAATTGAGCTTTTTCTTGATGGTTGAGTTGCTTTAAAGCATATTCTGCCTGGCTGGCGCTTGATCGATCCTTAAAACGCCGTGAATAAACCAACTTCACCGGGCGGCGGGCACGAGTGTATTTAGCCCCCAACTTGGATTCGTTATGCTCTTTCAAACGGCGCACCAAATCCACCGTAATTCCGGTGTAAAATGTTCCGTCGGCACATTGTAGGAGGTAGAGGTAGTACATAGGAATATTATAGCATAATAAAAAAACCGCCAAAAGTTCTGGCGGGAAATGTGAAAAACTACAGACGACTATTTAAGTCGCCACGTAAAAGCCGGTGAGACACATCCCTCCGGCGAAGACCTCAAGCACCCTGCCTCCAGTGCCGACATTACCGGGCAACTCCACCGCCACGATAATTATCAGTCCGGCCCAAGCCAACAAAGCCGGAAAAACCCAGGCTAAGTACTCGAACGTCTCCCCCAAAACCAATCCCCAATCAATGCCAGTCAAAAACAGCAAAACACACAAAACAATAAGCATCAAAAGTGCAAGTTCTGATTGTCCCATGGAATTCCCCTTTCTTGATTTTTCAAGTGGTAGTTTGCCGACGTTTAACAATATTAATCAAAACCACAAAGCTCACCGCGGCTGCCAGGTAAAAGATGATCCCCAAACCACGTGCCACGACATTCTGAGAATGGTAACATCCGTCACCAATCGCAAAAAGCCAAAACGGCGACCACAAAAACAAATACGACTCCAAGATCAGCTTGGCATATTTTACTGATTCCACGAGCCATGCCAAGAAGAAAGCACCCAAACCAATGGCGAACAACGCCAACGAAATCTTAACTTGAAATTCCATTGTTATTTCCCCCTTTCTTGATTTTATTATCTAACATTAAAACAATAATTTCAAGATACCCGTTCGATTCCTACGACGCTACGCGTCTTTTATTAATGACGTCCTCCCCGCACTAAAGTGCGGGGTTTCCTCCGCTCCGCTAACTCATG
>DYGC01000018.1:0-4646 GCA_020724925.1 Candidatus Paceibacter sp.
AACCATGGAAGATGTTCGAAGCACGGAAATTAAATTTTATCCGTCATGGTTGAAAAAGGTGCCGGCGATGGTTGATCATATTTATGTGACCATTCAATAATTTTTATGGATAGTAATTTAAATTCACAATTAGACAAGCCGTCTACCAGTGCCACCAGCACCCCGCCCAGCCCATCAGCTTTGGCACAGGAGTTAATGGCCTTGCGACAAGAACATCGCGACTTGCAAAATCAATTAAAAGTGCAAGAGGAGTATTTGCGTTATTTGTGGACTGGTATGGACAAGGTGCGGCGTTATATTTTTTGGAATTATGTCGGTACGGTAGTGAAATTAGTAATTATTGTGGTGCCGTTGTTGGCCTTGTATTTCTTTGCCGCTCCGATGATTAAACAAGCTTTTCAGAGTTGGCAAGCCTTGCAAAGTAATCTAAACAGTGTTAATAGTACCATTAATATTGATTCTATTTTGAATACGGTTCAGGAATTAAAAAAATAGTTTTATGTGGACAGAAAAATTTCAAGAATTGTTAGCACGACTTGATTCATTACGGCACTTCCTTTGACCTGGATGGGCGTTTTTTGGATTTAAAAAAACAATCGGAAAATCCGGATTTGTGGCAAGCCGATCAGGAACTGGCGGTAAAACTTAATCAACAATTGGTACATTTGGAAAAAGAGCTTCATTTTTATGATAAATTGGCTGAAGAGATTCAGTTTTTTTTGTTGTTAATGCAAAGTGGGGAAAATTTGTCTGACCAAGAATTGCAAAATAAATATGAAGAATTGAATCAGCGTTTGACTGATAAGGAATGGTTGCTATTACTGAACGGTGCTCATGACAAAAACAATGTTTTATTGTCAATTCATGCTGGTACTGGGGGCGTGGATGCTCAAGATTGGGCAGAAATTTTGTTGCGCATGTATTTGCGGTTTGCCGAGCAACAGGGTTGGGAGGTTGTGATTTTAAACAAACAAATGGGAAATGAAGCCGGTATTAAGCGAGTGGAGTTATACATTAAGGGTGATTATGCTTATGGTAATTTGAAAAGCGAGCATGGTATTCATCGTTTGGTACGCATCTCCCCGTTCGATGCCGAAGCGATGCGCCACACTTCGTTCGCGTCCGTGGAAGTGGAACCGGAATTGCCAGAATTGGATTTGAAGGATTTTCAAATTCCCGAGAAAGAGATTCGGGTCGAGGTTTTTCGTTCGGGCGGGGCCGGAGGGCAGAGCGTTAATACTACTGATTCGGCGGTGCGCATGGTCCACGTTCCTACCGGTATCAGCGTGGCTTGCCAAAACGAACGTTCACAATTGCAAAATCGGGCAATGGCTGAGAATTTATTAAAATCACGAGTCTTTTATTTTTATAAAAAACAAGAAGAAGCGGAACGAGCTAAAATATTGGGAGCGAATAAACAGGCCAGTTGGGGCAATCAAATTCGTTCTTATGTGATGCAACCCTATCAGCAGGTGAAAGACCATCGCACTGATTGGGTAACGATCGACATACAAGCGGTCTTGGACGGTGATTTGGAGGATTTTGTGAAAGCGTATTTGAAGTGGGACTATGAGGGTTAGGGGGTTAGTGCTCCTCGCACCGTCATTGCGAGGCACGAATGGGAATGGTTGTTGTCATTGCGAGGCCGCCCGCAGGGTGGCCGAAGCAATCCCATTGTGTTGCCGTCGTACGAGATTGCTTCGCTTCGCTCGCAATGACAATGCCCCCTTGCAATGACAATGCTCCTCGCAATGACGGCGTTTTGTTTTGAATAAAACCTAAATTTATGCTTTAATGTATTTAATAACGATTGTAAATTGTTGCTTTTCCATTATGAAAATCCTAGCATTAGCTGATTTAAAAAAAATCAATTTTAAAAAAGAAATTTTTGTTTATCCTACAGAAACCGCTTATGGTATTGGCGCTGCTTGTGATCAGTTGAAATTATTGGAAAAAATTTTATTGATCAAAAAACGACCGGCCCATAAAGTTTTTCCGGTAATTTCCAGCAGCTTTAGTCAGGCTAAAGAATGGTTTTATTTTTCTAAAGAGGAAGAACGTTTGGCGAAAAAATATTGGCCCGGTCCGCTCACGATTTTGTTAAAGCCTAAGAAAAATCTACCGATTTATTTGTTGGGACAAGAGGGGCGAGTGGGCGTGCGAGTTTCCGGGAACGTGGTGGCGCGTAAACTGGCTCGTTTGGCAAAAAAACCGATTGTTGCTACCAGTGCCAATTTATCCGGGAAAGGTAATAGCTATGATCCGCGACAAATTTGGGAAGATTTTTATCAGGCGAAATATCAACCGGACTGGTTAATTGATTTTGGGTTATTACCCGAAAATCAATCGTCAACGGTTTTGCTTTGTCACGATGATGGTCGTTTGGAAATATTAAGGCAGGGCGGGGTTGTTGTTAAAGCGTTAAAGATTTCTAGATGAATTCGGCAGGAATATGGAAACGGGGCATTGTGAAAGGGTGTAATGACGTAATCCCGTGCACTGAAATCAGCCTTCGCTTTGCTATGGCTGACACAGCAAGTTCAGGATGACCTATTACACTATCCCAGGATGACAGAAACCCCTTTGTCCTGAAACACTCAGGCTGACACGTGGGAGCTTTCAAAAATAAAAAATAAACACAAAGACATGAGAAATAAAATGTGGGCTTACTTTAATCAACCGGTTAAGATGTTGTATTTGAATCGTTTGATTATGATGTTTTCCACGGGATTATTGGGATTATTCTCGGTTGTTTATATTTATCAAAATTTAAATGGCATTAACGGCGTTTTATATTATTCTTTGTTGGCTTATGGCTTGATGGCAATCAGCACGCCTTTGGGTGCTTATTTGATGACTAAAGTCGGCCAGCAAAATTCCATGATTTTGAGTATGCCGTTTTTGTTTGCTTATTATCTATTTTTAATGAAAGTGCCAAGTGATCCTTGGTTTTATTTGCATCTATCAATCGTGGCGGTGGTTTTGTTCAAATCATTTTACTGGATTCCTTTTAATGTGGAGTTTTCCAATAATGGTGCGAAAAATGGTCATTCCGGCTCAGCGGTGGCGGTTTTAAATTCAATTTCTTATTTGGTGGCGATTGTCAGTCCTGGTTTAGCCGGTTTTGTTTTGACTTATTTGAATTATACCGCTTTGTTTAGTTTGGCTTTGATTACTAGTGGCTTCGCGATGTTGCCGTTGTTGGCGGTAAAAACCAAAAAGGAAATTTATACTTGGTCAGTTTTGGAGCCTTATCGGCAGTTATTTAAAAAGGCGAACCGCCACATGATTTTTGCTTATTTGGCGGACGGTGCCGAAGGGATGGTGGCGATTTTAATTTGGCCGATTTTTTTGTTTCAGTTGTTGAAAGGTCAATATTTGCAGATTGGTATTTTGTCCACTTTGATTATGTTGTGTTCCATCTTTATTCAACAGATTTTAGGAAGATTTGTTGATTCCAAGTATCGACAAAGTATTTTACCGGTGGGCGTGGCTTTATATTCTTTAGGTTGGTTGATGAAAATGTTTGTGTTTACGGCTTTACAGGTCTTTTTGGTTGGGGTTTATCATAATATTGCTTTGATTTTAGTGCGCACCCCTTTTGACGCTTTTATGTATGAAACGCACGCCGATCAGGGGCATTATGTTGATGAATATACGGTCTTGCATGAGATTGCTTTGGCTTTGGGGCGTATTTTAATGATTGTCGTCTTGTATTTATTGTTGCAAGTTGCTAGTTTGAATCTATCGTTTTTAGTGGCAGCGCTCGTGGTTTTGGCCTTTACTTACCTGAACCCGAAAGAATTGAAACATCATTATGAAAGTCAAAGAAATTAAACACTTGATGGATTTGTTGGGATTACTTGGTCCGAAAAAAAGATTTGGCCAAAATTTTTTATTGGATGAAAGTGCTTTGGCCGATATTGTCAAAAGTGCTGATTTGCAAAAGACCGATCAAGTTTTAGAAATTGGCCCGGGTTTGGGAGTTTTAAGTTTGAAATTAGTCAATTTGGTGGATAAATTGGTTTTGGTGGAATTGGATCGTGATTTAGCCGGCTTTTTAAATGGGCAATTTATTGATAATGATAAAGTGGTTTTGCAGCAAGCGGATGCTTTGGAATTGGATTGGGAACAATTTTTTGCCGGTCCTTATAAAGTGGTTGCCAATATTCCTTATAACATCACCGGTTTGTTGTTTCGAAAAATCAGTTTATTGAATCATAAGCCGGAGCGTTTGGTTTTGCTGGTGCAAAAAGAGGTAGCCGAGCGCTTGATTGCCAAGCCCGGTGATTTGAGTGTTTTGGCATTGATTATGCAATTTTTTTACAAAATAAAAATCGCTCGTAAGGTGGGGAGGATGGCATTTTACCCGGCACCGAAAGTTGATTCAGCGGTGATTTTGTTGGAGCGTCGTTTTGATTATGAAGAAATTTGGCAAAAATATAAATTGGATAATCAATCGTTTTTTCAATTAATAAAAATCGGTTTTAGTGCGAAGCGCAAGAAATTAAGCAATAACTTGGCAAGCGGTTATCATCAATCAGTGGATTGGGGAAAAAACCTTTTGTTGAAAGCCGGTTTGTCAGAAAATACGCGGGCCGAGGATTTATCCATGGAGGATTGGTTAAAAATTGGTGCGGGGATGT
>DYGC01000018.1:4746-11339 GCA_020724925.1 Candidatus Paceibacter sp.
ATTGACAAAACCGCAAAAACGTGAAACCATATTATTGACCTGAAAGGAGGTCTTATCATGACCAAACTGACCAAAATCAATTGGACGAAGGGAATGTTCTTGTTGGTGGCGTTGTGCGTGGGGCTGGCGTTGAACGTGGCCTGCGACAACGGAGACGACAACTTTGACAGTGATGTCAAAGCGTGGTGTAAGAATAGCATCCATTGTTACGACTTGGGGGGCGGTCTGATGCCTTATCAGGGTAATCTCCAGGAATGTTATCACGTCATGCAATGGGTGAAGGATCATCGTGATAGCGAGGTCTATCACGAAAGAATTTGTGCTAAACAAACACTGGAGGAGGAATGGATTGGAAGTTGTAGTGACGTGAAATTACCTTGGAGCAAAACGGGATCTTGCTCCTACACCCCCTTTGGCGTATGCATCGAAGGTGACTTCGTGGAGGGCACCTGCTGGACCGCCGAAGACCTCCAGTAAAGCCAGCAAAGTTCATGCTGACATCAAGCCTTGCTTGGTGTTTTTTTATTTGGTCTTTTTGGTTTTTTGTGCTAAAATAATAGTCAAGGAAACAGGGTGTTTTTTAATTAAAAAGCAAATATGAAAGATCAAAATTATTTGATAAAAGTGTCTCTGATTTTTGTTTTTATTATTATTATCAGCGGGACACTTTTTTATTTTAATCGTAATAAATGGTCCGGTTTGTTGGATTTATCCGCTCCGGTGAAGGAACAATTAGCGGCTGAAAAATTAGCTCAACAGGCCTATTTGGAAAGCCAAGGTTTAAAGCGCGATCCGGGGGAATTGTCTTACGTGGAAATTGTTACCGGCAAGGATCAGGATTTTAGTAATTTGGAATTGTTAAAAACCAAGGATACTGATCAAGATACTTTGAATGATTATGAGGAATTATATTTATATCGAACCAGTCCTTATTTGGCAGATACTGATGGCGATACCTTGTCTGATTCCTTGGAAATTAAACAAGGGACCGATCCCTTGTGTGCTCAAGGAAAGGTTTGTGGAAGTGAAGAGCTTTCTTTTGATTTAGCTCAGAAAAAGCAATTATTAGAACAATTAAGCAATGCCGGCGATAGTTTAGAGGCCTGGCAGGAATCAGTGCGTGGTTTGGATTTGGAAAATATTCCGGCTGATGTTTTGCGTCAAGCTTTATTGGATGGTGGTATGGATGAAGCTGAGCTTAATGAATTGAGTGATGAGGATTTATTATTGATGTATCAAGAAGCTAAAAGCGAACTGGAAAAAGTTTCACCGATTTCTGAAAACACTGATTTGAGTGATGAGGACGCTTTGCGACAACTTTCTCCTGATGATTTGCGAGCTTTGTTGATTCAGCAAGGAGCGGACGCAGTAAAATTGGAACAACTTTCCGATGAAGATTTATTATACTTTTTAGAAGAAAGCATCGCCGAAAGTCAAAAAAATAATAATGAATAATAATTTAAAATAAATTTTTATGTTTAAAGCAAAACCCAAATTCAAAGAAATTGTTCTGAGTATTTTTTTGGTTTTTTCTTTGTTTTTGTTACCGGTGGCGGATGTCCAAGCGCAAATGGTGACTTCAGATGTGCAACAGGCGGCCAAAAATATTTGGGATAAGGTGTCTTCGGTAACGACCAAGGCTTTAAAAACTTCAATTTTATCGGCTTTATTGAATGTGGCGACCATTACCACACAACGTTTGGCTTATGATGCCGCCATGTATTTAAGTGCCGGCGGTTCTGGGCAACAATCTTTATTTGAGCCCCGCAGTTTTAAAGAATATAGTAAACTTTTAGGGGAGCAAGCCTTGGGCGAATTTGTTGGTAGTTTGAGTCAGTCATGGGAAGGTTTGGGCTTAAATATTTGTGAACCAAGTCCTTTGCAAAAATTGGATTTTCAAAAAGCGTTTACCGCCAATGTCCCTGTTCCGAAAGGAGCCACCAATGTGGCCCCGGCCCCTAAATGTAATTGGAGCAGTATTCAAAGCAGTTATCAGCAGTTGGCACAAAGCGTTCAAGACGTCAAAATTGACATGAGTTTTGATTTGAATTTTGTGGAAGGAGGTGAAATGTCTTTGTCAGATGCCTTAACCGGTACGCAACAAGGTTTGTCTGATTTATCAAAACAGTTAAGTTCCTTAACTGAAAAATTGTACGGACAAGGCGTTGATTTGAGTAAGTTGTGGACCAATACCGCTTATATTAAAACCTTGTTAAATCCGGCTTTGCAAATTACTGCCGATACCAGTAAAAATATCGCTGCTGATAAGTTGCCGGATGAAATCATGAAACTGATTAATCAGGGTTCTTTGTCAAAAAGAACCGCTTATTCGGCCATTTATTTGTCTTTGCCATTGTCGGAATTGTTTCCTTTAACCAGTATTAAGAGTGAGATTAAAAATTCAATGGTGGAGGGGGTTTTGCGTGATGCTGATTTGGGTTGTGTTTTGCCATTGAGTATGGGGGATTGTGATGCCAATGAGGACTGTCGTTGTTATAGTGAAACGGGGAAATATATTTGTAAGGTGGCGGTTGGTATGTCCACTTGCGAACACGAAGTGTACACTTTGTTGTCGAAAGAAGGTTTAAGTACTGATCAAAAATTAAGTTTGATTTATCAAAAATATCATTTGCCTTATGAGGTGATTGAATCTTTGGAAGGTGAGTTTGATGATTTATTTAAAAAATTGTTGGCTGCCAGCAAGCCGCAATCTTTGTATGGTATTTTAAGCGAATACAATACTACCAGTAATGCTTATGCCAGTGTCAGTGCTGATGAAGCAGCTGAATTGAAAAACAAAATTCATTATGTTCGTCAGTTTGTTTTTGAATCTTTGGATAAAAAGGTTAAAGATTTGAAAAAAGCCTTAAATGGTGACCGTAAGGATGATCAAAACTTAAAAACCACTTTGGAAAATCCGGAGGGTGATTTATATTTTTGGGAAGAATTTAGTAAGGAGTATAAAGCCGCTAATAAGAATCGAGAACAGGAAAAGGTGGTTTTTGATAAATATTTTTTAAATGAAAATAATTTAAATAAATTATTAAGGCAACAATTGTGGGATCGTATTTTGGTGGTATCATTGATTTCCGAAAAACAAATTGATGAAAAATTAATAAAATATGTTTATTACAATGACATTGATAAGTATGTTAAAAGTTCTGGCGATGGTTTGAGTAATTTTGTCAGTTATTTGCAACCCGGGCAAAATCCCGGATCGGTGAGCACTTCTTTGTCCGGTCAGTTGGCACAGACTGCCAGCGATTTTTCTCAAAAAGCTGACGAATTAGCTAATAATAAAGGTTTTAAAGCGGTCACTGATTTAGTTTCCGGTCGGGTGAAAACGCCGGCTGATGTGGTAGCGGAACAATTTAAGCAGACATCGATTCGTGATGTGTCTGCGACCAAACAAACTTCGTTGATGGGTGCTTACTTTAATGCTGATGTTGGTTATGCTTTGTTGAATGTGGCAGTTAGTACTTTTACCAATACGGTGTTTAATAATTTGATGAATAAAGTTTATACCGGTTTATTTAAGCCCGATCAAATGATTAGCAATGAGGGGGTGATGGCCGGTTTAACCCAAAGTCAAATTGCCAAAAAATTGAGTGCCAATATTAATGTGCAAATGGTCAACGTCAATAATGCCATGGCCGATTATAATATTTTGGATGAATTTGCGGTTTGTTTACAGGAATATGACACGACCAATGGTTGCGTAATTGATAATAAGTTTTTACAAGCCTTGCAAGGAGATCGTGCAATGACCATTAAAGAAGCGGTGGCCGATGGATTTTTAAACGGTGATTGGTATTTATTACCGCAGACTAATCCGATGAACAACGATAAGGATTGTTATGAAAAGGCTTTTTGTTATCAAAATTTGCAAAAATTACGCCACGCTCGTATTATTTCCGCCGGTTGGGAATTGGCTGCCAATGCTTGTGAGGATCCCAACAACGCCGACGTTTGTAAGGTTGTGCAAGGCGGAATGTTAAATAAGAAACCGTTCACTTTGCAAGAAGCGTTGGATAATTTTTATAATTGTGGTCAGGATGCTAATCATCCTTATAGTATTTTGTGTAATTTGATTGATCCTAATTGGCTTTTGACTTTACCGCAACAAAAATGTCAGACCATGGCTTATGGTAATGATTTGGTGGATAAAGAATTATCTGATCGTCAACAGATTTGTGTTGATGATTTGAGTTGCGTTGCCGAAGACTCTAATGGCAATTGTAATGCTTGGGGTTATTGTACTAAAGAAAAGAATACTTGGCGTTTACCAGAAGCACAGGTTTGTTCCTCGCAAGCCGATAGTTGTCGTAGTTTTGCCGACAGCAAGGGACAAAGTTTTTCTTTCTTACAGAATACTTTATTGTTGGATAGTTTTAATACCTGTTATTCGGAAAATGTTGCTTGTTCTTGGTATAGTAAGGAGCGTCGTTTGAATGAATTAACTGCTGAATGGGATTGGCAAGATAATTTTAATGATCAGGGGGAAGCGGAAAACCGTATTTATTTTACCGGCCAAGCAAAAACTTGTTCGGCTGATAATGAAGGTTGTTCTTTGTTTGCTCGAGCGATGCCACGTTTGGGGACTAATTTATTGCCAAACTCAAACTTCGCTAATTTTGTTGAAGAAGGTGAAAACGCTTATTTTGAATCTTGGAAAGTTAATATTTTTGATCAAGTCAGTAAGCATTCATTAGGTGCTCTTTTGACTGTCGGTAGTTCTCGCAACAGTGGTTTAACTTTGTACCAACCGCTTAATATTTTGGCGAAAAATAAAAGTCGTTATTTTATTTATTCGGTTAATCTCTTGGTGCCACAAACTTTCGTGGACGATTCCGGTAAGTTTAACTGGGATAAAAATTGGGCTTTGCGGGTTGATGCTTATAAACCGGGGAATAGCACCTCAAGTAGTGATTATCTCTATGATGTCTTTGGTGTTAATCAAACCGAGGTGATTGATAGTGTTCAGGAATTTGAATATTTTGAAGGGGAAACCCCGATGTATGATATTAAATTATTTATGCGTTTTGCAGTGGTTCCGGATGTTGATCGTTTGTCAGTGGGGGTTGTTTTGGCAGATGAGCCGAAGGCCGAGGGAAATCAAGTTATTATTAAAAATGTGCAGTTGGAAGAGGTCGGAGAGTATGATTTGGTGGCTTCAGAATATCAAGATTATGCCAGTGATAATTTAATTTATTTGAAAAAAGCCCCTGATTATTATCAATGTTATCAAGCCTGGTATTCATATAACGTCTCTGATTGTAATACTAATGGTGGATATTGGAATATTGAGACAGAACTTTGTGAAGCCCCGAGCGTTTGTTCAAAGTTTGCACCGTATTGTTCCATTGATGAAGTTGGTTGTGAATCATATACCAATATGCGAACGGCTGAGATTTACAATATGGTTGCTTCTGCCCAGGATTATTGTCCGGCGATTTGTGCCGGTTATGAAAAATTGTATGAAGAGCCCAGCCAGTTCAGTTCGGGAAGGTTTGTTAATTTGATTGCTGATAGTGCTTTACAATGTAGTGCCAGTGCGGTTGGTTGTGAAGAATTTACCGCTGTTTTGGATGATGGTAGTTTGGAAAATAAATATTATTTTGCTTATGGACGAACTTGTCAGTTAGCCGGGGCGGCTGATTGTCAAATTTTCTATACTTGGGACAATCCTGATCGTTCTGATACTTCCATTCAGGCTTATAATTTAAAGGCCTTGGATAATCAACCGGTGGTAAGTGATGTCGCTTATGATCAGGAAAATTGTAATGCCACAATTTATAATGCCGGTACTAATCCTAATTGTTATAAATTCTATGCTTTAAAGGGTGGAGAAAGTATTGATTTGAATACTTTAAATGAAGATAACGCTTATATCAGTTATCATTTAATTGATAAAACCGTTACCTGTTCTAATGATTGTCGTCCTTATCGTTTAACACGTCGCGTCACGGCTGATCAGTGTTTAGCCAAGGGCGCGGATATTAATAAATTTACGCCAGCCTCTCCTGGTGATAGTAGTGGTACTTGTACTGTTTATGCGATTTTGGCGGAAAATAATACTTGTTCAGCTACTGAAGTGTCTTGTCACGCCTATCGTGGCAGTCGTAGTCAAGCCTATTTCTATTTGTTAAATGAAACTTTTGAAGGTGAAGTTAATCGAGAAATTTGGCAAAGTGGGGAAAGTGTTCAGGAGGCGGTTCAGCAAAGCGGTTATTCATGGCAAAATTTAAATGAGCCCGACGTGACCGTGGCGGTGCCGGTATCGGTTGATGAGAATAATTTATATCTTTTAACTTTCTGGGCTCGTAGTGCCAGTTTAAGTGATGATAAATTGTCAGTGAGTTTAAGCGGTACTGACCAGTCATTCACCAGTGAAGGGCCGATTAGTATTGATAGTCGTTGGCAACAATATGTTTTAGGTCCGGTGCGTGGTTCATATTTGGTTACTTATCCAAAGTTGGTTTTTAGTGGCATGAATCGTGGGAATCTGTTTTTAGACAATGTTGAATTACGAGAAGTGCAAGATAATTATTATTTGATTGCTGATTCTTGGTCAGGTCATGAAGTTTGTGATC
>DYGC01000019.1 GCA_020724925.1 Candidatus Paceibacter sp.
GTTACGCTTTCTTTAAAGGATGGCTGCTTCTAAGCCAACCTCCTGGTTGTATAAGTCATTACACCACCTTTCACACTTAACATAGATTTAGGGACCTTAACCTGCGATCTGGGCTGTTTCCCTTTTGACCAATGGAGCTTAGCCCCCACAGTCTGACTACCAGTCTATAACTCTTGGTATTCGGAGTTTGATTGGATTAGGTAACCCTAATTCCATCCAGTGCTCTACCACCAAAAGGATCAACTGATGCTAGCCCTAGAGCTATTTCGGGGAGAACCAGCTATCACCCAGTTCGATTGGAATTTCTCCTCTAACCACAACTCATCCCATAGTGTTGCACGGCTATTGGGTTCGGGCCTCCACGAATTGTTACATTCGCTTCACCCTGGTCATGGTTAGCTCACCGGGTTTCGGGTCTTGCACGTGCCGCCATAATCGGGCTATTAACCCTCGCTTTCACTAGGCCTTCGTTCTTTTCGAACTTAGACAAGCGACACGCACAAACTCACAGGCTCATTCTTCAATAGGAACGCCATCACCCCGTCGAAACGGAGCTCTGACTCGTTGTAAGCATATGGTTTCAGGTACTATTTCACTCCCCTCCCGGGGTGCTTTTCACCTTTCCCTCACGGTACTAGTTCACTATCGGTCATCTTAGATATTTAGCCTTGGAACGTAGTCGTCCCGGATTCAGACTGGATTTCACGAGTCCCGTCCTACTTGAGAAACAACCCATAAATCAATGAATACTTTTCATATACAGGGCTATCACCTGCTCTGGCTCTTCTTTCCAGAAGATTCTATTAAATATTCACTGGTCTATCCGCAGTAATAAGGTACTGCAACGGTCGCTCTCACAACACCTATAAAGCAACGCCCCTACGCTTTACCCGGCAATGAAGTATACTCCCCGAAGGAAGTCCCATCATTGACGGAACACTTTATAGGTTTAGGCTCATCCCTTTTCGCTCGCCACTACTAAGGGAATCTCGCTTGATTTTTTCTCCTCTAGGTACTGAGATGTTTCACTTCCCTAGGTATTCTATCATACCCTATGTATTCAGATATGATTAATGCGGGTTTGCCGCATTGGGTTTCCCCATTCGGAAATCTCCGGATCAAAGGTTGCTTATCACCTCCCCGAAGCTTATCGCAGATTGCCACGTCCTTCATCGTTCTAAGATGCCAAGGCATCCACCATACGCTCTTATGTTATTAAACTTTAGAAATCGGCATCAAAATGCTCATTACAGATAAATGTCGTATTAAATAAACACGAACAATTTATTGTTATTGTAAATTACCTGTTTAATTGTCAAACAACTCTTAAAGACAATAGGTATTATATACAATAAAAATTATTTGTCAAGAAAATTCGCAAACATCAAAAAACCCCAACAAAAATGGGGTTTTTATAATATTTTTTGAGCTCAAAAATAAGCTGGGTTTTTTACGAATTTTTATTTATTGGAAATTTTGGCGATTTTTTAAGACCTCAATCATCACCACAATCACCACCCCCATCGCATTCGCAACCCTCACAATCTTCATCTACGTATTCCGCACCAACCGGTAAGTCCTCAAAAGAAGATGGTAAGTTAGAAAAATCATCAATATGACTGCTTATTTTACTTTTCGCCAGTCGCTTTTCTTTGTTTATACCAAAAAACTTGGCAAAAATGTTTCCCACAAATTTTAAATTTTTAATTTTAAAAATAGTTCTTATTATAAGTATAGCACAAAAACATCATTTTCTAAAGCTTTTTCAAATATTCTCCTAAATCTGCCAAATTTTCAAAAACCACATAACCGGACTGCTCATAATCAACAGTCGTCCAATATTTACGATTGATCAAACCGGTAATCATCAAACCAGGAAAAGTACCTCGAACTCTTTCATTTTCATCCAATTTATCATTAATAAATAAAGAACGAGAAAAATCAGCGGGGAATTTTTCAAGCACAGCTTCCTTGCCATCAATGCCAATGGCAATTTGATCAAAAAAATCAGCAATCCCCAGAGAATCAATTTTCAATTGCTGATAAGGTGGGTTACCATTACTTACTAAAACCAAGTGCTCAGTTTGTGATCTTAAATATTCCAAAAAATCCCTCGCTCCAGGCAATAAATAATTGATCTTTAGCAAATCAAACATTTTAGGCAAAACTTCAGGAGGCAAATCATAAGACAAATCCCGCAAGACCACCAACTGATTTTCAAAAGTATAAGTATTAATAATCTGCTTATATGTACTTTTGGCCAAATCCATCGGCACCCCATATTCAACTAGCAAATCAAATAATCTAGCCTTATATTTTTTCGTATCCATCAAACTATCATCCAAATCCACAAAAATATAATCAAAACGCATAATTAATTTTTATTTTTAAAAATATTTGATTCTAAAAAGCGCGGGCAAAAATACCACAAGGCAAGAAACGTCCCCCGTCCTTTTCCGGAATCAACAATTCACCGGATTCAATGGTAGCAAATTTGTCAGCTAAAATAGTTTGCATACTTTGATGATAGGCCAAAGCCGAATAACCAGAAGCATAACCATTAACCAATACAAAAAGCGGTTTATCACTTAATAATTTCACACAATCCGCCAAAAACGGAATAAAATCTTCTTCGATTTTCCAAAGCTCACCAGTAGGCCCATGCCCAAACGTCGGCGGATCCATAATAATAGCGTCATATTTGTTACCACGACGCAATTCACGTTTCACGAAGGCCACCGCGTCATCCAGCAACCAACGAATTGGCTTGTCAGACAAATGAGAAAGCTGGGCATTATCTTTGGCCCAGTTCAAAGCAACTTTAGAAGCATCAACGTGGCAAACCTTGGCCCCCGCCGACGCCGCCGCCAAAGTGGCGCCACCGGTGTAAGCAAATAAATTTAAAACGGAAATATCTTTTTTCTTGCTATCTTTAATCTGTTTATAAATCCACTGCCAATTACCGGCCTGTTCCGGAAAAACGCCTGTATGTTTGAATGCTGATAGTTTAATCCAGAATTTCCACCGATCAATTTCCACTGGCCAACGATCAGGCAAAGATTTTTTCAGTTGCCATTTTCCTTGTGCTGAAAAACTGGCATCGGCTTTTTGCCAATCTCGTTCAGTCAAATTTTGCGGCCACAAGGCTTGCGGATCCGGCCGCCTCACCACGAACTTACCATAACGTTCTAATTTCTCTCCGGCCCCGCTATCCAACAAATCATAATCGGTGGCGGCCGGCATAGTTAAAAGTTGTGAATAAGAATGCTTGGTCTTCATATGTTTTATTTTTTGTTTTTTAAACGACTGTAATAAATCAAACCAGATGCCGGAATAATTTCCAATTTTTTATCAGCCTTCTTGACCTCATCCAAAAACAAATTAACTCCCACCGAATCCGATGGCATGTGTTCGGCAATAATGGAATTAACATTGGCCGCTTGAGCAGCGTCGCGATGCTTCTCAGACATGTGCATACCGACGATCGTGCCAATACCGGCCATGGCGCAATATTGGTAAATTTTTTCCGAACCTTCGGTCCCACCGGTAATTTCCGTCAAGGCTACCCGGCCACAATAATTCTGTTTGCTACCGGCAAACAATTGCAATTTAAAACCATATTCATCTTCACCGATGCGATATTCCGGCACAGCAGCGAACAATTCCAAAACATCACTGACGTATTCCAATTTTTTCTTATTTTTTTCCACCAAATCATATAAATATCGGGCCACTAAATTATCACAAACCGTATGCAAACAAACAAAATTTAAATTCAAAAGTTTCGCCGCATCAGCCACCCGATGCATATTACGAGAACGCACGCTCCGAGCCACTTCACTCATTCTCGGTTTTAATAAACTTTGAGCAATATTAATCGGCACGCCATAATGTGCCAAAACATCTACTTGTAATTCCATCACCGAGTCCAAATATAACAAACCCTTACCATGGGGATGATGAGAAATCACTGTGTCCGCCCCCAAGTCCCTCGCCAACAACAAATCACCGACATCAATATCGATGCCGACAAAAATCTTTTTCAAAGCTTTTCCGGTATCATTTAAAATCAAAGAATCCGGATAAGGATTTGTTAAAAAAGTTTTATCAAATTTTTCTTGCTTGGATTTTGGCAAATCATTATACATTTTATTTTTACGAGCCAACAATTTTTTAACTTTCGCCTCACCACGCAAGTCCGCTTTCATGCCAAGCTTTACGCCCAACTGATGTAATTCTTTTAAATTCATAAATTTTATTTTAATTAATTTTCATAAGGAGATAATTTTGCAAAAATATTGATCGGACGATCGGCCAAATAAACCTCCGGTGCTGTCAAATAAATATCCGAAAGGACTCGCAATTCATCAGTAAAAGTATCAAACAAATTAACCAACTTTTTATCGGACGACCAAGACCATGCCTGTACATCCAAATCAAACTGCTGACAAGCCAAGAGCATTTGTTGAGCCCGAAAATGATCGGCCACCACTAAAATTTTTTCCAAAGAAAAAACCGTTTTCAAACGCTGACAACTATGGTAAGCATCCGGACTATAAAAATCTGGGGCAACGTCAGCGACGGCTACATTGGCTTGCACCAAGTAATCCATAATAGACAAAACTTTGTTTTCTGAATTTTCTTCTTTTTGACCGCTCACTATAATTTTGGAAATCTTCTTATCATGATAGGCAGCAATCACTTTTGTTAGATAAGAATCATTTTCCAAAGAAGATGAGATAGCGTTTTCCAAAATCACTACCACTCGATTATCAAAATCCAATAACGCTACGTCCTCTTCATAATCAACAATCGGTTGTTGTCCGGAAAAAAAATAGCTGTGCGTTCCCCATACTAAAAAAACACCCAAACCTGCCATAACTAACAAAAATAACAAAAATCTAATCATAAAATTAATTTAAAAGCTAATCGTAAATATTATAACAATCAAAGCAAAAAAAAAGCAAACCCCCAATTGACAATTTTGGGATGAAAATGCTTTAATATGGCCAACACAAAGGAGGCCCACATGGACACGAACAAAATGTGCATCTCGATCACAGAAAAACGAATCCTGGTCGCTAAAATAAACCAAGAGGAGATTTTGCAATATCAGCAAAGCTCCACTCCGGCGATGTTCAGCGACGGCATCAAGAAAATCAAAAAAATGGGCAAAACGCTTTTCCAAAAGGAAAAAATTGGTCAGGTCATTTGTTCGGTAGCCCATCCGAACCACAAAGACCAAACCTTTTTTGACCGACGACTGCCTACCTGGCAAGATCGGCCGATTGGTGAGATCCTGGAAAAGATCTTCTTCTGCCCGGTTCAGCTGGAAAACCAATTTCTGCTGGAGGCCTTGGGAGAAGCGATTTTTGGAACGAACCACACTTCGCGAAAAACCGTCGCTTACTACCACCTCGGACGAGAGGTCGTGGCTTTCAAAATTCAAAATCAGAAGCCGCCCTTCCCCGTCCCCCCGCTCAACCCAGGAAGCCAGCTGATCGACATCGGCCACGGCAACGCTGTCAAACTGTCTGACTTGCTTTCTGAAGACAATTTGGAGCTTAAATTTGGCAAAAACCCCGAAATCAACAAGGAAAAGGTCTTTGATGAAATCACCTACAGTCTGGCCAAGGGACTTCACAACACCTGCCTGCACTGGAATCCCGGGGTGATTGTTCTCGGGGGAACCCTGGCGAAAGAATTTCCGCTGGGGAAGCTCAACGAGTACCTGAAGAACCTGGGAGATGGCCACAAACTCCCCAGAATTGATAAGTCCAGCTTGAATGAGCTGGCCGACAGCTACGGAGCGGTAGTCATGCTCCGTCACAAGTCGTAATCTCACGAAACTCCTATTTTTTGGGAGTTTTTTTAGTTGCCATTTAAAAATAAAAGGATTATAATAAAAATTAAAGCAAATTACTTATGACAAACAATCCATCAGGAAAACTAAAAATTTTGGTCTTGGCGACCATGATTTACCCTGATTATTTTGGAGGCGCCGCCAAAGTTGCCTTTGAACAAGCCTTACAATTGCAAAATTTAGGACACGAAGTAACGATTGTCACTCTGAAAAAACATCATTATTTTGCTAAAGAAGAAAAAATTTATGGCTTGCGCTTTTTACGTTATGATAATCCTTTGATGCGTCGTATTTTTGGAAAAAGTATTACTGCCGGACATTCTCTGAAAAAATATCTCAATTCCCTAAAAAACAAATTTGACGTCATTATCAGCCACTATCCACACGACAGCCGGGTAATCTTTCGCAGTAAATACAAAAATGTTCCTCTACTCTATACTTTTCACGCTCCCTCCAAGAAAGAATTAGCCATCCAAAAATTAAATTTTGAGCATCGTCACTGGTGGGGACGTTTTTTTCATAATGCTTTTGTGAACTGGACACATCGTTGCGAAAACTACTCACTCGCTCACGCTTCGCAAATCGCGGTGATGAGTCATTTTATGAAAACCGAATTATTTACCACTCATGAAAATATTGATAAAAATAAAATTCATGTTTTATCCTCTGGTATTGATATCAATGCTTTTAAACCAGCCACTGATGAACAACGAATCGCCTTAAGAAAAGAATTGGGATTCAAAGATGATGAATTGATTTTTCTCACAGTGCGTCGCTTGGCAGAAAGAATGGGTGTAGAAAATTTAGTCAGTGCCAGCACCTATCTCACTAAAAAACATCCATTTATTAGAGTTAAAATTATTGGTGATGGCTTATTACGACAAGCTCTTCAAAAACAAATCAAAGAGTTGCATTTGGAAAATTTCGTGGAACTGCTCGGCCAAATTGAACAAAAAAAATTACTCAAATACTATCAAGCAGCCGATTGTTTTATCTTACCGACAAAATTATTAGAAGGTTTAGGTATTGCTACCTTGGAAGCGTTGGCTACCGGCCTACCGGTTTTAGGAACACCGGCTGGTGCCACTCCGGAAATCCTTGAAAACATTAATTCAAAAATGATCTTCCACTCCACCCGACCGGAGCACATTGCCTTAGGTATGGAATGGTTCATTGAAGAAGGCAAAAAACTAAATTTAAGCAAGCAATGTCGAACTTATGTAGAAACAAACCACAACTGGAAAAATATTATTAATGACCTAGAAAAATTGTTATATCAAATCAAAAAATAATATTGACACCAATTCCGTGCTTTGTTATTATGAGCTTATTAAAAATTTATTCGGGGATCGTCTAATGGCAGGACAGTGGCCTTTGAAGCCATTAATCGGGGTTCGACTCCCTGTCCCCGAGCTAAAATAAAAACACTCCCAAAATTGGGAGTGTTTTTATTTTTGTTTTGTGGTTGGCAGGGAGTCGAACGGGCAGGAGCGAGCTGTGAGTAATTTTGGAAAAAATTACGAACAAAGCGAGCGTCTATGAACGCGACGAATGGGAGCGTTCATAGCTGCCCCGGACAAGGAGCCGGCGCAAGTTTTTGTTGCGCCGGCGAGGCGAAACTCCCTGTCCCCGAGCCATCAAAAAAATACGCGACAGCGTATTTTTTTGATGCCCTGAACCATTGTCCTGAATTTATTTCAGGATTGTTTCAGGGTCTCGACTATTATCAAAATGTACTTGTAAACATTTTTATAATCAAAGTGGAGTCGAACCCCGGCCGGAGTTTATGCCCACGAGGTACCGGGACAAGCTCCGGGGGACTCCCTGTCCCCAAAAATTCACGCGGGTTTATACATTATTGATTCCAAAAAAATCTTTGGTCTTCCTTATGCTGTCTTGCTTCTGCTTGGTTCTGATCGCGTCGTCTATCTTTGGCAGAACCATCTCCATGGGTTAAATTTTTATTTTTGTGCCTTTCTTGAATTTTTTTCGGCTTAAGAATCAAATCCCCATACTTATTCTCAACCACAACATTTTCTGTGTTGGAATCTTTTTCATGACCTTGCCGTGATGCCCAGTTGACCCTTTTATCATCACGATGATATTTGTTAGTATCTTCTTCTGCTAACTTCTTAGTAGATTCCAACTTAACCTGCTCATCAAAATAATCATCATATTTACCATGCTCAATTATATTAACAAAAGCTTTCTCTCCCTTCTCCCGCAAAACAGTCAACAACCGCATACGAACATCCCCCACATAACCTTTGTGCGGAAAATACTTACCAGGAATTCCCCCAAAATTAAAATCAATTACTCGTGTGATTATCTTCTTTATCGACATTTTGGGATTTTGTTTTAATTGAACCTTAATATCGTCCAACAGCTTTTCCATTGAAACACTAACCTGAACAGGTTCTGATCGATTTTCAGGTAAAGCCACCCCTTCCTTCAATGTGTCGTCCCAACCTTGTTGCGTACAACCTTGAGGCTTTGGTTTATTATAAATTAGTTTATTATAATTTTTCACCATACAATTTTCTATTTAATTTTAAAAAATATTCCCAATCCATTATAGCAAAAAAACGCCGGGCTTGCTATGATAAAGATATCAATCAAGAAATTCAAACATATGAACTACCTTTTCCTCTTCCTTATGCTGGGCATTTATGCTGGCTTGCACTTCCTGCTCTATCTGGCGACCGTGGCGCTGTTTTCAATTAACACTTTAAAATTCAAACTGATTATTTTGGGAATTTACGGCCTGCTCGCGTTAAGCTTTTTCGGCACCATGATTTTATCTCATTACAGTGACAACACCCTGACCCGCGTGCTGTATTTAATTTCCGCGTTATGGATTGGCATGCTGATATTTTTAGTAATCGCTTTCACGCTGGCTTGGATCATCAGTATTTTTATCAAAAACCCGGCCAACCTGAAATTGATTTTAGGAATTGGCGCTTTAGTCGTCTCCGGCATTCTCTTGATTATCGGCTACTACCAAGCCACGCGCCCGGCCATCACTCGTTTGGACATTGGCATTGCCAATTTACCGGAAAACTGGAGCAACAAAAAAATCGTGCAACTGAGTGATATCCATTTGGGAAGAATCCACGGAAAAGCTTTTTTAAATGAAGTCATCACCCGCGTTAATAAATTGCAACCGGACATTGTTTTTATCACCGGCGATTTATTTGATGGCTTGGGTGATCACGTGGAAAATTTCATTGCTGATTTTTACAAATTACAAGCCCCGTTGGGAATTTACTTTGTAACCGGCAACCACGAATCATATTTGGGCGTGGATAAAGTTTTAGCTTTATTGAAAAAAACGCCGATTGTGGTTTTAAATAATGAATTAAAAGAAATTGATGGTTTACAAATCATCGGTTTGAACTTTGTGGATTTTACCGGCGAACAAGATAAAAATATTTTAACGACCTTACCCGGTTTTGACGCGGAAAAAGCAAACATTCTCCTCTACCACGAACCGATTGCTTTAGGACGAGGAAAAAACATGAACGGCAATGGCCACTCGGAATTATATTTCGGACCAAAAACCGATTTCACGGTGCAAGAAAACAATGGTATTGATTTGCAATTATCCGGACACACTCACGCCGGTCAATTCTTTCCATTTACGCTTTTAACAAAAATGATTTATAAAAATTATCATGCCGGGCTCCACCAAATCGGGAATTTCCAATTATACGTGAGTGGCGGCACGGGAACCTGGGGGCCACCGCTGCGCTTGGGCACGCGCGGAGAAATTGTTTTGATCCAATTGCATCAAAAATAAAAGATATAAGGGCGAATTACATACGCCCTTCTTATAAAAAAAATCCCCAACAAGTGCTGGGGAATGAAATGAAATGAAACCCAACTAACGTGCCGGAGTCAGGTTAGTGGTAAAATCGGTCGCTTGGGCATCAAACCAATCCTGCGCAAACTTGACGCGCGCCGCCTCCAGCTCCTCATCGGAAAAAGGACAATTGTTTTCCTTGAGAAACATTTTGAGCACAATGAAGTCTCGTTTACTATCCTCACCGATGGGCAAAACTTCCTTGCGTTTTTGCACCAACAGATAATCACGGCACATCTGATGCACCAGATCCGACACGATTTCCACTTGAAGTTGGAAATTAATCGGCATTTTAGAAAAGCAAATTACCTTCAACCAAATGGCACTGATAGTCATTTTGACCGATTCCTGATCCTTGCCAACCTTGACGAATTGTCGCCAATCAAACATCTCCGGTGCTTTCAAGGGCGCCAATCCATCTTGCAAACGCTTTTGCACCAACATCAGAAAACATAATTCATTGAAACGCTCCTCGCTGATTCCGACGCTCGTGGTATTTGCCATGACGCTTTGCCTCCTGTTGTGAAATGAAACATAAAAAGAACGCTTAACTTTCGTCTAAAAAATAGCACAAAAAAATAAAAAAACCAATCCTTGACGCAAACTCAATTACTTGGTGTTTTTTCTAGTGAAAAACCAATAGATTAAAACTCCGCCACTGAGTAAAATCGCCAGCAAACTCATCAACTGAAACCAACGGAACGGCCCGACATAAGGCGAATAATCTTGGCGCAAAAATTCCAAAGAGAAACGCACGCTGGAATATATGAAAACATACAAAGTCAAAAAGAAACCGCTACGATAACGCGCTTCCGGCAAACGGCGCGCGTTTTTGCGGTGCAAACCCAAAAGCAACAAACAAATCAAAACATTGGCGATTGATTCATAAAAAAATACCGGATGGAAATGCGTTGAGTTTAGAAATTGTTCCGGACGCAAACTTTCTTTGATGGGAATCCCCCACGGCAACATGGTCGGACTGCCAAATAATTCTTGATTAAAATAATTTCCCCAGCGACCAATCGCTTGTGCCAAAGCCACGCCCGGCACGATTAAATCCGCCAGTTTTAAAAACTTTATTTTGTGGCGCCAGGAAAACAACGCCAAACCGATAGCCCCGCCAATCAAATCACCATGCAGAGCCAAACCGCCCTGCCACACTTTAAAAATATCCAACAAATTATCTTGATAAAATGGCCAAGCATAAATCACGTAATACAAACGCCCACCGATCAAACCGCACAAAAAAACATACAACAACAAAACATCAATATTAACGCCACTGACCTGATATTTTCTCAACAAATGTTGCGTTAAAAAATAAGCGGCAATAATCCCCAAAGCCACGAGCAATCCATACCAATGAATTTGCAAAGGCCCGATTGTTCCCAACAACGCTTCCGGTGAATTAGTATGCAACCAGTTAATCATACAAATCAAAAATTTTATGTTTTAAAAGTAAAACCCGACGCAACGAATCATTCAAACGTTCTTCCGAAATTTCCCCCGATAAAACCGCTTGTAAAATCACGTCGTAGGCGGCCAACTGTTTTTCCAAAGTACTGACATAAAGCAAAA
>DYGC01000020.1 GCA_020724925.1 Candidatus Paceibacter sp.
ACCTTGACAAAACAGGGAAAACTATGATATAAGTATATATAGTTCTTTTCCTCCCTCCTCCTTTCTGTTGTTGGCACTTCGGTGCCAACTGGAAATGATAAAAAATCCTCCCTTCGGGGAGGATTTTTTTATGCAAAAAAAATCTCCCGTAAGAGCGTATGCAATACGCCCGAAGGAAGATTTTTTTGTATCGTAAAAACGAAATTAACGTTTGGACCATTGTGGAGCACGACGAGCACGCTTCAAACCTGGTTTCTTTCTTTCTTTAACACGTGGATCACGAGTTAAGAAACCTTCAGCTTTCAAAACAGCACGCCAAGCCGGATCTAAATTGATCAAAGCACGAGCGATTCCATGACGAACAGCTCCCGCTTGACCATGAATACCACCACCAACAACTTTAACTGTCACATCCATTTCTTTATTCTTACCAACTGTTTTCAAAGGCGCACCCACTAAAGTTTGCGCAATCAAAGTTGGAAAATAAGTTTTATAATCACGATCATTAACGGTAATTTTACCGCTACCTTCCGGATACAAACGAACACGAGCGGAAGCGTTTTTGCGACGACCAACCGCGTACACATATTTTAAATTATCCGCTTTTGCCTTTTTCGGGCTGGCGGCCACTGTCTTCACCTCCTCACTCAACACCTCACTGGTTTGAGCAACCGGTTTCTTGACAGCAGGGCTTTTTCTCGCCGCTGGTTTGCGGCCTGCATTTGTAGCAACTTTCTTTTCTGCCATATTAACAATTTAATTAATTATTTAGCTTGTTTTAAACGTTTCATCATGTCATCACGGAATCTCACCTTTGGTAACATTTTAGAAACCGCATTTCGTAAAACATCAAACGGCTTTTGAGCCATTAAATCTTTCATTGAAACTTCTTTCAAACCACCCGGGAAACCGGAATGTTTACGATAAACTTTCTGTTCCAATTTCTTTCCAGTAATTTTCATCAACTCAACATTGCTCACTTCCACGATATCCCCTTCATCAAGGTTAGGCACAAAACTTGTCTTGTGTTTTCCTCGCAATAAGATCGCAATGTGGCTGGCTAAACGACCAACCGCTTTTCCGGTCGCGTCAATTTTATGAACTTGACGAGTCATAAAAGTCATTCACTTAATTTAATTAAACTAATTCAATAATGGCTTCTTCAGCACCATCACCAGGACGCGGACCGACCTTCATAATCCGAGTATATCCACCTGGTCGCTCCATATAACGAGGACCAATGACGGCTAACAATTTATCAACCGTTGCCCCATGATGGACGCGGGACAATAACAAACGACGAGTAGCCAAGTCATTTTTACGACTCATGCTAATCAATTTTTCAACAATCGGGCGCATCGCTTTAGCTTTGCTAATAGTCGTTTTAATACGACCATGTTCCACAAAACTAATCACCAAGGAGCGGAATAACGCTTTCCGAGGAGCAGCCGTACGTCCTAAAGTCTTACCTTTCTTTTGATGACGCATATTCTTATCGTTAACTATTTATTATTTAATAATGGATTCAAGTAATCAATCAAAATTTTAGTAGCTTGCTCAGTGGCCTCTTTCGGACTGATTGTTCCATCGGTTTCCACGGTCAAAATCAATTTGTCATAGTCAGTGGTTTGTCCAACACGAACATCTTCCACTTTATAACCAACATTCAAGACCGGAGAATAAATTGAATCAATCACCATAAAACGAGCTTCCAAAGAATCAAATTTCTTTTGATCTTTTGGCACATAACCACGACCGCTATCCACCAAAATTTCCATTTTCAATTCCGCTTTGCTATCAGTTAAAGTCGCAATCACCAAATCTTTATTGATGATTTCTACGCCACTGTTTTTAGCAATGTCCTTAGCGGTCACCACTTTTTTACCCTTGACTTCCAAGGTTAATTTGACCGGCTCATCAGAGAACATTTTTAAACGAAGACGTTTTAAATTCAATAAAATTTCCAAAACATCTTCCTTAACACCATCTTTCCCGGAAAATTCATGGTCAACACCATCAATTTTGACGGCCGTCACAGCCGCTCCTGGCAAAGAAGATAATAACACACGACGTAAAGAATTACCGATAGTTGTTCCGTAACCGAAATAGCATGGTTCCAAAATCACTTTACCGACATTTGAATTATCGGTCTCAAGATACTCCACCTTTGAAGGCAATAAGAACATTTCCATAAAAATTGTTCTTTAATAATTAAAATTTTATTTTTTTTATTAGCGAGAATAGAATTCAATGATCATCTGAACATCAAATGACACATTCACATCCTCTTTACTTGGAACCGCCACAATGCTACCAGACAACTTATCAGGATTAACTGATAACCACTTTGGCAAATAGGCTTGATTTAATTTCTTGCTTAAATCGGCAAAGACCTTTTTATCCTTTTTCAACGGATTAATAGAAACGACATCATTTAATTTCAATTGATAAGAAGGAATATTAACCGGTTTACCATTAACCAAAAAATAATTATGTCCAACCAATTGACGCGCCAACTTATGAGAAGGCACAAATCCTAAACGATAAATCACGTTATCCAAACGGGTTTCCAATAAACGCAACAAGTATTCACTGGTGTCACCTTTTAACTTCTTGGCTTTTTCATAATAGTTACGGAATTGTTGTTCCATTAACATATAAAAACGCTTGGCTTGTTGTTTTTGACGCAACTGAATACCATAAGGGGTTAAACGACCACGACCATTCGGACCATGTTGTCCTGGCGGATAGTTGCGAACCGATAATGGACATTTCGGACTGGCACACTTGTCACCCTTCAAAAACAATTTAGTGCCTTCGCGACGACATTGTTTGCATGCCGGTGCTAAATTTCTAGCCATATATTTATAAAATGCAATTAAGAATTAGGATTAAACACGTCTTGGTCTTCGAGGACGGCAACCATTATGTGGAACCGGAGTGGTATCTTTGACACTCAAAACATTCAAACCATTGATGTTTAAAGCACGCACCGCACCTTCACGGCCGGCACCCACGCCCTTCACATAAACATGCACTTCTTTCAAACCATAATCACCGACCTTTTCAATCGCGTCACGCACTACCAAACCGGCAGCATAAGGAGTAGCTTTTTTGGCACCCTTAAAACCGATATGACCAGCACTAGACCAGGAAAGCACATTACCTTCTTGATCAGTCAAAGTAACAATCGTATTGTTATAAGTCGCTTGAATAAAAGCACGTCCAGCCGCGACTTGTTTTTTAACTTTTTTCTTCTTTTTCTTGGCCGCTCCGGCTTTGCTAACTTTCACACCAGAATTGCCTTTCTTCGCTTTCATGGCAGCTAATTCCGCAGAAGCCATTTCAGCAGCGGACAAATTCGGATCCTTGCTCGCTTCTTTGGCAGACTTTTCTTCAGTCGCCGAAGCCGGAGTCGTTACTACCGGTTGAGCTTGGACTTGGTCCTTTTCCACATTAGTACTCATATTAATATCTAAATGTTAATTAATTAAACTAGGTCTTCTGCAATTTCACTTTACCACTACCGGCGGTTGCACGACGATTACCACGAACGGTGCGAGAATTGGTTTTGGTTCTTTGTCCACGAGCCGGTAAATTCTTAGCATGACGAGCGCCACGATAAGCTTTAACATCTTTTAAACGTTTGATATTACCTAAAACTTCGCGTTTCAATTCACCTTCCACCTTGTAATTTTTTTCAATTTCCGCGCGCAATTGATTCAATTGATCTTCAGTTAAATCTTTGACGCGAATATTGCCATCAATTTTGGTCTTAGCCAAAATTTTTCGAGACAATGTTAAGCCGACTCCATAGACATAAGGTAAAGCGTATTCCACCTTTTTTTCATTGGGGATCAAGGCTCCAGCAATTCTTGCCATATAAGAAACTCTTTTAATGAATTAATAAGGATTTTAACCCTGTCGTTGTTTATGCTTCGTGTTTTTACAAATCACGTGGACTCGACCTTCACGACGCACGATTTTACAGTCTTTGCAAACTTTCTTGACTGATGCTTTTACTTTCATAAAGCGTTTTGAATTAATTATTATTAAATTTAGACTAATACCGATAAACAATTCTTCCTTTCGTTAAGTCATAGGGGGTCATCTCCACTTTAACTTTATCTCCCGGAAGTAAATGAATTTTATTCATTCTCATTCTACCGGATAAATGTGCCATAATCAGATGGCCATTTTCCAATTTAACGCGGAAACTCGCGCCGGGTAGCAATTCTTCAACTACCCCATCAAAATTTAAGAAGTCATTGTTTTTTGTCATAAAGACAGCTTTGAATTTTTCAAACTAATTATTAAATAGAAAACACGGGTAGGTTCTCTACCTGTGCCAGCTAAAATTTATCCTTTTATAGCAGCGGATAACTGGTATTATAATAATGTAAGATAAAAAATTTGTCAAACAGACAGAAATCCCCAAATCGCCTACCGGAAAAAAGGGCGAATTGTCATTCGCCCTTCCCCCAACGAACCAACACACGCCACCTCAAGGTGGGCAAATAAAAAGAGGATGCCATAAGGAATCCTCTTTTTATTCAAATATTCAACAAAAAATTAATTATTCGGCCATTTGAAGATCCAATTCTCCGCTGGCGTCCATTTCACCACCAAAACTTTCGGCAAAACCCTGCATCATTTCTTCAAAAGACATAAATTTGACATCACTTGGTAAAGTGAATTTATCAGAGCCAACATCACTTTTGCCACAATTCATTCCTTCCTTTTCTAAGAAAGCGACCATATCCTTAGAAGAACGAATAATCACACCCTTCATTTCCACGGCGTCTTCGTCAGCTAAAGTGGCCAAGTCAAAATACAAACCTTCACGAGTGGATTTTGACCACATATACATTTTATCACCGGTCACCAAACCTTCCATGTCCAAATCTTCGGCAGTAGCAGTAGCTTCATCAGCTTGCACATAAATATCATCGCCCTTAATGTGCATCACGCTCTTGCTGCCATCCTCATCCACATATTCACAACGTTTCACTGAACTAAAAACGTTGCTCACACTATCAACAATTGATTTTTCTTCTCCGGTACTGGCTGTCTCATCTGATCCCCACAAGGAGCAAGCGCCCAAAAAGACAGACAAGGACAGGACCATCACGGCCACTAAAGATTTCGCTTTCATACTTTAATTTTAATGATTAATATCTAAGCTTATAAATCAAGCTTAATTAAAAGACATCTTACCAGGTTTTATTTTTAAATGCAAAATTATTTATCATTTTTGGCTTTTTTGACGTTAAGCAAATGATCATCATAAGTTTTTGCGTAATAGATATTCCCGGCTAAACTGGTGACAAAATAATAATCATCATTGGCGGTCGGATTGACAGTCGCGGTGAGCGCGCCCAAACCCGGACTATTGATGGGCGTGGGGGGCAAGCCGATATGCTTATAAGTGTTATAGGCGGATTCATTTTCCAAATCTTTGTAAGTGTTACTATCGATGCGCTCGCTTTTATCCCGCAAATAATTTAAAGTGGCATCGGATTGTAATAAATAATCATCATGATAGCGACGCCAAAAAATATCTGCCACCAAAGCACGGTTGGCGGGCGTACGCACTTCCCACTCCACGATACTCGCCAAACGCAACACTTCGTACCAATCCAAGTTCTTGCTTTTAGCACTTTGGCGCAGTTCGACGGTTTTCTCCCCAAAGTGAGTTAATAAAGTTTCCAAAACTTTTTTCAAATCCGCCTGTTTTTCAAAATAATAAGTGTCAGGAAATAAAAATCCTTCCAAACTGTTGGCGGACGGCACGCCTTGTAAAAAAGTAAAACGCTCCTGCCACGTCCCTACCAAAGTCATCTTATCCCAGTCAGACAAGTCAATTCCCTGCTCAGCCAACTGTTCTTTAAACTCAAAAATCGTCTCGCCTTCACGGACTTGCAACAACCATTGCTCAGCAGCCAATTGTCCACTTTGCAAATAATCAATCAAATCAAGCACTGACCAAGAAGAATCAGCAGCAAATAAATAATTGCCAGCTTTCAAATCAGCCCCCTTATCTAAAAATTTCAACTCCAACAAAAACACTCGTTCACTGCGAATCAAACCCGCTTCCTTTAATTGTCGAGCAATAGTACTCGGCACCGAGCCCAAAGCGACGCTCAAACGCAATTCCTCTTTAACCGTTATGGACGAAAAAAACAGCCAATAAACAGCAATACTCCCGACAAACAAAATAAGCAACAAAATCAATAGAAATTTTTTCATAATTTTTCTTGTTTTAAAGTTTTACCGGTCAAATAATATTCAAAAATCAATAAACCACCTACCAAACATAACAAAATAATCATTTTAAATAAAGAGTTCAGCAACAACGTGCTCAAACCGAACAAAAAACTAATGATATAAATCAAAGCCAAAATTTGATATGGTCGCCAGCCCAAAGCTAACAAACGATGATGTAAATGATTTTTGTCAGCCGAAAAAATCGATTTTTTCTGGGTAAAACGATAGGCAATCACCCAAGCAGTATCAATAATCGGCAAAGCCATCACTAACAAGGTCGTAGCGATTTTACTACCGGCCAAAATGGAAAAAACACCCAACATAAATCCAGCCAACAACGAACCACCATCACCCAAGAAAATACTGGCTTTTGGTAAATTGAAAATCAAAAAACCGATTAGAGCAGCCATAAACGCCAAAACCAAATATAAAACATCACTTTGCAGCCAGCTCATATTTAAAATCAACAAGGCAATCACCGTGCTACCGATAAACGCCATACCACCGACCAAACCATCCAAACCGTCCAATAATTTGGTAGTGTACATCATACCCATCAACCACACAAAAGCCAAAATATTACCCATCCAAGCGGATAAATAAATCAAGGAACCATCCAAAGGATTGGTTAAAAAATCCACGCCAATCCCGCCAAAAACAATTACCGCAATTGCCAGCAACGGCGTAATAATTTGCCACTTTGCAGATAAATCATAACGATCATCCAAGGTCCCGCCAATCATCAAAATTAAAATCGCTACAACAATCGCCAACAAATTACCTGGAGAAAAATCAATGAATTTGAAAAAATCAAACAGATACAAAACGCCGATTGCCGACAAAAACGCCGTGGCAATCGCCAAACCACCGGTCAGAGGAATCGGCTCAGTATGAATTTTACGAGCGCTGCGCGGATAATCTAAAATCTGCCAACGCCAAGCCAGCCATTGATAAAATTTCACTGCCAAAAACGACAGCGCCAAAACCGCTACTATCAAAACAATATAGGACATAAAATAAGAGCTGATTACAAGCGGCGGGCTTCTTCCACGCGAATCTGACCGCCCGCTTCAAAAATTACTTTATCGCGTGCCTTAATTTTAGCACTTAATAAATAATTTGCTAGACTATCCTCCACTTTATTTTGAATCACCCGTTTCAATGGACGAGCACCAAATAACGGATCAAAACCTTGCACTGCCAATTCACGAACAAAATCTTCACTAAAATCAACGATGATTTGTTTAGCAGACAAACGTTTTTGCACTTTCACCAACAACAATCGCGTAATCGCCAAAATATTATCCGGCGTTAATGGTTTGAAAGTGATAATGCCATCGAAACGATTTAAAAATTCCGGGCGATAATAATTCTGCAATTCCACCTTTAACAAATGTTCTTTGATTTCTTCCATTGGACGATTCTCAGCAATCGCTGACTGCACATACTTGGCGCCGGCATTGGATGTAGCAATAATAATGGCATTGGAAAAATCAATCGTTCTTCCTAAACCATCAGTCAAACGTCCATCATCTAAAATTTGTAAAAACAAATTTAAAATATCGGGATGAGCTTTTTCTAATTCATCAAACAACAACAAAGCGAACGGTTTGCGACGAACCGCTTCGGTCAACAAACCACCTTCCTTATTTTGTCCAATTAAACGCGCAATACTGGCCTTATCCTGATATTCTGACATATCAAAACGAAGCATCGCTTCTTCATTACCAAAATAAACTTCGGAAACGGCTTTGGCCAATTCAGTTTTACCCACACCGGTCGGTCCCACAAACAAGAAATTAGCAATCGGACGATTAGTATCACGCAACTCGGCGCGCGCCCGGCGCAAACTGGAAGACACCATTTCTACTGCCTCCTCTTGTCCGACTACGCGACGATGAATTTCTTTTTCTAAATTCAATAATTTTTCCGCTTCATCTTGAGTTAATTGTGTCACCGGAATACCAGTTTTCTCCGCAATTTCCTTCGCCACGTCCTCACCCAAAACAACCGCTCCGCCCCCGCGCTGTTGCTTCACTGCCAGAGCGCTGCTCTCCAAAACTTTAATCGCCTTGGCCGGTAAATATTGATCATAAATATACTCATCACTCAATTTCACTGCTTTGGCAATGGCATCATAAGTGAAAAAAACTTGATGTTTATTTTCCAAATAACCACTTTGTCCCTCAATAATTTGAATATTAGAATCAATATCTAACTCCTGAACTTGCAAAACGGTCATCACCTGGGGCACTTTGCTATTTTCCAAAAACTCTACGTAGGCTTGGGGCGTGGTGGTGGCAATACAATAAAAAGCTCGGCTTTCCAAGGCTTGCAAAATCACTTCCAACAAACTGAATGAACCACCTTGATTATTCGCCAACATTTCCAAGTTCTCTAAAACCAAAACAATATTACGACTACTGGCAATTTCTTGAATTAACTGTTGCAAGACTTGTGGCAAATTTTGTGGCGGCACCGCACTCAACAAAGTCGGTAAATCCAAAACCAACAAACGTTTATCTTCAATTTGCGGTGGCACTTTTTCCATTACCATCAATTGAGCGATTCCTTCAATAATAGAAGTTTTACCAATCCCATTGTGACCAACCAATAAAACACTTTGCTGGGTACTTTCGATTGATTGCAAAATCTCATTAACTTCTTTATCACGATTCAAACATGGCAAAAAATAACCATAACTGGCGGAGCGCGTATAATCTTGACTCAAGTTGTTCAGGAGCGGAGTGAAGGTCGCGGTCATGGCACGATTCATATTACCAGTTGGTTTCAAACGAGCCAGTTCTCTAAATAATGACAAATTATCACGCAAACGTTGTTTCAATTTTCCCCACTCAATAATATTTCTTAAAATATTGGAATTGATTTTAAATTCCTCCAACAAATCTTTGACTAAATTATATTGATTGATGGAATACTCAATACTACCAACACTATACAAAGCATTTAATTCACTGACTTGTCGAAAATTACTATCCCAGGCATCCAAACCGGCATAAATCAAAATTTTTCTTAAATTAATATTCCAAGTCAATTCCAAATTCATGGTGCTTTGTTCTGTGCCACGCTGTTGTAAAAGTAAAGCTTTTACCAACTTGTTTCCAAAATCGGCCGGCCCGATCCCCAAGCGCATCAATAAAACACGCACCTCGCCTTCGTCCAATAAACCACCCAACAAATGCAAGGGCGTTACCTCTTGGCCCTTGATAGAAATCGTCAAATCCCAAGCTCGTTCCAAACTAGTCAACAAACCCGGGGCCGCGTATTTATAAACATCCAACAAGGGTACTTTATTTTTCAACAACTCGGAAAAACCCTGAGCCAAAGCAAAATGCGCCTGGCTTTTAGTTTCTCCGGATAAATTTTGGCTTAAAATCTGCAAATTACTTTTACTTTCACCATACATCATCACTCGATAGGCAAAAAAACAAAGCAGCAAACCAGCGGCGTAAAAAGCTAATAAATGGATATTGGCTTGCACCCACCAGTGCCAATCCAACAAAAACCAAAAATTATATTCAAACAAATAAACATTATAAATATACCAGCCCAACCAGGCGACCGCCGCCAAAAATGACGCCAGTAAAACAAAATTAAGCAAACGATAAATAAAAACATTAAATTTATGCAATTTTCCTAAAGTACTGTTATAAACTTTTGACCAGTGAAACAAATATCCTTGATAATAAACACCGGCGCCAATTCCCTGACAATTTTCACAAGTTTTGCCATTGACTTTTCCACTACCCAAACAATGCTCACACAACAAAAACGGAGCGTTTTGCCAAGTGATTTTTTCAGAATTTTGATGTTCAGCCATAAAATTTTACGTTAGAAAATTGCCAATTTGAATAAAAAGCAAAACACCGAAAAATGCCGGGGCCAACAGTTTTATTAAAAACCACAGGAAAAAGAAGACAGCGAAAAGTAAAAAATATAAAAATCGACCGATAATGTTAACCAAACGCATAAAAAAACTAATCAAGCGCCCACTGATATCATGAACGCCAAACATTGGTACGAATAAATTTTTTATCCACACCCCCACACCCAGTTCCAACCATTTATAACGCAAAGAATTACCAAATGCTTTGGCAAAACGCACAAAACCACGCGTGTACCACCAAATCGGAAAATACAGCAAATCGCGGGGCAAAGCCAAAATCGCGGAAGTCATATTTTTTATTTTTATTGTTTTATCCGTCAAAAAATATTATAGCATTTTTTGTGGGTAATTACCACCTATCCCAAAAACTCTTTCAACTGATTAACCGCCAAACGACGCATGCTGATTTGATTCTTTTCTTCAGCACTCAACTCGGCGAAAGTTTTATCATAACCGTCCGGTAAGAAAATCGGATCCCAACCAAAATCGGAATTACCGCTCGGCGGCACGATCCGCCCCGCCACCACGCCCTCAAAAAAATAAATCTCTTCGGTGCTACGAGCGTAACCGATAAGCGTTTTGGCTTGAGCGCGGTTATTACCGTACTTCGCCACCAACTCAGCCAAACCTTGATTGCCCAAAGTTTTCCTAAACCATTTGATTAACGGTCCGGGCAAACCGTTCAACG
>DYGC01000021.1 GCA_020724925.1 Candidatus Paceibacter sp.
TTGACTAAAGTAGGAACATCCCTACTATAAGCGAGATCCTGGATAAAAATTTTCTGATAGAAAATTTTTTCCAGGATGACAGAATCCCTTTTCCTCTGAAGCCAGCCGTCACTTCGCTATGGCTGACATAACAAGTTCATGATGACCCATTACACTGTTCCAGGATGACCCGTTACACCGTTTCAGGATGAACCATTACCTTTGTTTAAAACAACACTAAACATTATTAATTATTATTCATAACCCAAACCTATGCTTACGAGTAAAAAAGGTTTTACCTTAATTGAGTTGATGATTGTGATGGCGATTATCGGGATCTTGGCGGTTTTTGCCTTGTTAGTGATTGCCGGCAAGAGTGCTGATGCCCGCGATGCCCGACGTATTTCCGATGCCAATCGTATCCAATTGGCTTTTAGGGTCCACGCTGCCGATCACGGCGAGGATTATTTGGAAGGGGTGCCAGCTGATGGCATTACCATTTTATTACACGATTTGGATAATAGAGCTGAATTGCCTTATTTGGATTTGGATTATATTAAAGATCCGATTGCCGGAAGAACTGATACTTGTTATGGAGGTACCGGTGCGATTTTGCAATGCGATCGAGCCGGTGGTTATACTTTGTTTGATTTGTTGCAGTCTGATGCTAATAATATGGGAACTTTTGATAATTATGCCATTGGAATTAAATTAGAAAATCAGGCTAGTTTAGCATATTTTAATAAGATTGATTGGCGAGATTTTTTCCAAACAAAAACCGCCCACGCTGCTTATACCTGTCCTAATTCCTTGTGTGAATATTGGGAAGGTGAAACCAACGCCCTTTGTGAAGATGATTGTTATTGTGGTGATTTTATGTGTAATGTGGCCGATGGTGAAACTGAAGCTCTTTGCCCGACTGATTGTTTTTGTGGAGATACGGTTTGTGACGCTGGGGAAAATGTGGGTAATTGTTATTATGATTGTGGAACGCATACTTGTGGGGATGGATTTTGTTATTCTCAACCATTAAATGATGATGAACCACCTATTCAAGAAACCAATGGCGGTTGTCCGGCGGATTGTGCATGTAATTTGAATGGAATTTGTGATGGCGGAGAAACATTGGAAACTTGTTCTGATGATTGTGCTGATCCGGGACCGGGCGGTGGTGGTGGGCCTGAAATTTGCGGTGATGGTTTATGCGGACCAGGAGAAATGTTTTTAGGATCTTGTCCGGCTGATTGTGGTGGTGGTTTGCCTGGTGGTGATGATGTAGAAGATGAAAGTGATTGGATGGTGATTACGCCCAGTGGTTTGTATCGCTCCGCGATTAATGAAGTGGACTTGATGGATTTGATTGTTTGGTAGAATTTGGATAAACGCAAAAAATTTGTTATAATAAATCATAGAATTATTTGTTCATTGGAGAATCGCGACTAGTGAAAAATTATGCAAAAATTTTTCAAGGTCGAACGAAAGTGATTTGATGGTGGGCAAAATAGTTAATCATGGTTAATTATTTTAAGAATTAATAAAAATTAAAAAGTTATGCTTAAAAACAAAAAAGGTTTTACATTGATTGAGTTGATCATTGTGATGGCCATTATCGGTATCTTGGCGGTGGTAGCCATTGTGGCTATTTCCGGTAAGACCGCTGATGCTCGCGATGCTCGTCGTTTAGCCGATATGTCAGCTATTCGAACCGCTATGGCAATTTCTTGTGCGGATGATGATGCTGATGTAGCATTGACTGGTAATACATCATTGCAACCAGTGGTTTGTAAGACAACTGGAAGTAATAATTTGAATTTTAGTAATATTTACGATCCGATTGATACATCTTTTGATCCTGCTACAGATTGTGCTGTCGCCAGTAGTGGTTGTGCTAATAATGCTAGCGGAACTTGTAATTATTCTTGGGGACAACCTGATGCTGGTGTAGGTGCCGCTTGGGGGGTAGGAAATGCTCCAACCACTATTGATCCATGTAATTATTGGGTTAATTTTTATACTGAAGGTGGTGATGGTGTGGGTGCTGCCCATGAAAATGGTTTGACTTTATAATTAATTAAAAATTAAAAAGGTATGATTAAAAACAAAAAAGGTTTTACATTGATTGAGTTGATCATTGTGATGGCCATTATCGGTATCTTGGCGGTGGTAGCCATTGTGGCTATTTCCGGTAAGACCGCTGATGCTCGCGATGCTCGTCGTTTAGCCGATATGTCAGCTATTCGAACCGCTATGGCAATTTCTTGTGCGGATGATGATGCTGATGTAGCATTGACTGGTAATACATCATTGCAACCAGTGGTTTGTAAGACAACTGGAAGTAATAATTTGAATTTTAGTAATATTTACGATCCGATTGATACATCTTTTGATCCTGCTACAGATTGTGCTGTCGCCAGTAGTGGTTGTGCTAATAATGCTAGCGGAACTTGTAATTATTCTTGGGGACAACCTGATGCTGGTGTAGGTGCCGCTTGGGGGGTAGGAAATGCTCCAACCACTATTGATCCATGTAATTATTGGGTTAATTTTTATACTGAAGGTGGTGATGGTGTGGGTGCTGCCCATGAAAATGGTTTGACTTTATAATTAATTAAAAATTAAAAAGGTATGATTAAAAACAAAAAAGGTTTTACATTGACTGCCACTGAAGATGGTTTAACTCCAGGTGTTTAATTTGTAGTTTTACAAATTATTTTGGATAAAAAATCCCCCCTTCGTAGCGCGTAAGCGCGAAGAACGGGGGGATTTTTTGTTTTGGGCGGGGGCATTCCGGGGCTGAGCCGCAGGCGAAGAGCGAGCTTGCCCCGGCACGTGGATTAGTAAAAGCATTAATTAACAGCCGAAAAAATCTAGTGGTAGTAAACAACTAGCTTCGCCCACGCGGGTCCTTTAGTAGTCATTCCGGAATTTTACCCCGGCACGTGAGTTGGCAAAAATAATAAATAATAGCCGGGGAAAAATGTCCGGAATCCAGTGATAGCAAGTGTCTCTACGTTCACGAGATCCCGGACAAAAATTTTTTTTCAAAAATTTTTTCCGGGATGACTACATTACCGACGATTTTCCTGTGGATGACTACAATGTGGCCGGGGTTTTTCCACAATGACATTTATTTGGCATTACAGAGGTCACGCCACCTGTGGATAAATTGCAAAAATTTTAGGTTAATTTCATCATTGGTTTGTTATTATGCCTAATCATATTCATGCAATTGTAATCGTCAACAGGTGGGATTCTTCCGTAGGGGCGTTGCATTGCAACGCCCTTCCTCGTGATTTTGTAAACCAAAACAATCAGAAACCCACCGAAACAAATGTTCATGTTGATGATTGTATGCAAATCGCAATTGGTGATAAAAGGGCGTTGCAATGCAACGCCCCTACGGCAGAATCGAAAATTCAAGGTAATGGTTTGGCAAATATAGCACCCAAAAAGAATTCTATATCAATTATTATTAGATCTTTTAAAGCAGTTTGTTCTAGGTCAATCCGTTCCCTAAACGGTCCATTCCATATTTGGCAACGTAATAATTTACAAAATTCTACAAACCCGCCACAAACACTTGATTATCACTTAAAATAAAGACTTGATTGTTTTTGAAGAATAAATCCTGAATCTCGCCATCCAGTTTGATTTGATATTGTTTTTGGAAAGCCCCGTCTTTGTTCGTAACAATAATTCGTTTGTCTATGAAGGAGGCGATGTAAAGCACCGGAAAATCCTCGTTAGTATAGATTTTATCAGCACCGCTCAAGACCGGTTGAATATTATCTAAATTAAAAGATTTTTCTTTTTTGCCATTAAAGTATTTATCAATTTGGCCATTGTCATAAAGCAAGAAAATATTACTGTCAATCGCCATGTCTTTGATTCTTTCCAAGCTTGGTAGATTAACATCCATAATCCACGCTTTGCCTTTGGCAAAACCGCTGGTGACTTTGGTGAATTTCCAAATTTGTTTATTGTTTGGATCAGTAAAATATAAATTTTTATTGTAAGAGGCAACGGCGTTTGGCTTGAAATTTTCCGGCAATAACACTTGCAAATCAGTCAAGGCTTGGTTAGCAGCAGTAAATTCCCAAATTGCTTTATCAGCTTGCCAGAAGTAAAGATTGTCTTGGTTTTCCGGTAAAGTCATTGCCAGTTTAAAATCCGGAATGGCATCCGATTGGGTGTCAATCATGCGCACTTGGCCGGAGCTGCTACTAACACTGAGTAAAATTTTCGCTTTGCCACCCAGGGCAATCAAATCATTACCTAATAATTCCAATTCATTATATTTGATTTTCCCATCGGTTAAACTGTTGAGGTCAGCCAAGGCTGTAGGTTGATCCAGTAGGGTGATATTGAAAATTTCATAATATAAAGCTTGGCTTTCTTGACTTAATTGATTTTTATTGTTGATTTGTTCGTCGGTTTTAGCTAACAAAGCATCAATTTTTTCATCCAAGCCTAAATAGATTTGCTCGGCTGCCAGTTTGTCACCATAAAGCAGTTTAGCTCGGGCACTGGCGATTTCACTTTGCACCGTTCTGATATCGGTTTGATATTGTTCTAGGGCCAACGCTTCTTGTTGTTGTTGTCTAATATAAACGGCACTATAAATAAAACCGCCGATTGTTAACAAAACCAAAAGAAAACCAAATTTCAAAAGTAAAGGATAATTAAATAAATTTTTAAAGAAATTTTTCAAACGGCTTCCTTTGGAAAGGGCGTATTGTTGTGTTTGCTGATTGCTTGGATAAAAAGGAAGAATGGTTAAGAATTTTTTCATGCGTGAGCCAAAATCAATTTCAATTGTTTCATTAAAGACGGTTTTACTGACATTGCCTTTATTTTTTGGACCCAAACTTTTTTTGATGTTTAATAATTGATGATTAATCGTTTGTCCCAGTGATGGTTTTACCGCGGATTTTTCTTCTGTTTTGTGAAGGGGCAGGGGATTCAAGCCATGTTCTTTTTCCAATTCTTCTTCCTCGGTTGCCATTTCTTCGGCGTCCCAACGCTTTAACAAAATCCACGCGAAGTTATCGGCGTTGGTGATTTGTCGCAGGTTTTGTTTAAAAGCCTCATCAACTTGTTCGGCGTTTTTGCCCAATAGTAAATTTTTTATTTTGTATAATGATAAATATTTAGCCAAATTTTTGTTGGTGATTAAAATACGTTGCGCTGAACTTAAATCACCGCTGATTAAATTGGCGAACAATTTTTGCACCGAGGGCGTGGGGGTGCGGGCATCACCTTGTTCGGCGATATTAATGATTTTTTCTTCGCCTTGTTTGCCTTTAAATAATACAAATAAATCCAAGCTGTTAACTTGGGAAAAAATAAAATCATTATTGCGAATTACCGCCACTAAAATATTGATTTGTTTTAAATCTAAATTTATTTGCTTGGCTTGCGCCAACCACGTGAATTGCTGATTGAAATTTTTGAGGCTCTGCTCAAATATTTGCTCTAATTTTTTGAGACCGATCACCTCGTTTTCCCCCAAAGAATAATTATAATAAATATTTTCCAGCTCTTTCAGCAGTTCTTGAAATTTTTCTTCATTGTAATCAAAGTTGTTATCGCTTGATAAAAAAATCACCAGCTTGCCGAGTTCTTTTTCTTTGTCCGGATATTTATCGGCAATAAGCGTTAGCAGGGAACTTTTGTAGGGATTTTGTTGAAGTTCGCTGTTGAGAAAGGCGAACAAGTGGGAATTCATAAATTTTATGATTTTAAGAAAACAATGTTGTTTTTATCTGAGGAATTGGCAGTTATTCCGGGGAGAGTCTTTGTAAGAGCCAGCTTGCTCCGGCACCTGAATTAGTAAAATCTATAAATAACAGCCGGGGGAATCCAGTGGTAGCAAACAGCTAGCTTCGCCCATGCGGACCCTTTAGCAGTCATTCCGGGGCTGAGCCGCAGGCGAAGAGCCCGGAATCTCGTGGTAGTAACAGCTAGCTTCGCCCACGCGGACCCTTTAGCAGTCATTCCGGGGCTGAGCCGCAGGCGAAGAGCGAGCTTGCCCCGGCACGTGGATTAGTAAAAGCATTAACTAACAGCCGGGGGAATCTCGTGGTAGTAACAGACTAGCTTCGCCCACGAGATCCCGGACAAAAATTTTTTTCAAAAATTTTTTCCGGGATGACTACATTACAGCCGTTTTTTTCCGGGATGACTACACTACGGCCGCAGTTTCCAGGATGACAATCCTCTCTTTGACACTAGCTGTCAAAAATATTATACTATATCTAGACTTAAAAGACAATAAAATATTTATGCCTTCAAAAAATTCAAATAAGACTAAGAAAGTTGAAACCGGCTTGGATTTGACCTTGTTATTTGGTTCATTAACCAGAGTGAAATTGTTGGCTTTAATGTTGCAGGATTATCATAAATCCTATTTTGTTCGGGAATTAACGCGTTTATTGAATTTACAGATTAATGCCATTCGTCGGGAGTTGGATAATTTGACCACTTTGAACATTTTAAAAATTGATGAGGGTGCCAAAAAACATAAAGATTTAAAAGAATTGTTTGCTGGAAAACCCTTAATTACGGAAAAAGGTGCCAATAGCACTGAAAAGAAGTATTATAAAATCAATGAGGATTGTATTTTTTTGGAAGATTTGAAAAATTTATTTTTGAAAGCCAAGGTTTTTGCCAAAAACAATGTTTTCAATAATTTAGAAGATTACTCGGAAGGGATTTTATACGCGGTTTTGTTGGGTAAATTCGTGAACGATCATGATGGCTCCATTGACTTGTTGGTGGTTGGTGAAGTGCCAGCGAAAAAGATGGAACGTTTGGTCAAAGATTTGGAAAAACAAATCGGTGAAGAAATTAATTATGCTTTGATGAAAGAAGAAGAATTTGCTTATCGTCAGCAGATTGTTGATAAATTCCTTTACAAAATTTTAGAAAATAATAAGATAGTGTTGATTGACAAAAGAAATAATAAACTTTTCAATGGGAATTCGAGTGAACTCATCGCTTAGTAAGAAAACGCATCTTTTATTGATTAACACAGCGATCAATCATTATTTGGGCTTTGCCTTGTGGGAATTAAAAGGCCGTAAATTGTTATTACGGGCTTGCACTTGGCAAAAGGCACTTTACAGTCAAAGTGAGAAATTTTTGCAAACTTTGGATGCTTTTTTGATTAAAAATTTGGTTGCGCCCAGCAATTTAGCGGGTATTATGGTGGTTAATGGTCCTGGTAGTTTTAGCGCGGTGCGTTTGGGCGTGGTGGCGGCTAATACGATTGCTTTGCTGCATGATATTCCGGTTTATCCTTATAAATTAAAAGTTACGGAAATTGCTGATTTAAAGGCCTGGCGATATTTTATCGCCGAAGTGGAAGAACAATGGATAGTACCGGCTAATTTGAAGCGGGCCAAGTTCCTACCGGCGATGCCGTTATATACCGGTGCCGCGCCGGTGACGATTAAAAAATCCTAATTACAAAAATCTATGTTTGAAGCTAAAATTTTTAAGGCTTATGATATTCGCGGTTTAGTGGGGGAGGAAGTGACGGAAGATTTGGCCTTCGCTCTTGGTCAAGCACTGGTTGTTTATTTAAAAGACAAACAATCTTTGCGTAAGATTGCAGTTGCTTATGATATGCGTGAGACTTCGCCGGCCTTGGCGGAAGCTTTGCGTAGGGGAATTCGAGCGCAAGGGGTGACCAGCGTGGATTTGGGCTTGGCGACAACCCCAATGCTAAATTTTGCAGTGGGATTTTATGAAGATCTTGATGCCGGTGTGATGGTAACTGCTTCTCATAATCCGGCTGAATATAATGGTTTTAAAATGTGTGATATTAATGTTTTGCCGATTGGGAAAAATCGTGGCATGGATGAAATTCGTGATTTGGTTTTGGCCAATCACTGGGAAAGTGTGGGCAGTACCGCCACCGACGAGCCGCGTAGTGTCACGGACGATTATTTAAACCGAGTTTTTTCTTTGGTGAATTTAAATTCAGAAAAGAAAATGTGCGTTGCCGTGGATGCCGGTAACGGTATGGCCGGTTTGCTTTTGCCATTATTGGAAAAACGTTTGCCTAATGTGAAATTTTTACCATTATATTGGGAATTGGATGGACGTTTTCCCAATCATGAAGCTAATCCTTTGAAACATGAGACCCTGGCCGATTTGCAAGCTTTGGTGCTTCAGGAAAAATGTGATTTTGGCGTGGCTTTTGATGGTGATGCCGATCGAGTTGGTTTGGTGGATAATACCGGAACAATTATTCCCGGTGATTTGGTGACAGCTTTGTTGGCGAAAGAATTGTTAATTGATAATCAAGGAGCTTTAGTTTTATATGATTTGCGTTCCAGTAATATTGTTAAAGAAGTGATTGGCGAGGCTGGCGGCCGTTTTGAAGAATCGCCGGTTGGTCACGCTTTTATCAAAACCGCCATGCATGATCGAGGGGCGATTTTTGCCGGCGAATTATCCAGCCATTTTTATTATCGAGATTTTTATAATGTAGAATCGGCGGTTTATACTTTTTTGTTGTTGTGCTCTTTGTTGTTGAAAAACGAGCAAAGTTTGGCAAACTTGGTGGCACCGTTGCGTAAGTATTATCAATCCGGAGAAATTAATTTACGAGTGAACAACGAAAAAGCCGAACAGATTTTTTCAGAAATCGCCAATTATTATCAAACGCAAAATTCTGAAGATAAAGCGATGTCTATTTCTTATTTGGATGGTTTGAAAATCGCTTTGCCCGGTTGGTGGTTTAATTTGCGTATGTCCAACACTGAGCCTTTATTGCGGGTTAACATGGAGGCGGAAAGTGCTGATTTGTTACATGAAAAGAAAAATAAATTATTTGATTTATTGCATAAATATTTATAATTATGAAAATCGGCGTTTTTGATTCGGGCGTGGGTGGTTTGACGGTCTTCAAATATTTGGAAGAAGTTTTGCCATCCTACGATTACGTTTATTTGGGCGATAATTTACGTGCCCCTTATGGCGGGCGAGATGATCAAACAATTTACGAATTCACGCGGCAGGCGGTGGATTATTTATTTAAAAAAGAAAATTGCCAGCTGATTATTTTGGCTTGCAATACCGCCAGCGCCAGCGCTTTGCGTCGCTTGCAGCAGGAATATTTGCCGACTTTGAATGATCCGCACAAACGCATTTTGGGGATTATCATTCCGATTGCCGAAGCGGTGCCACGTTTATCCAAGCGTGGAAAAATCGCTTTAATCGGTACCAAGGCGACCGTCAAGGCTGAGTCTTACGATGAGGAAATCGCCAAAGCGTGGGGGGCGGTGCGGCCAACTGAAAAAATGTATTTATATAAAGAAGCGGCCCCGTTGTTTGTGCCTTTGGTGGAAGAAGGTTTGTTAAAAAATCGCGCCACCAAATTTTTAGCGCGTCAATATTTGCGTCCCTTGAAAAAACATCGACCGGATACTTTGTTGTTGGCGTGCACCCATTATCCGTTGTTGGCGGATTTGCTGGCGGGAATCATGGGGAAATCTTGCCGGACAATTTTACCCGGCCCAATCGTCGCCGAGTCTTTAGCGGAATATTTGCAACGTCACACGGAAATTGATGAATTGTTGAGTAAAGGGGGGAGCCGTCGCTTTTTGTGCACGGCGCCACCGCAGGCTTTTAATAATTTGAGCTCAAGATTTTTGGGTTATGGCGTGGCGGCGGAGCAGGTGCTTGTTGGTTAATTATAGTAATTGGTCTACTTTTTTGTTTTTTGCCTGTGGATAATTCGCAAAAATTTTAGGTTAATTTCACCATTGGTTTGTTATAATAATTATAAATAATTATTAAATAACAAAAAAAATATGGAAAGCAAGTCCTTATCATTTTTTAATTTTTAATGGTATTAAAATTCGCCGCGTTTGGGATGAACAAAAACAAAAATGGTATTTTTCAGTGGTGGACGTGGTTGCTGCATTGACCGATCAAATCGACTTTAAAAAAGCAAAAAGTTATTGGACAACATTAAAGAACAGACTAAAGAAGGAAGGAAGTCAACTGGTCACAAATTGTGACCAGTTGACAATGTTGGCATTAAATGGGAAAAAATATTTGACTGATGCGGCTGATGTGGAAACAATTTTGCGTTTGATTCAATCAATACCAAGTAAAAAAGCCGAACCATTCAAGTTATGGCTCGCAAAAGTCGGACATGATCGACTTCGGGAAATTGCCGACCCGGAACGTGCTATCAATCGTAGTCGTGATTATTGGCGACGTTTGGGGCGTAGTGAAAAATGGATTCAGCAAAGGTTAATCGGTCAGGAAGTCAGAAATAAATTGACAGACTATTGGAAAGATCACGAAGTTACTAAATCGGATGAATTTGCATTGTTGAGTAATATTATTCATAAAGAATGGACCGATTTAAGTATTAATGAACATAAAGAATTTAAAAATCTCAAAAATGAAAATCTTCGTGACCATATGAGTGATGCGGAATTGGTGTTTACTGCTTTGGCGGAATTATCTACACGACAAATCGCCGAAAGTGTGGAAGCGATCGGACTGGAAGAAAATAAAATCCCCGCCAAGCAGGGCGGTGCGATTGCCAAAAATGCTCGCCAGGAGTTGGAATCAAAAACTGGAAAATCGGTAATTAGCAAAAATAATTTTATACATAGAAACAATGATAAAAAAGAACTTGAATAAATAATGATTAGAACAGAATTGGACGTTTTCAAATTCCGGTTGTAAAATGAATTCATGGAAA
>DYGC01000022.1 GCA_020724925.1 Candidatus Paceibacter sp.
GCTCGGTTGAATCAGGCAAACATCCTAAATTAACACTGGAACAAGCTTCGTCGGATAAATATGGATCACGCAACAAACTAAAATCCAAAAATGAATTGCCCTCTAACTGACAAATATAAGGAACGGTTGAAGTATTACCGGTTAGAGTCAATGTTTCACCACTGGCCGCACTCAAAGTCATCGCTAGATTGATCGCTCGCATATCGGCAAAACGTCTGGCATCGCGTGCTTCCATGGATTTGGCACGAATTGCCATCAAGGCGGCCGTTGCTAAAATACCAATAATCAAAATTGTAATAATTAATTCAATCAAGGTAAAACCTTTTTCATTTTTAATCATAAAGCAAAAAATATTTTATTTGTGTTTGAAATAAATTCACAAAAATTATAGCACATTTTTAAAAAATAAAAAACCGCCCCGTTAGATAAAAATATCTAACGGGGCGGCCTCTATTAACTAACGATAATAAGAGTCTTTTAAACAAATCACTTCCAAATATAACATGCCGGCATAAATCACCAAACTAAGCAACATTTCGCTAATATTCATAAGTGCCGAAAGTAAAGCAAGACCAGTAAAAATCAAAGAAACAATAATCGCCCAACGCTTGCCGCTAAAAATTCCTCTGGTAATAAAAAATACCAAAATCCAAACGGCCATTAAAATAAAGCCCAAAGCCATACCAATGCCACCTAACATTCCCCAAACCGGTAAGAAACTAGCAATCATACTACCACCGACAAAAGCGGCAATAATCAATAAACCTAACAAAATTAAACTTATAATGTGCAAAACACCCAACAAAGTTCCCTGCCAGGGACGAATTGTCTCCCCTCCGGAACTTTTATTTTCCGCCCCAGAAGCCGGATTTTGATTTAAATTTTCCATAAACTTTAATTTAATAATTAAAATTGACTATTTATAGTTTACAACATTAAAATAAAATGTCCAAATTATTCCTTATCATCAAGTAAATTTTTAATCTTTTTTAATTGATCAGGCAAGTCCCAAATCACTTTACGAGCAGACCTTAACTGTTTTCTTAATTTAAAACGTAAATAAGGATAATGACGGAAAAAATAAGAATATTTTCGCAAACCAGACAACAAAGTATTACTTAATTCGGATGGGGCTTTGGCTACCTCACCAATCACCAAATGATAAAGGGCAAAGAAATACAAATAAACCCGAGCTGACAAGACAAAATCAACCGCAAAATAAATTGATAAAACAATCACCAAAAACAACTTCCAAACTTGCGGCAAAAACAATAAAAACTGCAATAACGGACCAGCTAATAAAGTTAAATATAAATAAATTAAGACTGCCCAGTAAAAACTATATTTCAAACTAACCCGTCCGGCTAAATTTAACGGTTCATCAGAATAATCCCACAATCGTACCCGGAAAATCAATTCCACCAAAACCGAAGTCAGGTATTCCAAAACTGTCACGACTAAAGCCATTAACAATAGCAAAATCCACCATGGTAAATTATCACCCAAAAAAGTGGAAATACTCAAAATCAATAAACCGGCCACGCCATAAATTGGAACAAACGGACCGAATAAGAAGCCAGGATTGACCAAACGGCGTGCTTGGTAGGAACGATATAAAACCTCAATCACCCAACCCAAAAAAGCCAGCCCAAAAAAGTAAAGAATCAATGTCAAACCGGAATTAATGTCCATAAAAATTTATTTTGCTTTTTTAAATTTTCTAATTTTGGGCATGCGCATCTCATCTTTAATAGTCAACAATAAGAAAGTTGATAATAATCCAATCACCACAATCGCCACAAATAATGGCTTGTAACCAATGGTATAAGCAACCACACCACCGATGGCGGCGGTGGCGGCCGTGGACAAATCAACAGTAGTGGAATACATTCCCCATTCTTTCCCTTCATGATCTTTATCAACATGACGGGTAAAAATGCCCATCCACGAGGGAAAAGTTAAGGCTGTTGCCAAACCATTAAAAATCTGAACAATATAAAGTTGCCACGGGGCATTAATTACCAAATATAAAGCATAAACCAAGAATAGTAACAAAAACCCAATAAACATTGCCCAAAAATCATCACGTTCCCCCTTAATTCTATCAATCACTTCGGCTATAAATAATTGACCAAAACTTTTGGTTAACAAATAAATAGTCGTGGCAATACCCACCACTTCCACGTTCCCACCGGGAATAGTGTCAATAATATAAACTGCAAAAACCGGAGTAATTAAGCCAAAAACTCCTGACATCAAAACATTGGAAAAAATCAAAACCTTGATTACCTTGTTAACCCCTCTCAATGTTAAATACTCTTTTATATTTTTTCTGTTTAAACGCATATTTTAGCGAGCCCGTTTTAATTTTTTAATTTTGGGCATACGCATTTCATCTTTTATGGTCAACAATAATAAACTGGACAAAATACCAATCACCACAATCGCAATAAATAAAGGTTTAAAGCCCATAGTATAAGCGATCACCCCACCGATGGCGGCGGTGGCGGCGGTTGATAAATCCACGGTCGTAAAATACATTCCCCATTCCTTACCTTCATGATCCTTATCAACATGACGAGTAAAAATGCCCATCCAGGAAGGAAATGTGAAAGCGGTTGCCAAACCATTCAAAAACTGCACGGCGTAAAGTTGCCAGGGGGCATCAATTACTAAATACAAAGCGTAAACCGCGCACATCACCAACGAACCAATAAACATACTCCAAAAATCATCGCGTTCCCCTTTAATACGATCAACAATCTCAGCCGCAAACAATTGTCCCAAACTTTTCGTCAACAAATAAATAGTAGAAGCGATACCAACCACTTCCACCGTTGCCCCGGGAATCGTGTCGGTAATATAAACCGCAAACACCGGACTGATTAAACCAAAACTACCCATCATTAAAACATCAGAAAAAATTAAAACCTTTACAACTTTGTTAACGCCCTTTAAGGTTAAGTATTCTCGAATGTTTTTAGTGCTCAAACGCATAGTTTATTTTTATTTTTTAATGTCATTCTGAACTTTACATAAAGATGATTTTAAATCCTCATAATCCTGAACTCGTTTCAGGACAGGATCTTTTCCTATCCTCTTTCCAGTATAGCACAAATTTTTAATTTTTGCTTTCGCTCTTCTGTCTTTTAAAAAAAATCTGCTGATTATTGTTTAAAAAATAATCTTCAATCCGCTCCCGATGATTACGATATAGTTTTTCCGGCAGTTCGTTGACTGCAAAATATTTCAAGTCAGCCGCTTCATCATTTAAAGTGAGTTCACCACCCAAAACCTGACATTCAAACGATAACACTAAATCATTTTTATCAATTTTACTATAAACGCCTAATAATCGTTGCACCGCCACGTCCAAACCGGTTTCCTCGCGAACCTCGCGCACCACGCCCTCCCAAGGCGCTTCGCCCGCGTTCAAAGAACCGCCCGGCAAGTTCCACCAATTTCGATCCGTCCGCAAAGCCAAAAGGACACGATTTTTCTCGTCTTTAATTAAAGCGAAAACACCAATGGTAAAGGTTTGTTTGGACATAAAATATTTTAATTTAATTGATACTGATGACTGTTCAAAATTCGACGGCGCAGCGCATAATCAGGAATAATCGCCGCCACCAAACGCCAAAACTTAGCGGAATGATTGAACTGCCCCAAATGACAAAGCTCGTGAACAATTATATAATCCGCCAAGTCATCGGGCAAGAGAGCGATTTTATAATTAAAATTCAAATTACCCTTGCGCGAACAACTGCCCCAACGAGTTTTCTGTTTTTTAATACTGATGCGATTGATTTCAAAATTATAAAACCGGTTAAAATAAGCCAAGCGTGCTTCTACCAAAGTTCGGGCTACTTCTTTATATTGTCGATACTCCGCCACCACGTCCCTACTGAAAATCGTGGGGGGTGCGCTGGCAAAGTCTTCCAATTTTTTCAAAATCCAGGACGATTTCTCCTGAATGAATTTTTCAATTTGATAGAAAGGCAGACGGCGCGGCGCCGACACGACCAAGCGGCCATCACAATACACAGCGAGGCGGAGGCGCCGCGCCCGCTTGCTCAGTTTTAAAGTATAATCAAGTGCTTGATTTTGTAAGTGAATTTGTTTTTTCATCATTGACAATAAGCTTAAAAATCATTATTATCCGAGTGGGAATTTTCCCAGGTTCATTTAACCACACGAAAGGAGCTTTTCATGAGCAAACAAATCGAATTCTTTCAGTTCCTACAGAACACTCCTGTCAGTGAAATGGAACATACCATCAACCAATGGCTGATGGAAAAAGGCGAATCAGTCGCCATCGTTCACAGCCAGTGCAGTGAAAACGATGTTCATCTCGTTTTCTCACTCATCTACCACGCCAAACCTGCAGAGAAGCAAAAGACTAACCCCAAGTTAGTCAAAATGTTTCGTGCCCCGGTTGCCTGCCAGGACCTGAAAAATGAAATGAACAACTGGTTCAAGGGCTACGGCAAAGACATCGAAGTCAACCGTTGCCTGCAAACCAGCACGGAACAACACCTCACCATGCTGATCATTTACCGCTCCTCGCGGAACAAGATCGGCTAAAGGCAGTTCTCAAACGACAGGCGTTTCCACCTTCGGAAACGCTTTTTTTTATCCCCCACACTGCGTTAAAGCAAAAATCACAATACCGATAATCGCCAACAAAGCCAAACCACTTTTGCCACCAACTGACACCGGATTCACGCTTTGTCCAGCGGTTTGAGGAGCTTCCTTTTGAACTTTTTCAAAACCCACATCACTTCCGGCTGTTTGTCCGGTTATAAAATTATCAGTCATTTTTTGCTCTTGCATTTTTTCCACTGACAAATTTTCACCTGCCTCTGCTCCGGTATTTAAAACCCCCTTAAAATTCTGAGCATCATTACTTTTGACAGTCGCGTTTGCCCCTTGCTGCATAGCCTTGGGCTGAAAAGATTTTTGTTTAAATTTATCCCGAAATTGTTGAAACATAAAAATTTTATTTATTTCTAAACCTGTCCCACCACTACCGTATAATTTTTACCATATTTCTTGGCACACTTTGGACAATAAACATACCACATATACATTTTCTTGACCGACAAACCCTGCTCTTTGATATAAACATCATAATCGCTCATCCACTTGCCGGTATCACTATATGGCCCCTCGTAAACTTTCGTGACAAACTTTCCGTTTAAGACCACATTTTCCACGCCGGGCACTTCTTTATCCACTCCAACGTAAATATCCAAAGCCCATTTAGAACGATGATCGCCCAAAACCATACCATCGGGCATAGATGCGCCAGCTTCCTCAACCTTTTTCACTAACTTCGTCATCACTGAACCGAAATTCACCGGCATGTAAAACAAAGTAAACACTTTACTTTTCACAAAACGCTTATTTTCCCAATTGAAAACTTTTTTATCCCACAATTCAGGATTAAATTGCGGACAACAAATTTGGTTTGCTTCGGTCATAGAAATTTTTCCCAAAAATATTAAATTATTTTAATCTTACTTATTTTAAAAACATTAAGCAAATAATCAAAATTCCCATCATTCCGCTTTGTTAATCAAATGCGTAAATGGTCCGACTTTTTTAATCAACTCTTTAATCGCTCTGGGACGAATGTCATATTGATCAAAATCCTCTTTTTTGATGTAAGAATAGCCAACATTGCCGCTATCCGAAGTAAACTGACTTAAATCAGGCGTTTCATTGATAACAGTTTTATAAACAAAATTAATTTCATGATATTTTTTACCACCATCAACTGAAAAAAAGTTTTCGATTATCGAAATCAAATCTAATTTCAAATCTTTCAAGCGCAATTCTTCAAAAACTTCTCGTAAAGCCGCTTCCTCACTGGTTTCATTGATTTTCACTCTTCCACCTAAAACAAATAAATAACCGCTTTTATGTTTTTCAAAAACAAAACCGACCGGCGTTTCCACCAAAATCACTACCCGAATGTTTAAAACGGTATCATCCACCAATAATGTTAAATCACCCTGTTTGTCAGTCATATTTTTATGATTATTTCTTAATAAACCAATAACCCAAACTACAAATACCGGCGACTGCAAAACTGACAGTAAAAGGATAAAAATTTACGGCAAAAACTACCATTAAAACTGGCAAAACCATGATTCTAATCAAATTGAAGACAATTTCCCGATAAACAATAAATTCAAAACGATTTTCTCGGCGTGCCAAATCATAAGAATGGGCTGCCCACGGCAAATGCAAAATTTTTTCACTTAAATTTTTATAAGAATCAACCGCTAAAATTTGATAAGGGGTATTCACAAAAATGCGCCCCAACCACGCCAAAGCATGCAAAATAGTGCCGATTTTTAAAAGCTTAATTTTATCAATCTTATCAGTAAGTTTACCAATGAAATGATAAGCCAGTAATGATATCAACAATGATAAAGAAATAAGCAAACCGGTTTTATCCAAAGCCCCGACTACTATCACTAAAAAAATCGGCCACAAAGTCCTTCCAATAACCGCTTCAATCGCATAACCGGAAAAACTAATCAAATTCCCCAGTTCCTTATCATCAATAAATTTTTTCAAAAGTGATTTCAATGAAAAATCAATTTGCAAACGCTTTTCCTTTATAAAAAGCAAAGGAACTGCCCCGACAAACATTACAACCGCGCTCAAAATAAAAAGCACGGAAAAATTAAAGGTGGCAATGATACTTCCCAGATAAGGAGCGGCACTGGTCGCCAACAACGTCAAAATCCCCAACAAAGCCAACTCCCGCCCCTGCCGATGTTTTTGGGAATGATTAATATAAGTCAGATGATAAGCATAATTAAAAAAAATCATTCTCAATGATAATAATAATGGCAAAACAAAAAACAAAACCCCGTAATATTTAAGAGCGATCAAACCCAAATAATATGCAATCAAAAAAGGCGTTGACAATAAAAACGCATATTTCTCGCCGATTTTTATAGTGATTTTAGATCCCCAAAAAGAAAAAGCTACAAAATACACCGAAGACAAAAAATAAAAAAGCAGTATCTGAAAAATACTGAATCCTAAAAAATACAAATAAATTGGCACAAAAATATTAATCAATGACTCTCCAAAAGTCATTAAAAAAACCGACAAATAAAATTTGTTCAAATTGCCGTTTTTATGCAAGAAGTTATTTGTACTTAAAGTCATGAATATTTTAAACTATTCACTTAAAAGCAACTCTTACCATTATACATAAAAGCGACAATGATTTCAAAAGTTTTTTACATGCGACACTATTCTTGCTATAACGTTCCGGCATACCTGCTGTTTAATTGAAGTGAAACGAAAGCAAATATGAATGAAATTTTTCAAGATTCTTTATTTGTCTTCAAAAATACTTTTCATGAATTCATCTTTTGGCGTATTCATTAATATATTAACAACATTAAGTGGTCTAATTGATTTATTCCAATTTTTTTTATCCATCAATAAGTGTACAACATGAACAAGAGCTATCAATAAGGTTTCCTCATACAAAAACTCACGCTCCTTTCGACTTAATTTTTTTTCTGATTCGTAAGCATTAATAAATGCTTTAATTTTTTTGTAATCAACTTTTTCGTTTATACACCAATATGTCAACGCGCAGCCTAAATCATCTAGAAAGTTTCCATAATAACAATCATCAAAATCCAATACTCCTGAAACCTTATTCCCTTTAAACAACACATTGTCGTCAAACATGTCGCCATGATTTATGCCTTTTGGTAGTGAAGGTATGCAAATCAAATTTAAAACATTCAAAACTCGCTGTTCAATTTTTAGGGGAAAAGTTGGATGTTTTTTCTTAATTTCTTCTAAAGTTTCTTTGACGTAATTATTGTCATAATTGGGTTTAGAAAAAACTTCTTTAGGCTTATAGCCTTGAAGTAGTTTATGAAGTCGTCCCATATTTACTCCAACACTTTTAATCTGACTAATCGTAACGTCTGCGTCTGCCACATGACTACCATCTAAAAAACTAAAAATAGCAACTCTTTTTTTGCCAAAACCTGAAAATAATTCTCCAATTTTGGTTTTTATAATTTTGGGCACTGGCACCAAGCTGTTTTTTAGCTTTTCTAAAACCTTGACTTCAAGCAATGCCTGTTCATCAGTTCTACTTTCATAAACTCTAAGAATGAAATTTCCAGTATTAGCCTGTATAAAATAGTTCGAGTGCATAAAGCCGTTTTTGATAAGAAAAAAATGATCAATTTCACCAAGATTGTAGTTTTTTACAATTTCCGTAATAATCTTTCTGTTTAATTTTGTTTTTTTAACCATAAAAAAACATTCTTATTTGGCTTATTTCATTATTTTTGTAATATCCCGCTTTCGCCCACCTAAACGGTGGGCTTCAGCGCGGCGAAGGCGAAGCAAAAAAATCAATCAAAATGTCTTTTCAAAAACACTCTACCAGATCCTGATTTTAAATATTTTTCAAAGTTAAAAGCCTTGACTTTATCATCAATTGCAAGATAGAAATGTAAAAATAATGGATGTCTGCGTTCAGTAGCCGGAACATGACCTTTCAAATGCCTATTTATTCTTTCTTTCAAATTTTGAGTGCATCCAGTATAAAAACCATTCTTACATTTTAGAACATAAACATAATACATATATTTCAAACGGACGTGTCGCGCCGTAGCCGCGACATTATTTATTTCTTATTTCATTGTTTTTGTAATATCCCGCTTTCGCCCACCTAAACGGTGGGCTTCAGCGCGGCGAAGGCGGAGGATAAGAGATTCGAACTCTTGAGGGCTTGCGCCCAACACGCTTTCCAAGCGTGCGCCATAGACCACTAGGCGAATCCTCCAAAGGATTCTTAAGTAGTATAAAGCAAGTTTTCAGTTTTGACAACTCCCCCTTTTTCTCTTATGATTAGCCATGGAAAGGGAGGCTCATCATGCCCGAAAGCAACGCCGAAACCAAAAAAGATCCCAATTTTGCAATGCAAATTTCCGTCACCTACAAATGTCGGCATTGTGGCGCCGATAATTTGGTTATCAATGACGGCCAAACTGAATTTCAATGTCAAAATCCGCAGTGTGGACAAATCAGTCCCACTTGCGACCTCATCTTCTGGCAATAAACCGCCGGAAGCCAACCGCTCACCCGCCAAGCAATCCACGCTTGGCTTTTTTTGACCATTAATGAATATAACAAGGTTGCGAAAAAAGTTTCAATTTGCTATAATAAATTCGTGCCGCTGACAGTAAATTTTTTAATTTTAGTACTCAAATAAAAATAATTAAATTCTAAAAAAACAAGTTATGGTAAAAAAAACCACCAACCTGGTTGCAAGCTTAAACTCCAAGCAAAAAGCCTATGTTAATTTGAAATTGAAGAATCCGCAAAACGGTCAGTATTTATTAACAATTTTCCATTTAGTTCCCAATAAGAGCATGAATATTTTGCAAGCCGCTGCCGAAGTGGCCGCCGAATCCTCCACCGGAACAAACTTCAAGGTCCAAACCGAAACCGCTTTCTCTCGCTCCTTAAACGCCTTGGTCTATAAATATGATGAAAGCAAAAACTTAGTTTGGATTGCCTATCCATGGCGCATTTTTGATCGCATCGGCAATGTACAAAATATTTTAACTTTTATTGTCGGCAATATTTTGGGAATGAAAGAAGTTAAAGCTCTCAAACTGCTGGATGTCTGGTTTCCGCAAAGCATGTTGGAACAATATGACGGACCAAGCTACACCATTGATGACATGCG
>DYGC01000023.1 GCA_020724925.1 Candidatus Paceibacter sp.
TTATTTTGTGTCGGTGTTGGCGCCGGCGGTAGAGCGCTTGCGGGGGATTTCGCCGTTGAAGTAGGATTTATCAGTTTATGTTCGGATTTGTTTTATAACATAATGTGATATTGGGATTCTTGTGTAGGGGCGTTGCACTGCAACGCCCTTTTACGTTGATATGCATTTGATTGGATTTAGAATTGTATTCGTGGTTTGTTGGTGTTTTTAATAATGAAAAACGTTGTTGTTTGTATTAGGGCGTTGCAGTGCAACGCCCCTACGGTAGAGTCCTGCTAATAATATTTTTGCTAATTATAAATAATGTGGAGACAAACATAAACATTTATTTTTGTTCTACCCCTTGTTCTATTTTTAAAAATTTGCTACAATACCAATGTAGCATTTTTTGTTAATAAAACTCATCTAAAAAATAATAAACAAAATCGTATGAGTAGAAAATTACATCCCACCCAAGAGGCGATTTTGCGCTTGTTGGAAGACAATGTCACTGATCCGTTGACCATTCGGGAGATGCAGGACATTTTAACTTTATCAACGCCGAGCCTGGTTCATCATCATTTGATGCAACTGGAAAAAAAAGGGTATTTGCGTCGCAATCCCAATGATCCGCAGGATTATCAGATTTTGGGCGATTCGCCGGAGCGTCAATTCGCGTATATCAATGTTTATGGTTTGGCACATTGTGGTCCGAACGGCAGTATTTTGGATGGTAAACCGATTGATCGTATTCCGATTTCCACTAAGATTTTAGGTTTTAAAGCAGCCGAAGCATTTTTTGTAAAAGCCAAAGGGGATTCTATGGTGGAGAAAATTCATGATGGTGATTTGGTGATCGCTCGTCGACAGAACGTGGCACGGGATGGTGAAATTGTGGTTTGCGTCAATAATGGTGAGGCTTTGATCAAACGTTTGCAAAAACATAAAAACCATGTGATTTTGGTTTCAACCAATGCTTCTTATCCACCGTTTATCGCCAGCCACGATTTTCGCGTAGAGGGCGTGGTGAAAGGAATTTACGCTTATTTGCAGGGGATTTAGGTCAAGCGTCATTTCGATTCACAAAATAAATTTGCGATAAAATTCGTGAAGCAATTTAGTTTGATGATAATTAATGAGGTTTTTTAAGGGCCGCCCATTGGTCCGAGGAGGTTAAAATTTAGGAGCGAATTGGAGTGGTCCGAAGGACACGCACCGACGAGCGCCAAAGGCGATTATGGAGGTGCGTGAACGAACAATGAGCCCTAAATTTTCCGTTCGGACCAGCAGGGCAGCGTTTTTTGGTGCCACCTTTTGTACACACAAAAGGTGGCGGAAATGCCGGGAGGCATTTATTTTTATTAAAAGTAATTAAGACATTTATGAAAAAATTTGTTATAATAAATTTATTATAATAATAAAATCCTTCCAATGATTCAAGCGATTGTTTTTGATATGAACGGCGTAATCGCCGACGATGAGCGTTTGCATGAGGAAGCTTATCGCCAAGTGATGGTCAATCATGGTTTAAAATTGAGCAAAGAGGAATACCAAAATGAATATATGGGTAGTCCCAACCTCGTAAATTTTAAAAAGATTAAGGAAAAATACGGGTTGGCGGAAGACGTGGAGACTTTGTTGCGCGAGAAAAGCGCCGCTTATTTGGAATTGGCGAAAAAATATCTGAAGCCGGTAGCGGGGGCGGAGCGGGCGATCAAAATTTTTGCCAAAAAACATCGTTTGGCTTTGGTTTCTTCATCGCCGTTGGCGGAAGTGCAAATGGTTTTGCAACATTTTCAAGTGGATCAATATTTTTCCGTGATTGTCAGTGGTGATGATGTAAAAATTGGCAAGCCCGATCCGGAGCCGTATCTATTGGCAGCCAAGCGTTTAAAATTAAAACCGCATCAGTGCATGGCTTTTGAGGACTCTAAGCAGGGGATTATTTCCGCCAAGGCTGCCGGCATGAAAGTGGTGGCGTTGAGTACCAATTTAGATCCAGAAGACTTAAAATTGGCGGATTTGGTGGTGGGAGATTTTTTGTTTTAAAGTTTTTTGTGTTATAATATTGATACGATTAAAATTGATTAAAAATAAGAAAAAAATATGGCAGAAACAATTTTTTCACCAGAGGGCACATCTCCTCCTCAAGAAAAACCGCCCGTACAGGCACAACCTCCACAGATACAGACGATATTGGATACATTAAAGCAGCTTTCATTTAGTAGATCATCAGAGGAAAGTGGTGGTAATGAATTGGGGGGGGCAGAAGGTGCACTTACGAATCAAGAAGCACAAGAAGGGCAAGCAGAACTTGCGCGTCAACGACAGCAATATGAAATTATGTTGAGACAGGCTTTGACCGTAATTTCTGATCTTGGCAAACAAATTAATGGGTTGCTTCAGGAATCCCAAGGGATGTCAGGAGCAAGGGGGCAGGAGTATGTTGAGAGCCCTGAAGGTGAGGCTGCTGGTATGTTTCTTGATGTAGAGATTTTTTTGAAAAAAATTGACCAAGTTTTAGTTAAATATAATAATGGTCATTTGAATGTAGATATGGCAAATGAATGGAATTTAGAAATTGATAGGCTTAAGAAATTTATTGTGCAAATGCATACAGAATATTGGCAAAACATTCCTGACGAAAGAAAATCTAGTATTACAAGAAAAGAAAACAGTTTGTTATTTACCTCAAATCGTGCAGACAATTTAATCTATAAAGAAGCACTTAGTTTGGTTCCCTTTGAGGTGATTAATAATCCAGAGCTTTTTATGAAAGCTAATCTGGATGTGTTGCGTGCATATTACAAGGCTTATAGGGAAGCACCATCAGAAGATATTTCTTTAAAAACTAAATTGTTTTTGAAATTGCAACAATTTTCACGATTGTATAAGGAACAAGTGACACCAGAAAGAATACATGATTATCAATCCAGGTATGCTGAGGAAAATCGGCAACCTGCAATATATGCGGAAGAGTTTTCTGATGCTAATAAAATAGTTGATCAGTTTATATAAAATTAACATATTAGATTTCTTGAAAACCTAAAAAGTAAAATAAAAATATGTCCAGTGATTCCAAAAAAGCTTTGCTTTTGGATCTTATCAAACACACGGTGGATTTGAATCAGTTGGAGAAAAACCAAAAGCCGCTTTTTGTGATTTCCTTTGTTGGTTTGACCGGCGTGGGAAAAAGCACCGTCGCTCACATTTTGAAGCAAAAAAGTGATTTACCTTTGTTTTCCCATGATGATATCCGGGCTTTTTTGTATGAAAAAGGGAAAGACCATGAGGACCGCGAATTAGTGGAATGGTTATCACTGGAGCGAGCCAGCTTTTTAGTGAAAGAGGGTATTAATTTTATTTTGGACGGTGATGTCGTTACTTATTATAAAACTTTGGAAAAGCGCTTGGAACAATTTTCCGGTCATTTGTTGCTGGTAAACGTGATTTGTGATTTAAACGTGGTGATGGAGCGTTTGAACAAGCGGCAATTTGGTGAAAAACAATTTGTTGGTAATGTGAATTTTTCTCCGGCTAATTTCAATACTTATTTTAAACGTCGTTTTTTGCATACTCAGGGTAATTATCCGAATAAATTTTTTGCTTTGGTTAATAATACGCGTGATTCCGAAGGTCAGGTGGAGGAATTATGGTTTAAGGTGAAAATGTGGATTAGAAAACAGGAATTAGGTTTACCTTAATTGGACTTTTTGTGGAAAAAGGTGTTTATTTTTTATTATGAGGTATTGGACTATTTTTTAAATTTTAATGTTTGCCGGCATGAATGATGAACAAATTTTCAAAATGATTGGTGCTTTGGCCGATGACTTGTCAGTGGAGGTCTACGTGATTGGTGGCTACGTTCGTGATCGTTTGTTAAACAAAGAATCTCATGATATTGATTTCGTGGTCTTGGGTGACGCTCCTGGTTTTGCACGTCGTTTAGCAGATCATTGGAAAATCGATAATATTGTGGTGTATGAAAATTTTGGCACAGCAATGATTCCTTATCATGGATATATTTTGGAATTTGTGACCGCTCGTTCGGAAAGTTATCAAGAGACTTCTCGTAATCCGATTGTTGAAAAGGCGGATTTGAAAACCGATGTGATGCGTCGTGATTTTACGGTTAATACTTTGGCTTTTGGTTTGAATAAAAATAATTTTGGTAAATTGATTGATTTGTTGGATGGGAAAACGGATTTGGAAAATAAAATTTTAAAAACGCCATTGGATCCGGTGCAAACTTTTTATGATGATCCTTTGCGTATTATGCGAGTGATTCGTTTTTCAGCACAATTGGGTTTTGAAATTGATCCGGTGGTTTATCAATCAATTTTTGAAGTGGTTGATCGCTTGAAAATAATTTCTGTGGAGCGTATCAGCGAGGAATTTTTCAAAACAATGGAGACTGCTAAACCATCAATCGGTTTGGATTTGTTGAAAAAGACCGGAATTTTGAAAGTGATTTTGCCGGAGTTGGATCGTTTGGATATTCAAGATTATGAAGAGCATGATAGTCATCATAAAAATGTTTGGGAACATACTTTGAAAGTTTTGGATCGGGTTGCTGAACAGAGTAATGATTTAGCTCTTCGTTTGGCCGCCTTGTTTCATGATGTTGGCAAGTTCCCGACTCGCGAGTTTCGTGAGGGCAAGGGTTGGACTTTTTATAATCATGAGCTCGTGGGGAGCAAGATGATCCCTCCAATTTTTATTAGAATGCGTTGGCCTAAGGATTTAGGAAAAAAAGTAAAGAAGTTGGTTTATTTGCATATGCGTCCGATTGCCTTGACCGAAGAGCAGGTTACTGATAGTGCGGTGCGGCGTTTAATTGTGAAAGCTGATGAAGATTTGGATGATTTGATGTTGTTGACTCGTTGCGATTTAACTTCGGCGAATCCGAGGCGCGTGGCTGAGAAGCAGGAAAAATTTCAATTTGTTTTGCGTCGTTTGGAAGAGGTGCGTGAAAAGGATAAATTAAGAGCCTTTCAATCGCCAGTGCGTGGTGATGAAATTATGGCTTTGGCTAATTTACAGCCGGGCAAGCAGGTGGGGTATTATAAACATTTGATTGAAGAAGCAATTTTAGAAGGTATTATTCCAAACGAATATGAAGCGGCTAAAGAATATTTGTTGGGTTTATTGCAGGGGGAGGGTAAATAGACGGAGAGTTTGCCTAATTATTTTCTTTTTGTTAAGATAAAAATATAAAATAACCAATAACACTAATAAATAAGTTACAATTGTATGGTGCTAAGTGATGCAGAAATTTTAAAGCAGTTAAATGAGACAGAAGCCCAGATGGAGCGGGAACGTTTAGCTAAAGAAGCTGGCGTTAAAGAGGCACTTGGTAGTATGGGGACAGCGGAAAGGGTAGTGGATGAAGGCTTGGGGAATATAAGTTCGATTTTAGATACAGCCACTGGAGGACATTTAGATAAAGGTTTGGCAAAGACAAAGGCGATAGAATTTGTATTAGCAAAATTAGAAGGGAAACCATTAGAGCAAATTAGTTTGGTGGATGTAGAAGCAGCGAAATCTTCATTTGTAGAAGATCGTAGGTTAGGTGAACTTGCTAATATTCCTGAAGAATTTCGGGGAGATTCTCAAAAGGCTAAATTGAGTGAAGAACAACGTGGAATAATTATTGAACAAATTAGTCCTGCCATCGATGATTTTTTGAGATCGCTTGATGTTACAAATATTGTTGATATGTCCAATGATAATCCTAATAAAGTAGAAGATGTAAAAAAATTATTATTGGGTGGAGAAAAAAAATAAATGTTTAAGAATTAAAATTTTTCAATTTTACAACAAAAATAAGCCATTCTTCACGAATGGCTTTTGTTGTTGTAGAAGGTGTTGAATCTCTTATCGAGATTCAACAGCTTTTCTTGACAGGCACTTTGCAGTGCTCTGATTCCCTCGGTGTGCTCCGAGAGAATTTTTGTTTCTGTGAGAACGGCTATGGACTTTTGAATCCACGGCCAGATTCTCCAGAACTCCTCACCTTGTTCGGTGGTGAGCATGCGGTAGAACCGCTGCTCGAGGAGTTCAAAACCGTTTTTCTTGAGGATTAAGCAAGCATTTTCCAGGGCTTGCTTAAAAACCTCATCGCCACCTTTGGCGAGGACGAAACAGCCCGCTAAGGCTGTCAACTCAGTCGCCATTTGCTTGAGAAGTCGAATTTCCATGGTCGGAAATTCGTCTTCCAAAGCTTTTTTTACCTCTTCATCCCACTGGCCGTCTCCGGCCAGAAAATTTTCGGTTTTGGGACACATTGTGTCCTCCTTTCTGCCGCCAAGTATGGCGGCTTATTATTTTTCGAGGAGCCTGGACAAATGCTTGTCCATGCTTTTCATATTTTCGGCCAAGGACATCCAGGCTTTCGCCACCGGATCGTCCTTTTCTTTGGGCATGGGGCCCAAAGTGGCCACCGCCCTTACCTCAGCGATGATTTTCTGCCAGTTTCTTTCCAGAAACTGAGCAGCCACACAGCTGGGCTCAGGGCTGAGATGGTACAGGTAGATCTTTTGATAGACCTGATCCATCAGTTCACGGACTTGCAGGAGCCGGGGAAGTATCTCCTTGGCCATGGAATGATGGCTTGACTGCTCATCAGTGAGCAGAACCATCATGCCGATGATCACATCCAGCTCACTTTGCATGCGCTGGATGAGCGGCTTCTCGAGGAGAGGGAAGTTTTTGAGTAGATCCTCTCGGATTTCCTCACTCCAATCCTCCTCGTTGTTGTACAGCAACCAGTTGTAGGTTGCTGGGGAGTTACAAACTTTGTTCCTGACCAGGAAAATCCTCCCGGCCAGTTTTCTGTCAATATTCTTTGAGGTAGACATGGTGTCACCTCCTTTCTTATAATTCAATATAATCACATTTTACTGATTTAGTCAAGTGTTTTTTGGGGGCGTGGTTGGGGCTTGCCAAGAGCCACTTTTTGTGATTTATTAGGGTAAAAGGAGGACTTTATCATGACATTTAATAGGGCTTGTTTGTTTCAAGTTTTTCCGGCGTTTAATCAGAGCCCGGAGGTGGAGACCTGTTTAAAGGAATACCTGGAAACAGAGAAAAATGTTGGTTTGCCACCGGCTTTTTCTCCATCTTCTTGGAAAATTTTTCGGGCCAGTTGGCAAATAAAGTGGTTTTTGGAAGGTCAGGATTGGCCAGAAAAAACTTATTATTTGCCAAAGTTGGAGGCAGACTTCCAGGAATGGCTTTTGTCCCGCAAGCCAATGTCTTTGTGGTTGATAGAGAAGTTGCGAGACAGGTTTTTCCGTTGGAAAATCGCTTTGGTCTTGGAAAATAATTTGGAGCCGGCTTTGGTCAAAAAATACGCTCAGGAATTTGCCCAAGCTTTGGCTGATTGTCAGTGAAGATTTCTAGGAATCGATTTGTTCGATTCTTTTTTTTCTTGACTTGCCGTTGATAATAAGCTATTATTTTTATGTTCTAGAACCTTGAGGTTCGTCAACGCGCCAACATAGCTCAGTTGGTAGAGCAATGGTTTTGTAAACCATAGGTCGTGGGTTCGAATCCCTCTGTTGGCTCTAGTTTCTTTGTAAAATGGGTCGGTTCCCGAGTGGTCAAAGGGGGCAGACTGTAAATCTGCTGGCTCCGCCTTCGGTGGTTCGAATCCGCCCCGGCCCACCAGCCTTCGCTAAAGCTTCGGCTCGGCAAGGCAAACGAGAAAGACACAATAAAATGTGTCTTTTTGTTTTGCGTGGTTGGTTGTAGGGATAGATGGGGCGGATGAGAAGTTTATGCATGGATATTGTTTGAGAAAAAAATATTTTTGTCCCCCCGGGGCCACCGTAGGTGGAGCCCGGGGCGCCCCGGCCCACCAGCCTTCGCTAAAGCTTCGGCTCGGCAAGGCAAACGAGAAA
>DYGC01000024.1 GCA_020724925.1 Candidatus Paceibacter sp.
GAATTTTATCAGTTGGACGTGGAATCCAGTTTCAAAACCAAGGAAGAATTTTTTCAAGAAATGGAACCTTTGTTTATTGAATTGACAGAGAAGGTGGCCGGGAAAAAAGTTTGGAAGAAACCATTTCCACGTATTACTTTTGAAGAAGCCATGAATCGTTGGGGCAGTGATAAACCAGATTTGCGTTTTGATATGGAAATCAAAGATATTACCGATTTGGCTAAAGCGACCACCTTCAGCGTTTTCCAAAATGTTGAAACTGTTCGGGCTTTGGCAATTGACGGTGCCGATCAATTTAGTCGTTCTGATATTGAGGGTGAATTAACTTCTTTGGCGAAAAAACATCATGCTCACGGTTTGGCGTGGTTGAAATATCAGGCGGGAGCGTGGAGTGGTAGTATTACTAAATTTTTCACTGAAGAGCAGTTGAATCAGTTGTTGGATTTAACCGGTGCTTCCAAAAATTCTTTAATTTTAATGGTGGCGGATAAGTTCTTGCCAGCGGTAAAAGCGTTGGGGGCGATTCGTTTCTTAATGGGCAAGCGCTTGAATTTGGTGGATCCGGATGTTTTGGCTTGGGCGTGGATTGTGGATTTCCCAATGTATGAATATGATGATGACAAACAAACTTGGGATTTCGGTCATAATCCGTTCTCCATGCCTCGTGGTGGTTTGGATGCTTTGACCAAAGAAAATATCGCCAATGTTATCGGTGAGCAATATGATATCGTCGCCAATGGTTTTGAATTAAGTTCCGGAGCCGTTCGTAATTATGATCCGGAGATTTTATATAAAGCGTTTGAATTGGTTGGTTATGATCGCTCCGTCGTTGATCGTAAGTTTGGTCATATGATTGATGCTTTCAAGTTTGGCGCTCCGCCACACTGCGGCTTCGCGCCCGGCATTGAAAGATTAACAATGGTTTTAATGAATGAAGACAATATTCGTGAAGTGGTGGCTTTCCCGAAAAATTCCAAAGCGATTGAAATGTTGACCGGTGCTCCGAGCGAAGTCGATCAAAATCAATTGGATGATTTGCATATCAGTATCAATAAATAAAATTAAAATAAAAGGGTATGGATTCACAATTAATTCTGTGGATTGCAATTTCCGCATCAGTCGTGTTGCTGGTTTTATTGATGGCAAAGAAATTTAAAAGAGATCATCGTGATTATGATGATCGTAAACAAGCCAAAAAAGAAGCGGAAATTATTAGCCTTTTGTCAGATAATGAATTGAGTGAAGAGGAAAAAGCACGTTTGATAGAAGTCTTAAATACTAAAAAATAAATTTATGTATTGGGAAAAAATCAAAAACAATTGGAAGCCGTTGCTGGCGATTGCCGGTGTGGTCATTTTGGCAGTTTGGTTTTTCAGTACTGATTGGCAGAGTCGTAAAGTCGCTTATGATATGAACGAGTCTGTTTCTGGACAAGGTATGGCTTATCCGGAAATGGCCATGAGTAGAGATATGGCGACGGTTTCTTCCGATGCCATGTACTATGATGAAAAAATGATGGCCCCGATGCCGACCGGCAGTGATAGCATTAACACTACTGATCGCAAATTGGAAAAAACCGTTTATTTGAATGGCACTACTTCTGACAAAGCCAAATTGGTCACAAAATTGCAAGAATTGACTGATTATTACAAGGCTTATTGGCAATCTTTTTATGATAATAATTCTCAGTATTCGCCGTCTTTATCTTTTACCATTAAAGTTCCGTCGGCGCAGTTGGATCATTTTTTGAAAGATTTGCGTCCGGCTTTAGATTTTGTGGATAGTGAAAATTTAAATGTGAATGATGTCAGTTTGGAATATTATGATTTGAAAGCCCGTTTGGAAAATGCTCAAAAAGAGGAAAAGCAATATCAAGAAATTTTAGTGAAAGCTAGCAAGGTGGAGGATATTTTGAAAGTGACCGAATATTTGAACAATGTTCGTTCTCGCATTGAAAGTATGCAAGCTCAATTGGAAGTTTTATCCAATCGCACTGATTATGCTACTGTTTATTTGACAGTTCGTGTTTTGAGCCAGGGTGCCAGCGTCGTACCCGAACAAGAATGGTCCTTGGGACAAACTTGGAAAGAAGCGGTTAACGATTTGTTGGAGAACAGCAAAATCGGTTTGGAAAATGCCTTGTACTGGTTGGTTACCAATAGCGTGGCGATTGCTTTTTGGCTGGTCGTGGTGGTGGTTGGGATTATTGTTTATCGAGTGCGTCGTAAAAAATAATTATGGGTTATCATTATAAATCAGAATATTTCAGTGGTCCGGTAGAGGCGTTGTGGGAATTGCTCCAAAAAGAAAAATTGGCAATTGATCAAGTTTCTTTAGTGAATGTCACTGATCAATACATTGATTATTTGCGCCAAGGTGAGCATTCCCTAAACGCCGAAGAGGTTGGCGATTTCGTGAGAATCGCCACCTTTTTGTTGAAAATGAAATTGCGTTACGTTTTGAATTTGTGGCAAATGTGGACTGCTGAGGATGAGGAAGAGGCCGGTTCGCTTTTGGATCAACTGAAACTTTATGATTTATATCATCGGCAAATTTTGGACTTGATGAAAGATTATGATTGGTCACGTTATTCATGGGGGAGTCGTCCGCGTTTGAAACAATCTGGACAACCGCTTGCTGAGGATGTGGAATGTCATTTGGAAATATCCACGATTGCCGGTACGGCCGCCGAGCTTTTGCAGAATTGGCAGAAACGTTTTAAAAATTGGCAAATTAAACAATTTAAAAGTTTTGATATTAAAGAAAAGATTTTTCACTTGGCGGATTTGTTGCGTGATCGTAAGAGCATGACTTTTGGGGAAATAAAAAAGGATTTGCCACGCGAAGAAGTAATCGCTTTGTTTTTGGCGATTTTGGAATTGGTGAAACAGAAAAGCGCACGTGTTAGCCAAAGTGCCAATTTTCAAGATTTAATTATTGAATCATAAATACATGTTAAAATCTCAAGTGGAAACTTTGTTGTTTGTCAGTGGTGCCCCCTTATCGTTTGAGCGTTTGTTAGAATTTTTGGAAGCTGACGAACATGAATTAAAAAATGTTTTGGTAGAATTGGAGTCTGAATATTCCGCGGATAGTGGTAAGGGTTTTTTCTTGTTGCGTAAAGATTATGACGATGAGTTTTTGCGAGAATATCAATTTGTCACACCTGAAGCAAACCAAGAAATCGTTAAAACTTTTTTAAAGTGGAATGAAAGTTTGGACTTGAGCAAAACGGCCATTGAAGCGTTGACGATTATCGCATATCGCGGGCCGTTGGAAAGAACCGCTTTGGATTATATTCGTGGCGTTAATTCCCGTCAGATTGTCAATCAGTTGATTGCCAAAGGTTTGGTACAGGAAGTGAAGCCGGATGTTTTTGAGGTGACCATTCGTTTTTTGCGTTTATTGGGATTGGGGGCGGTGCAGAATTTGCCAAATTACCAAGAATTGAATAAATTTGAATTAAAGATGGCCGGAGAGATTGATCCATTATCGGTGGGGACGGAAAAGCAAGACCCTGCTACTAATGATCAAGCTTCTTTGCCAGATAATGATAATAAAGAATAATTTTCATGATTTTAGCCTTTTTTCAATTAATTACTCAGTTTGCTTTAGAAAATTTTAATTTTTCAAATTTTCAAGCTCCACCACCACGTAGTTTAGCGGTAGTTGATTTTGTTTCCGCTAATAATTTACCAAAGAAGGTAGTCGTTGATGGAGTAGAGAGCGTGGGGGTGGTTTTGCAGGCAAAACGAGCTTTGGCGATTGATGTAAATAGCGGGGCGATTTTATATGAAAAATTAAGCCACGAGCCTCAGCCAATCGCCAGTATTACTAAATTGATGACCGCCATGGTGGTCTTGGACTTGGGTTTTGATGGTGAAAAAGTTGTGCAAGTATTGCCAAGTGATGAGCGAGCCGGAGCATTTACCAATGTTTTTCGTTATGAAAATATTTTTGCCAAAGATTTATTGGCCGCTAGTTTAATCCCTTCGGATAACAACGCCACGGTGGCGCTGGCACGCAGTACGGGCTTGAGCGAAGCGGATTTTGCTGCTGCGATGAATCAAAAAGCCAAAGATTTAGGAATGTTGGATAGTGTCTTTGTTGAGCCGACTGGCTTATCAGAAGCCAATCAAGCGAGTGCTTATGATGTCGCTCGTTTGGTGCATGCTTCTTTGCAATATCCGGACATTGCCGAATTAACCACTAAAGAAAATTATTTTTTTAAAGTGATTGGTAGCGAGCGTTCAGTTAAATTATTTAGCACCGATTATTTGTTAAGTAATCAATTGTTTAAAAACGGTGATTATAAAATTTTAGGCGGCAAGACTGGTTTTATTGATGAGGCTGGTTATTGTTTTGCCGTTCAGTTGGAAAATAAAGATGGTCAAAAAATTATTGGTGTTATTTTGGGTAGCCAAAATATCGCTAGTCGTTTTCAAGATATGAAATCACTTTGGCATTGGGTTTTAACTAACTATTCATGGAAAAATTAATATGCTCGCATTTTTGCAAGTATTTTTGATATCAATGGTTCCCCTGATTGAATTGCGCGGTGCTATTCCGTGGGGAGTAATTTTCTTGAAACTGCCGATTTGGGAAGTGGTGATTTTATCTATTTTTTCCAATATCATTTTGATTCCTTTAATTTATATTTGTTTGGTTTTGGGTAATAAATTATTAAGCAATTTTAAGTTTTGGCAAAAATTTTGGGCTTGGATGGTGGCGCGTGTTCACAAAAAATTTACAGAAAAATATTATAAGGCCGGATTGATTGGATTGTGTTTGTTCGTGGCAGTACCACTGCCCGGGACCGGAGCGTGGACCGGAACGATTGCCGGTTACGTTTTTGGCTTTAGAAAACGGGATATTATGTGGAGCGTGGGGGGCGGGGTGGTGATCGCCGGGATTGCAATTTCCTTACTAACTTTTGGTTTAACAGCAATTTAGATATTAAAAAACACGCCTTCTCGAGCTAATGGGTGGCATTAAAAATTCAAAACATATAATTTGAAAAATATTTTTATTTAATAAAAAAAGCGTTCGTGGCAAGACGAACGCGTTGTTGATAATTGTTCTCTACTTGAGTCTGATGATCGTGAAATCATCGTGATTCAAGCAAGACGCTTGGTAGGGCGGGTACATTGCCGTTTGGCAGATGCAGAAGCCCAGTTGCCGACAGGCAAAACCATAGTGCCAGTCTTCGTCGGCTTGAAGCATTTTGCGCCGAAAATCTTGATCATCTTCGGCCAGGTGTTGCAGCTTTTCAGGCAGGTTTTGGGCCTGTCCTTTGAGCTGCTCGATTTTGTTTTCAATTTCTGAAATTTTTTGATCCACAAGGTCCTTGATGTTTGCAACCTTGGGCAAAATCTTGCAAGACATCGCCAGTTCAAATGGCGAGCCATTGTTGAATTCATGGTAAAAGGAAGCTTTCAGCTGCAAAACTTCCAAGCCGGATTCATAGGTTTTAAGGTACCATTCCAGGTATCTTTTCAGGTAATGTTCGTTACCATGACACCTTGGTTCTTTGATGGCATCCAGGCCTAGTCGTTTTATCTGGTTAAAATCCACCAATGGTCGTTTTTGCTTAGTCATGATGTTTCCTCCTTTCATGACAGAGCTTATTTTAAAGAAAAATCAGGATAGTGTCAAATTCCTTGCCAAATTTATAGCTTTTGTTATAATAAATCCAGTTTTTTATTGGCAAGGTAGCTCAGTTGGTTAGAGCACGGGATTCATAACCCCGAGGTCGGGAGTTCAACTCTCCCCCTTGTCACCGGAGCGTGTTTATCGGGGTGTAGCCGGCCTTCGCTAAAGCTACGGCACGGCACAGCGCAGTTTCCGCCATAGGCGGACGCGAGTCTATGGCTGAGGCTAGTTACCCCGTAGTTCATTGTTAAATTAGGAATTTATCGGGGTGTAGCGCAGTTGGCTAGCGCGCGTCGTTCGGGACGACGAGGTCGGAAGTTCGAGTCTTCTCACCCCGACTAATATTCGCTCGCGTTGTGAGTTTCGACTGGCAAGCCGTGGCGAACAATGTGAGTAAAGATAAATCCCGCGTAGCTCCGTAGGAGCGAAGTGGGATCACCCCGACCAAAATTTCGCTTCGCGAAATAGATTAAGAATTAAGATTAAGGAGAAGAAATAAGGTAATGAAAAAAAACATTGAAAATAGTGCGAAATTTTCCTTAATTCTTAATCTTATTCTTAATTCTCAAAAACATGTTTGATTTTGAACAATTTCCTGTATATCAAAAGGCAGAGCTTTATTATTCTGAGGTTTTAAAAGTATTGTCTAACCCGAGAATTGATAAAAATATTAAGGATCAATTCAAACGAGCATCTCTAAGCATAGTTCTAAACATTGCAGAGGGTGCAGGTAAATATACTAAAAATGACAAAAAGAATTTTTATGTTATTTCTAAGGGGTCGGTGAATGAGTGTGTTGCAATTTTAAGAATTTTAAGAATGGAAAAATTTGTTTCTGAGGATCAATTTGAGGTTTGTTATAAGTTGTTATTAGAAATAGCTAAAATGTTGTCTGGTTTGATTAACGCAATGTCAAAAAGGTAATTTTTTTTAAATCTACTAAAAAACCGGCCGAAGCCGGATTTTTTCTTTGGTTGCGGGAACAGGACTTGAACCTGTAACCTCGAGGTTATGGGCCTCGCGAGCTGCCAATTGCTCTATCCCGCGATAAATGTATTTATATAATAAAGCAAAACTTAAAAAATGTCAAAAAAAATTGAATTTTAGATAAAATTTGGGGCAGTCATTCTGGGCCTAATCTAAAAGTAATAAAAATTGGAATCCTGATTTTTGCTTATTTTATAAATAGTATTATCGTTTTTAGTATAATAATATTAGTCCATCTTTTTCGTTTGACAAGCTTTTTGCAATAAGTTAATATATAACAGCGAAAAACAAATTCGCCTCGGTAGCTCAGTGGTAGAGCAGAGGACTGAAAATCCTCGTGTCGGTGGTTCAATTCCGCCCCGGGGCACCAGAGTCCCCTTTAAAGGGACTTTCTGTGTCTTTGATAACAAAAGTTGTTTTTCGGGGCGTAGCTTCCTGCTTCGCTAAAGCTTCGCAGGACAAGTAGTGGTAATCAGTATTATTTTTTCGGGGCGTAGCTTCCTGCTTCGCTAAAGCTTCGCAGGACAAGCAGTGGTAATCAGTATTATTTTTTCGGGGCGTAGCT
>DYGC01000025.1 GCA_020724925.1 Candidatus Paceibacter sp.
TGTCCATTTACCGACAAATTTCCGACTTACGCCGTCAACACAATTTTGTGATTGGCACGCCCGGTCGTTTGAAAGATTTGATTAACCGCCGCGAATTAAATCCCGCTCGATTCTCCACGATTGTTTTGGACGAAGCGGATCGCATGTTGGATATGGGCTTTGTCAATGACATGAAATTTATCATGGAAAAGATGCCTAAAAATCGTCAGACTTTATTCTTCTCCGCTACCACCAATAAGGAAGTCACCAAATTGATTCAAACTTTCTTGACCAACCCGATCAGTATTTCCGTGAAAACCGGTGACACTTCAAAAAATATTGAACAAAATGTCATTCGGGTTAAACACGAAGATGAAAAATTGGCCGTCTTGCATGAAATCTTAAAGAAACCGGAATTTTCCAAGGTTTTAATTTTCGGCCGAACCAAATTCGGCGTGGAAAAATTATCTGTTTCTTTAATTAGAAAAGGTTTTAAAGCTGATGCCATTCACGGCAACAAGAATCAAAATAAACGACAAATGTCTTTGCATTTATTTAAGAGCAATCGCACCACAATTTTAGTGGCAACGGACGTGGCGGCGCGCGGCTTGGATATTCCCAATGTCAGCCATGTTATCAATTATGATTTACCGGCTAACTATGATGATTATATTCATCGCATCGGCCGCACCGGTCGTGGTGACCAAATGGGTAATGCTTTAACGTTTATCAGTTAATAAAAAAATCTCTCGTAGGGGCGTATTGCATACGCCCGGAAACGAGAGATTTTTTGTTTGCCATTCCCCAATATTATTGGTAAATTTAATTTAAGCTCAATAAATCTTAAATATTTTTAACAAAAAATTATGAAATGCCCTCAATGCCATCAACCGGTGGAAAACGGACAAAAATACTGTAATAACTGCGGGCGTCGTTTGGACGTACCGAACGAACCGAGCACCACCGCCCCCACGCCCACCAAGATCAACACGTCCGTCACATCGCCCACGAACACCCCTCCGACCACGTCTTCCAAAAATGACGAAACGGAAAAAACTCCCAAAAAGAAAAAAGGCAGTATTGTTTCCTGGATAATGATTATCGCCTTTATTGGCTTAGGAGCCTATAATAGTTTTGAACAAAAAGGCATTGATAAAAACAATGATGCCCTGGAAAATTTTTATGCCGGTGACAATCAAAGTGCCATTCAAAAATTGGAGGAAGCAAAAAATAACGTGATTGGCGATGAAAATAAAATCAATACTCTGAAAAATTTAGCATATATTTATGTCACCGAAGCCCAGATTGAACAAGCAGAAAATGCCTTCAACGAAGCCCTAGCTTTATGTGAAAAAGATTCTTTTGATTATTATCTAATTTCCGGCGAACTAGCTTTGTTAAAAAACGACCCGGCCAACGCTCTAGCTAATTTTGATAAAGCACTGCTAATCAATCCCAATGATTATCAATTAAATAATACACTGGCTTTATTTTATATTGACTTAGACGAAATCGCTCCTGATTATGTTGATTATCAGAAAGGTTTAAACTACGCGAAAAAAGCTTATGAATTGGATCAATCAGAAATCACCAAACAAAACTTAGCAATTGCTCACTTTTTTGTAGAAGATTATGATCAAACAATCAACTTACTTTTAACCAGCAATCTCAAACAACATCCTTATGCCGCTTTTTGGTTGGGATTGGCTTACGTATCAAAAGAAGATCATATCAATGCCCAAACTTTCTTCCAAACTGCCTTGGATAACGGTGCTGAATTACCACCAGAAGTTTTGGATTATATGGCGGGAAATTAAATTTTTATATTAACGTAGCATAATACAGGCGTTATAAATACATTGTAAATTATTATCTTTACAATATTGAATACTCTCATCACTTTCACTGCCCGGCTGCAACCAGAATTTTTTAATACCGGCATGAACACAATCCTTAATCATTGATAAAGCAGCGACTGGTGGTATTACTAAAACCGCAACACTGGCTTTTTCTGGTAACTCATTCAAATTTTTATATCTCACCTGTCCACCCACTAAACCACCATCGGGATGAATAGCATAAACTTTATAGCCAAACTTCAATAAATCAAAAAAAACTTTATAACCATATTTCTCTGGATTGGTAGAAACGCCAAAAACCGCGATCACATCATCTTTTGAAAAAAACTTTTCCATAAATTTATTTAATATTGATAATAATTATAAATATTATATAACTGGACAATGAACCTGGCAACAAAAAAACAATCCCGACAAAAACCGGGATTGTTTTATATCTATACCCTAACTATTATTTTTGACAATCACAGTTGGCACGATTTTGACCTTGTCCCTGACCGCGGCCCATACCACGACCTTGAAAACCTTCACCCATAGCTTTTCCGTCTCGGGTACGCAATCCCAATTCAGCACGAATAGCATCAGCGCCTTGATAATCGCCGGCTTCAGCCAAACGATGTGCTTCGGCAAACTTGGCAAAATTTTCTTCAGTAATCACTTCAGTCACGCGACCGCGATCACCCATTAATTCTTTCCAAGCAGCATAATCATTATTCTCAAAAGCCACTTCCATCGCTTCATGACGTTCCGTGGAAGTTTCCGGTCCTTTCACGGTATAATCGCCCTGATAAGCGGCCACGCCCATAACGCTGGCTCCTAAAATGGCAAGGCTTAACGCGGAAACTATAAAGTATTTGTTTACTTTCATAAAGTTAAAAATTAAATTTTTAATTAGGTTTAACAGGTCCTGTAATTAATACTACGCCACGCATTCCAAAAATATTTCATTGAAAAATTATTTTTATTCCCCTATACTTAAAAGACAACTTACGCACTAACAAATAAATATAAATCTATGCCAGAATTAAAAGGATCAAAAACCGAGCAAAACTTGCTCAAAGCGTTTGCCGGCGAATCGCAAGCACGCAATCGTTATGATTATTTCGCCAGCGTCGCCAAGAAAGAAGGCTATGAACAAATTTCCGCTTTTTTTGCGGAAACCGCTTTAAATGAAAAAGAACATGCCAAACGCTTTTTCAAATACTTAGAAGGCGGAATGACCGAAATTACGGCTACTTATCCGGCTGGAAAAATCGGCACAACCATGGAAAATCTAAAGGCTTCTGCCGAAGGTGAACATGAAGAATGGGCCATCCTCTACCCTGAATTTGCTCGCGTTGCCGAAGAAGAAGGGTTCTTAGATGTGGCTGATACTTTCAAGTTTATTGCCAAAGCGGAAACCGGTCATGAAACTCGTTATTTAAAATTGTTGGAAAATATTGAAAAAGATGAAGTCTTTAAACGTGGTGGCGAACGCTTATGGAAATGCCGCAACTGCGGATATTTACATGATGGCTTGGAAGCTCCGGACAAATGCCCGGCCTGCCAACATGAAAAAGCTTATTTTGAATTGTATTGCGAGAATTACTAGGATAAAAAACCAGTAAAAAAAATCCACGGATGAAGGTCCGTGGTGCCCAAATGATAAAATGATAGAATGTTCGTATCCTCATGGTTGTTTGATTGCTTGGTTTTTTAATTTTGCGGTGGGCGACCGCTGATTTCCGATCGAAAAATCTACTGGTACTTTTTCTTCAGTTGCATCACTAATCGCAAAGGAATCTTGAACTGACGAGCTACCACAATGGCGCTCACCCGTCCGTGACTCCATGACAAAAAGTCATGCAAGATTTGAGCCTCCCCCATTGTGAAATGAGGTTGGTGCGAATGCACCGTTTCATACAATGCCCTGACCGAATTTTCTAACGCAACCATGAGCAAACTCCTCGAACCTGGAAAAAAAAGCAGGTTCTGTTTTTATTATAAAAAATTTATTAAAAAATATCAACAAAAAAACCACGAAAAAACGTGGCTTGAAAACTCACCAAAAAATCAGGACTTATACTTCTCCTTCAAGGCCATCACTAAAGTCGACGAAATTTTAAACCGGTGAGCAATCACGTTAGCGGTGATTCGCCGACCATTGCTACGCGACAAAGTGTCATGTAACATCTGTGCGTCCCTGACCGTGAAATGTGCATGACGTGTATGCACTTCATCATACAAATTCTGAATTTTTTCCTCCAACATCATGAAGCACCTCCTTTGAAAAATAGACAGTAACTACATTATAGCTAATTTTAACACTAAAAAGCAAACTAAAAAACCGGTATCGATTAAGATACCGGCTTATAAACTGATAGCCTCACGGCTTTTTTTACGGCAGGGGCACGTAGAACGTTGCCACACCACCGTTCGGGGTGGAGCGCAGTTCTAACTCTCCGCCCATTTTCTCCAACAAGAAACGAACATTGCTCAGGCCCAGCCCGAGGTGTCCATCCTTGCTGGTATAGTAAGGTTTGACCGCCTGTTCCGGATCAAACCAATTCTCACCATTATCCAGCACCTGCACCAGCAGACAAGGCTGAACCGGCTCCTTTTTAAAACATCCCTTGGGAATATCCGGTGGAGCCTTGATCTGAATCTTCACCTTGACCTCGGCGTTGGGCTGATCATGGGTCGCCTCCACGGCGTTCCCCAGCAAATCACGCACAATCGCCCGAATGTGCCTCTCATAGCAAGTTATTTCACCGTCCACCGGATATTTAAAGTAAAGATCTTTATCCGGATACTGACGAGTGAATTCCTCCTGCCACGATTGGCAAATATCGAGCAAAACATGCCGGCTCGGCGAAGTTTTCAGAAAAGCGTCGTCAAAAAGATTCAAGCAACTAACTAGCTTTTCTAAATCCCGACTCGCCGCCAACATATTCTTAACCGTCGGCAAGGTTTTCAAGTCCGATGGCAAATCAGACAAAGACTCGATAAAGATGTCGGAAACAGTTTCCAAAATCTTTACCGCACCGGCCAAGAGCTGACCGGACATCGCTGACTTGGCCAGCTGCTGACGCAAGTCCACCAATTCCCGTTCATTTTTTTCATAAGCGACACAAACGGCCTGGTGGGCTTGTTCCGTATCAGCGAGGATCTCATTGCACTCCTGACGTAATGCCTGTAAAGCATTTTCGTGCTCTTGGGCTTTCCCATCAAGAGTCACCTGATAAGCCAAGGCGACCTTATCCAAATCACCACGGTGCTGAGACGCCAAGGCTTGCTTGGCCACCTCATGATCTTCTCGCAAAGCATCCATTGCATTTTGCAAACGATCATTTGTGGCATTCAGAGTGAAATTCTCATCCTGCGTTTTTTGCAAAACAGCCGTGAGATCAGCCAGCTGAGCTTGAGCTCTTAACAGCTCTTCAGACAAAGCCTGCTTGGCTTCAACCACTTTCTGTTTTTCTTGCAAAATCGCTTGATGATCAAGGATGATTTGTTCTTTTTCTCGTTGACACTCTTGCTTCTCTGTCCGATAGCGGCTGCTGAGAAGCCGAAACTGGATTTCCAGCTCTTCTTTTTCCTTACGCAGATTCTCCAGATCCGCCTGCAAAACTGTGATTTGCGCCAACAACTCAGTCGCTCCAGGCGCTGACGTGGCCAGCAAATGCTTATTTTCCGCTTGCAGTTCGGAAACGCGATGAGCCAAAGCCAAATTTTTACCATTCAACACTTCAACGATTTGGCTTTGCTGCTCATCCAGGGGGAGAAACTGAATGATGTAATACAGTTTGGAAATCCCCGAATGCTCGGAATTTGATAACATATTCGGTGCCAAACTATTGCTGCTCACCACGCAATAAATGGCATCTTTATGGATGTTCTGGAGAACGCAGGAAAACGCGAATTTTCCTTCATTCTGCTGAAAAGTCCTTTTGAAATCCTCAAAATCAAACACCAAAGCGGCCAAGGACTTTCCTTTGTAATCATCCATTTTGCCACCGAGCAAGTCGACGAACTTTTGGTTCACGCCACGCAGTTCAAATTCGGGCGTGCACGCCACCATCGCACCGGGGCTACCGAGCAAAATGTTTTCCAACATTTTGAAGCCGTCTTGCTTCTCCGCTTCCGGAGCCACCAAGGTGCAAATCATGCCGTCAAGAACATTATCCTCGGTGGACTGCGCGACCGCCAAGGCCCACTGTTTCTTTTCAGCACGCGTCATTTCCGCAGGGAAAAAGAACTTTGGCAAAGTACCATCCTGCTGTTCGGGTTTTTTCACAAAATCCAAACACTGCCAAATCAATTTTCCCAAAACCGGCACCGCTGAAGTACCAGGCAGTTGCTTCACTTGATCGCCTGTCAAACCGGCTGCTTTGATAAAAGCCCGGTTGAAAAAATCAATCGTTCCATCCAACCTGACTTTGATCACCGGGCTGGGATTTTTGTATAGATTTTGCTTCAAATGATCAGTAAATGAATATGACATACCACACCTCCAAAGGTGAAAGTTATTGTAAATGAACCAAATCGCCACCATGACGACTTTCATTTATCTTTACTAGTTTTAGCGATTTTGTCAATTGCATTTTCTATAACTTTTCTCGCCTGTCATCCTGGTACAATGTCATCCGGGGGCGCTTGTGTAACAAGCGAACCCAGGATCTCGCCCATATTTTAAGCATTCTAAAAATTGCCTTTTTTAACAAACTATTAGATAATACAAATAATAAATAGCATTATTATGTGGAAAATTTTTCAAAAATTTGAGTTTTCATATTTAAGTGGCCTAGTCTTATTGATGGGCTGGCAAACTTGGCAATTGTCGCAAAGCGAAAACTGGCCACTAATCGCCCCGATTTTAGCGGTTTTATACCTATTTTGGCACGCTTACGGCTACGCCCAAATCAACGCTTATCTAAAAAAACAAAATACCACTTGGCTTGACTACTTAATGTATCCATTAAGTTTGTTCGTGGCGGGCGGAACGTTTTATTATTTTTTTGATTTGAAAAATCAAAATTTAACGCTTTTTTTACATTTACTTTCCCTCCCGATTCTCATCTTTTTCACTAAAAAACTTTATGAAAAAGATATCGAGCGCCCAACTGAGCCATCTTTGTTAACAAACACGTGGCAAAATCTAAAAACTTATTTAGCGGCCTATAAAATCAATAAAAATAGCATTTTTGATTATCTGTCCGCCGGAATTTATCTGCTTTCACTGGCAATTTTGCTGCTCGGCGCCTACCACGCCCGTACCGGCGAAGCGATTCGCAGCTTTTGGCAATTGCTACCAAAATATTGGTTATTACTTTATTTTCTGAGCAGTGCCTGGCTGCTCATTAT
>DYGC01000026.1 GCA_020724925.1 Candidatus Paceibacter sp.
ATCCACGTGCCGGGGCAAGCTCGCTCTTCGCCTGCGGCTCAGCCCCGGAATGACTACTCATTCATAGTATTTAATGAGAAACGATGTTTTTATTGTTCAATAACATTTTTATACCCCCTTACAAATTCTTCCGCGCTTACCGGATTTTTTCCTTCCCATTGTAATTTTTTGATTTCCAGTGTTTGACCGTCGTTGCCGCTAATCAATAATTTTCCATTTTTAGTATAAAATTGTCCTGGCGTGAAATTGGAGATTTTTTCATTTAAATCCAAATCCAAAAGTAATAAACGTTTACCATCAATAAAATAATAAATACCTGGCCATGGATAATAGGCACGGAAACGATTGAAAATTTCTTGGCCGCTCAGTTCTTGCCAATCAATCAAACCATCTTCTTTTTTGATCAAACCGCAAAAAGTTGCGTCTTGATGATTTTGGGGAATCGCTTCCAGCTCGCCGGCGGCAAAATCCGGCAAGGTTTTAATCAATAAATAGCCACCAATAATCGCTAATTTATCCAAAAGACTGGTGGTATTGTCACTGATTTCAATTTTGATGCTTTGCGTGGCCAAAATATCGCCGTGGTCCATTTTTTCATCCATTAAAATCAAGCTGACACCGGTTTCTTTATCGTTATTTAATAAAGCGGTCTGCACCGGCGAGGCGCCACGATATTTTGGTAGTAAAGAGCCATGGACATTAACTGCGCCAAAACGCGCACTTTGCAAAAAGCGGGTAGGGATGATTTGTCCGTATTGGGCGACAATTTGAAAATCGGCGTTCAAGGCACGCAGTTCATCATAAAAATTCTCAGCCTCGGAGCTTTTTAAATCAGCAATTTGCCAAACCGGAATGTTTTCTTTAAGTGCCAATTCTTTGACCGGCGGAGCTTGAATGATTTGTTTACGACCAACGGCTTTGTCCGGTGCAGTGACCACGGCTAAGGGGTGCAGATTGTTTTTGATCAAAATTTCCAAAATATCTTTGGCGAACTTTTCCGTTCCCCAAAAAACATAGGAAAAAGCTTGGTTATTCATAAAGATTAATTTTTTCTTTGGATTCTTTTAATAATTTTTTTAAATCTTCCTCGCCTTGATTGACTTTAATAAAACGATCAATAAATAAAATTTGATTTAAATGGTCAATTTCATGAGCTAAAACAACGGCCAACAATTTATTGGCTTTGAGTTTGTGCTTTTTTCCGTCCAAGTCTTGATAGCGCACGGTGATACTCTTGGCACGCGGCACCAAACCGTAAATGCGCGGAAAGCTTAAACAACCTTCTTCGCCGATTTGCCAATCTTTGGAAGAAGCGGTAATTTCCGGGTTTAATAAAACTTTCGGCTCGCCGGGAGTCGGTTCAATTACAATAATCCGTTGGTTTAAGCCAACTTGCGGACCGGCCAAACCGATGCCCTTGTGTTCGTGCATTTTTTCAATCATTTCGGCGGCAATGCTTTTGATTTCATCGTTAAAATCCACAATCGGCGCGCATTTTTGGCGGAGAATCGGGTTGGGGTAGTAGGTAAATTCTAATTTCTTTTTCATATCAGTAAATAAATTATCATTAAAAGATTTTTTTAATTATGATGTTTTTTGGGGATTTTGTCAAATGCCAGGGATATGGCAAAATTCAAAATTCCAGCATTTGCTTAATGTTATTTTCAAATAAATAGTGATTAAGTTTCGTATTTGATTTTTAATTTATCAGCCAGGGAAAGCCACAATTTATTAATGGGGCTATCAATTGTTTGAGAATAACGGTCAATGTCAGCAATTAAGTTTTGGCAGGTTTGGATATGGTTTTTGATTTCGTTTGTATCAATGCCTTGAGTATCCAAATTTTTTAACTGACCACTAAGAATTAATAAGTTATGAGTAATACTACCTTCGCTTTTATCCAGTACTAATCTTGTGATGAGCCCTTTGCTACTTAAATTTGCAACTATGTTTGGAAGTGTCTCGATTTGTTGTAGATTTGCTAAGGTCTTGGCTATATTGGGAAAAAATGATTGAATTTTTTCAGTATGTATTTGTAGGCCATTTACTATTGGTGTCAAGGCTTTTTTGATCATGTTACTTTTATTCAAAATAGCTTCGTTACTTGCTTCTCTTAAGCGGTTAACTTCTTCAAAAACGTTTTGTAAATGTTTTCTTTCTTCCGGAGATAAAGGTTTACTGGGGTCATTATATTGGTTATATTCTGCATTATATAGTTCTAGGAGGCTATGCAGATTTTCTGGATTATCAAATTGTTCTTCTATGGCAGAAATTTCTGGATCCCAGCTGTCTAGTGCTTCGTCTGGGATTGTATTAACTAGGGTAGGCATTGTGGGAAGTGTGGGAACTTCAGGAATTTCCGGGTTTACTTCGGCTAGTCTGTCGAGCAAATCCTGTCTACTAAAAGATCGATCCTCCAGGTTTCCGGGAGTGGTTTTAGCCGCTTCGGCGGCGCGTGCCACAGTTTGAGATCTTGGCTTGTTTTCGGGAGCGGGTAGCGTTGGTAATAAAGACTCTAAATTTTTCGGCATATTTTTTGATAAATCATTAAAAGTAATTTTCTTGTTTATATTATATCATATTATAGTTTGTTTTAAAGTTTTCGAAGAATTTTTTTGCTGTGGGTTCAATATTTTTACCATATTGACAAGAGCTCAATAATTTGTTATACTATAAAAATAATGAAAGTCGGTTTTCAGTGTTTTGCAGGGGAATTCTCAAATACCCTTGACAAAAAGAATAGAATATGTTACAATACTTTCATAATGTTTTTTAACAATTTGTGAGTGAGGTCTTCAGCATTCCTTTTAGGCGTTCTCTTATCTTTGATAACAGGGCGCTTATAAGGAATGTTGAAGAAGCTTTTATCGCGAGTCGGCAATTATGCCGGGTATCGTGGTGGGAGCTAACAATTAACGGCCGCTGGGGCAGCTGGGGCAAAGGAAGTGCTCCAATGGGTTAGTTATAATCCTGTCATCCCGCTTCCCGCCGTTAATCATTAGCACGGGGCGAAGCATTTAAGGGGTAGTAAGACTAATGATAAACAGGATCATCCGCACGAACTTTCATGGTGCTCGAGTCATATCTTCGTGATGGACCGGGTATCTAGTTTGTTGTGTTGGGTGATTCAACAAAGAAAGGAGAAAGCCAATGGATGTCTGGCGAGTTCAAAGACATCCGGAGTGTTGGCCGCGCGCCGTTAAGGTCGGCGTCAGCGCCAACTCCCGGACTCCTGGTGGCTGATATTTCCACGCATTCAACCTGGCTCCGTGCAACGTCGCACGCTCAGCTGATGGTTGGATGCTAACCCGTCTAAAAGGCGGAGAAAGGAATGGTGCTCCATTGTACCATTAAAACTAAGACATCCCGGGCATAAGTACGTGGTCTAGATCGGGACACACCACGTGCTTGATGTGCTGAAGCCAAGAGCTGAGCACATCCCCCCGGAAACAAGAATTCGTCCCGAGTTGGGTGAAGCCCGGTCCGGAAAGGGCTAGGCATAACAGGTTGTGTTGGGGTTGATTCATCATGAACGCCGAACCCTGACCGGCCGGGCTGATCCCGCTATCCCTGGCAGAGGGGAAAAACTCTGCTGTCCGAAGGACTGAGATTTGTGAAAGATCGCGAATTCATCGCTTGATCTACTCACAAGTTTCGGTCCTTTTCGCGTTTTTGGGGAAATTTTTTGACAATTGTAAGTAAGTGCGGCTGTAATGTAGTCATTCACGGAAAACCACGGCTGTAATGTAGTCATCCCGGAAACATTGTAATGGGTCATCCTGAAACAAGTTCAGGATGACTTAAAAATGGGATCTCGTGGAACTAGAGCTGTTTGCTATAACGAGATTCCGGACATTTTTCCCCGGCCATTATTTATTATTTTTGCCAGCTCACGTGCCGGGGCAAAATTCCGGAATGACTACTGAAGGGTCCATGTTGGCGAACAGGATTCCGGAATGCCTACTGAGTGCACACAGCACTCAATAATTTTCTTTTGCCATCTTTCATTCTTTTTGTTATAATAACAAAGAGAAAAATAAAAACTACTTTATGAATTTTTTGCGTAAATTTAATGTTAGCGTTTTAATATTAGCCTTTATTTTTGCCTTGGCACCGTTTTCGAGTAGGGCACAAGTGGCAGATCCGGTTTTTAATCCCGCTTATATTTTGAGCGATGCTGTGATGAACGATTATAATTGCATGAGCATTGGTGAGATTCAGAACTTTTTGCAAGAAAAAGGTAGCACTTTGGCTTGGTATATCACTGAAGATTACCAAGGAAATTTGAAAACGGCGGCGGAAATCATTTACATGGCCGCCCAACAATATCAAGTTAATCCCAAGTTGTTATTGGTTTTTTTACAAAAGGAACAGAGTTTAATCACTTTGACCGCGCCTACGCAAAATCGTTATGACTGGGCGATGGGTTATGGTGTTTGTGACAGTTGTGCTTATGACAATCCGAAAATTCAAAAGTATAAGGGTTTTGGTAAACAAGTGGATAATGCCGCTGGTGCCATGCGTTTTTACAGCAATAATGCTAGTATTTATAATTTTATTAACAAAGCCGGACAAACGGTGACTATTAGTGGTGAGACTTTTACCATTCAAAATCAAGCGACCGCTAATTTGTACACTTACACGCCACATATTCATGGTAATAAATTATTTTTTACTTTGTATAATCGTTATTTCGGTGATCCAACCGGTATGACCGGCAACACCATAACGCCGCCCCCCACGCCAATCGTGGTGGCGCCGCCTGCACAAACTCAGTACAAATTACAAGTTTTGGAAAAAGGGGAAAGTCAAATTTGGGCGAAAGAAGGGGAAATCGGTTATTATTGGGTGGAATATAAAAATGTCGGTTCACAAACTTGGTATAATCAGGATTTGAATAATTTGTATTTATTAAAAAAATCGGATTTAGCGTTCGCCAACATTCCGTCCATCACTGATACCAGTTTATTTAATAATCAGGATAGTGCCATCACTGTTTTACCAAAGATTAAACTCAGCAAAACCGAAGTTAAACCGGGAGAAATCGTGCGTGTTACCATTCCGATCGATCCATCGTATGTAAAAGCAGAGAGTTTTGATTATGTCTTGGTTTTGGGGGGGCGTGGCTATTTTCCGGAATCGGCTTTGTCCTTTACTTTGACGCGTTTGTTTAATTATGACGCGCAGTTGGTCAGCCATACTTATCCAAATACCAGTCCAATCAATACCGCTCATAAAATTACCGTTCTTTACAAAAATGTAGGAAATAAAGCTTGGTATAAAACTGACACGCGTTTGGAATGGTCAAATATTACCAAAGACACCAATAATTTTATTCAGATGGCCGAGGATGTCGTCAATCCTGGCGAAACGGCGACCTTTACTTTTACCACTCGTCCGACCGATCCGTCTGTTTATGAATATTCTTTAAAAATGTATAAATTGGTGAATGGTGATCCGAAATTATTTCCGACCGGTTCGGTTTATCCGAAAATCGCCGTTGGTGTTGATACGGTGGTCAATAATGATCATTTGACTTTGGCCCCGACTCCGGTCACGACCGTCAGTCAACAAACGCCTTTACCGACTACGCCGTCCGCCACGACTACCGCTCCGACTGTGAGCGCCGCGCCAACGACGCAAACTTTTGCGCCTGGTTTTGCGGCCAGCATCAGTCAGGTTAATATGCCGGTTTCCATTGCCAAAAACAGCAGCCAAAAAATCACCATGACTTTTAAAAATACTGGTGAAAAAACTTGGCCGAGCGGACAAGTGGTTTTACGCTCATATCGGGAAATTAGTCCTTTCCGAGGCAGTAATTTTTACAGTTCCGCTTCTTGGGTGAGCAATATGGCGGTGGCAAAAATCAATAAAGACGTGAAATCCGGTGAATCATATACTTTTACTTTTTATATTCAAGCACCGTCTACAGCCGGTTCTTATAAACATTATTGGCAGTTGGAATATGGTTCCCAATATCAAGAAATTTCCATTGACGGTAATTTCCACAAAGATTACGTGACAATCGTTCAATAATAAAAATCAAGTTAACTAATAAAATAAGTGAAAAACTTATGGTAGAAAAAATTTTAAAGGGCCTGTTATTGGTTTCTTTAACAGCTTTTTTGGTAATTGTGTCGGTGTTTATGGTGACTGGCAAGTTCAGTTTGGATGGTTTGACTATCAACAGCAAAACCGATCCGATGCCGAACAGCATTACCGCTGATGGTACCGCTCGTTTATATGTGCAACCGGACCAAGCACAATTGACTTTGGAAGTCGTGACTCAAGGTAAGAGCGTGGATGTGGTCAGCCAAGAAAACAACAAGAAAATGAAAGCGATTACTGAAGCGGTTAAGGGTTTGGGCGTGGCTGATATGGACATTAAAACCACTTCTTATAATTTGTATCCGACTTACAATTACGAAGTGCAACCGAATGAAATTATGGGTTATGAATTACGTCAAAGCATTAACGTAACCATTAAAGATTTGACTAAAACTGACAATATTATTGCTGCCAGTACTTCAAATGGTGCCAATTCCATTTCTTCTTTAAATTTTGAAGTGAAAGATCGCGATAAATATATTGCTCAATTGCGTGAAGAAGCGGTGTCTAAAGCCAAAGATAAATTGGAAAAATTGCAAGATTTAGTGGGTTTTGATGTGGTTAAGATTACCAGTTATTACGAATATGAAGTGAATGATTATTATTATCCGGTTTATGGTAAAGGTGCAGGAATGGTGGAAGCCGCTTATAATACCACCCCAAGCGATATTAGCGTGCAAGCCGGTTCGGAAGAATTGGTTTTTAAGGTGGAAATCGGTTATGAGATAAAATAAGATAGATTGCAATAAAAAAAATCCCCTCGAAAATGGGGATTTTTTTTGTGTAGGAACAATAATTATATTAATAAAAATTAAATATTATTTTAAATATTTTTTAAAATTCCGCCCATTGGTCCGTGAAGGTAATAATTTTGAGGTGAGTTTGAGTGGTTTTGGCAAAGCCAAAATCCGAGCAGTCTGTTTGAGTCAA